>JAMPXO010000178.1 GCA_023701125.1 Vicinamibacteria bacterium | reverse complement strand
TCGCCTCCCGCGCGGTTCCCGCGCTTCCCGAAGGGATTCCATGAGCCTCCAGTGCGGCATCGTGGGCCTGCCCAACGTGGGCAAGTCCACCCTGTTCAACGCCCTCACCAAGGCCGGTATTGCGGCCGAGAACTACCCGTTCTGCACCATCGAGCCGAACGTGGGGGTGGTGGAGGTGCCCGACGCCCGCCTGCAGGCGCTGGCCGCGATCGTCCACCCGCAGCGGACGCTGCCCGCGATCGTCGAGTTCGTCGACATCGCCGGCCTGGTCGCCGGCGCGTCGCAGGGTGAGGGCCTCGGCAACCAGTTTCTGGCCCATATCCGCGAGACCGACGCGATCGCCCAGGTCGTGCGCTGCTTCGAGGACGAGAACGTCGTCCACGTCGCCGGCAAGATCGACCCGATCTCCGACATCGAGGTGATCGCCACCGAGCTGGCGCTGGCCGACCTCGCCACGGTCGAGAAGTCGAAGGATCGCGCCGCGCGCGCGGCCAGGACCGGCGACAAGGACGCCCAGAAGCTGCTGGCGGCGCTCGAGCGCTGCGCGGCGCAGCTCGCCGACGGCAAGCCCGTGCGCGCGCTCGAGTGGACCGCCGACGAGAAGAAGCTGCTCAAGTCGCTGTGCCTGCTGACGGCCAAGCCGATGATGTACGTCGCCAACGTCGCCGAGACCGGCTTCACGGGCAACACCTGGCTCGATGCGGTGACGAAGCGCGCCGCCGAAGAAGGCGCGCAGGTGGTCTCCGTCTCGGCTGCGGTCGAGGCCGAGCTGGCCGGGCTCGAGGACGCCGACCGCAAGGAGATGCTCCACGCGATGGGCCTCGAGGAGCCGGGGCTCGACCGCGTGGTGCACACGGCCTACCGGCTGCTCGGCCTGCGCACGTACTTCACCGCGGGCGAGAAGGAAGTCCGGGCCTGGACCATCCATGACGGCGACACCGCGCCGAAAGCGGCGGGCGTGATCCACACCGACTTCGAGAAGGGCTTCATCCGCGCCGAGGTGATCGCCTACGCCGACTACATCGCCGGCAAGGGCGAAGCCGGCGCGCGGGACGCGGGCCGGCTGCGCCTCGAAGGCAAGGAGTACGTCGTGCAGGACGGCGACGTGCTGCACTTCCGCTTCGCGACGTAGGGCCGTCGCGGGCCGGCGAGCGCAGCCCTACGAGGCGAGCCGCCGGAAGGCGAGCACCGTGATGTCGTCGGCCGGCGCCGCACCTTCTTCGAAGCGTTCGATCTCCGCCATCAGGCTGGCGACCAGCTCGGGCACCGGCCGCACGAGCGCCGTCTTCAGCCACGCCTCGAAGCGGTCGGTGCCGTACAGAAGGCCGCGGGTGTTCTGGGCCTCGTTCACGCCGTCGGTGTAGGCGAGCAGCGCGTCGCCGGGGCCCAGCTCCAGCCGCGCCACCGAGAACGGCAGGTCCTCCATCACGCCGAGCGCGGGCGAGGCCGCGTTGGGCAGCACCTCGAGCGCGCCCGACGCGCGTAGCACGTAGGGCGGGTTGTGGCCGCCGTTCGCGTACTCGAGCACGCCGGTCGCCGGGTCGTAGAGCCCCGCGAACACGGTCACGAACATCGACCGTTCGTTGTCCTTGGCCAGCTCGTTGTTGACCTGGGCCAGCACCGCGGCGGGGTCGGGCGCGCCGGCGCCGGCGGCCGCGCGGAACATCGTGCGCGTGATCGCCATGAACAGCGCAGCGCCGATGCCCTTGCCGGACACGTCGCCGATCGCGAACCAGATCTTGCCGTCCTGCTTGCCGAACGGCGGCTGGTCGGAGAACGTCCGCCGCTCCAGCACGTCGTAGAAGTCGCCGCCGACGGACCGCGCGGGGGCCAGCGCCGCGTCGATCTCCAGCACCGGGCTGGACGGGAAGTGGCGCGGCAGCATGCCCATCTGGATGTCGTGGGCGAGTCGCAGGCCCTCTTCGATGCGCTGCTTCTCGAGCGCGTCTTCGACCAGCTTGGCGCGTTCGAGCGCGACCCCGGCGTGGGAGGCGAACGCGCGCACCAGCACCTCGTCTTCGGCGTCGAACGCGGCACCCGAGCGCTTGTTGAGCAACTGGATCACGCCCATCAGCCGCGCGTCGTGGGACAGCAGCGGGACCGTCAGGATCGAGCGCGTGCGAAAGCCCTCGCGCTTGTCGACGTCGCGGTTGAAGCGCGGGTCGGCGTAGGCGTCCGGGATGTTGAGCAACTCGCGCGAGGCGCCGACGTGGCCGGCGATGCCCTTGCCGAGCGGGACCTCGATCAGGCCCGCGGCCGAGCCGCCGGAGACACGCGAGACGAGCACGTCGCGCGGCGCGTCGTAGACGTAGAGCGTGCTGCGCTCGGCCTCCATCACCGCCCGCGCCTGGTCCAGGATCACCTGCAGCAGCGAGTCGAGGTCGAGCTGGGTGGCCAGCGCCATCGACACGTCGAGCAGCGACTGGAGCCGGTCGGCGCGGGGGGTGGTCTCGCTCACGCGATGCGGGCGAGCGCCGCCGCCACGTCGGGCTCGATCGTGAACAGCGGGGTGAAGCCGGCCAGGTCGAACACCTGCTTGACGCCGGGGGCCAGCGCGCACAGCGCCAGCTTGCCGCCGCCGGCCTTCGACTTCTTGACGAGCATCAGGAACACGCGCAGCCCCGCCGAGGAGACGTACTCGACGGCGCCGAGGTCGACGACCAGCCGCGGCTCGGCGGCATGGGCGAGCAGCGCCTTCTCCAGCTCGCCCGCGGTGTTCGAGTCGATGCGGCCGCCGACGGCGACGACCAGCCCCTGCTCGCGGCGGTCCTCCCGGATCTCCATCAGACGGGTTCCTCCAGGCTCTTGACGAGCCGCAAACGGTTGTGGCGGCCGACGCGTTCGTAGTCCACCCGGTCCATCAACTGCTTGACGAGGTAGATGCCGAGGCCGCCGATCGGCCGGTCTTCCAAGGCCGCTTCCGTGTCCGGGTCGGCCCGCTCCAGCGGGTCGAACGCGATGCCGTCGTCGACGAGGGTGATCTGCAGGTAGCCGTCGACCACCTCGAACGCCGCCTCGATCCGGCCCGGGCCGCCGTCGGGGTAGCCCGCCTTCACCGTATTCGAGAGCAGCTCGTCGAGCACCACCTGCACGGCGCCGATCACGATCGAGGGCAGTCGCGCCTCGTCGGCGAAGGCGTCGAACGCGGCGGTGACGCGATCGACACCCACCGCGGTGTTGTCGGCCTCGACTTCGCTCCGGGGCATGGAAGGCCAAGATGGTAACCTCCCGCCTCGTGCGCGTGGTGGTGGCCCTGGTGCCCGTGATGGCGTTCCTGGGCCTGCTGATGCTGCTCGACAGCTTCAAGCTGGTGCGACTGCGGGCCGTCGCCGGCTCGATCGCCGTGGGCGGCGTCGCGGCCCTGCTGGCCGTGTTCGCCAACGGCTTCCTGCTCGACACCCTGCCGGTCACGCTCGCGACCTACTCGCGCTACCTGGCGCCGCTCGTGGAAGAGGCGCTCAAGGTGACCTGGGTCATCTGGCTGGTGCGCCAGGGCCGGGTCGGCTTCCTGGTCGACGCCGCCATCCACGGCTTCGCGGTCGGCGCCGGCTTCGCCCTGGTCGAGAACGTCGAGTACCTGCGCAACCTCGAGGGCGCTTCGCTCTCGTTGTGGTTCGCCCGCGGCTGCGGCACCGCGATCCTCCACGGTGCGACCGTGGCCAGCTTCGCCATGCTGGCCAAGGACCGCTGGGATCGCACGCCCGGCGCTTTCGCCTTCGGGCCCGCGTTCGTCGTGGCGGTGGTGGTCCACTCGGCGTTCAACCACTTCGTGCTGCCGCCGATCGTGTCCGCGCTGGTGCTGCTGGCGACCCTGCCGTTCCTGCTGATGTTCGTGTTCGACCGCTCGGAGCGGGCGACCCGCGGCTGGCTGGCGGCGGAGTTCGACGGCGACGTCGAGATGCTGCAGCAGATCGTCGCCGGCGGCGTGCCGCAGACCCGCATCGGCCACTACCTCGAGTCGCTCAAGACCCGCTTCCCGGGCGAGGTCGTGGCCGACATGTTGTGCCTGCTCCAGGTCCAGCTCGAGCTGTCGATCCGCGCCAAGGGCATCCTGATGGCGCGCGAGGCCGGCCTCGAGGTGCCGATCGGTCCGGACGTCACCGCCAACCTCAAGGAGTTCGCCTACCTGCGCGGCCAGATCGGCCGCACCGGCCTGCTGGCGATGCAGCCGATCCTGCGCGGCAGCAGCCGCGACGTGTGGCAGATCGCGATGCTGCAGGATGCCGGGACCGGGGGCGCCGGGGCCTGAACCGGGGGGTTTGGCGACGGAGCCCCCATGGGACCGGCGACGGGCTCTGCCCGGCGTTGGAACCCGAACCGGACCCCGCGGGGGTCTCCGATCTTCGGCTAGACTCCGCGCACTGACCGTCTCCCCACCAACTTTTTGCCTTCGGCTCTGTATTTATGTTCGATGCGGACCCGGACGCCCAACTCGTCGCACGCTGTGTCGCGGGTGATGTCCAGGCTTTTGAGCCTCTCGTCCTGCGCTACCAGCGGCCGCTCTTCAACGTGGCCTGGCGCCTGCTCGGCAACCCGGAAGACGCTCGGGACGTGGTCCAGGGCGCGTTCGTCAAGGCCTGGGAGAAGCGGGCCTCGTTCGATCCCCGCTATCGCTTCTTCAGCTGGATCTACCGCATCGTGGTGAACGAAGCGCTGAACCTGCGCGAGCGTCGCCCGGTGGTCGCCCCGCTGGCGGACGACCTGCGCGCGCCCGGCGCGGGCCCCGAGGACGCGCTGCACACCCGCGAGCGGGCCTCGGCCCTGCACGCGGCGCTGCTGGACCTGTCCGACCACGACCGGCAGGTCATCGTGCTGCGGCACTTCGGCGAGCTGAGCTACGCGGAGATCGGCGAGACCCTGGAACTGGACGAGAAGACGGTCAAGTCGCGCCTCCACGAGGCTCGGCGCCGGCTCGGCAAGATGTTGAACCCCGGAGACTTCCAATGAGCGACCCGGTGGACGGCGGGGGCCTGGACGAAGCCGAGGAGCGAGCCGTGCGCGCGCTCGGCGCCGCGGCTCGCGTCGAGGCGCCCCCGGACCTGGCCCCCGCGGTGATGCGGAGCCTCCGCACGAGAGACGCGGGCGTCCAACCTTCTGGTGGCGCCCGTGTAATTGACGTGAGCAACCCCGAAATCTGGTCGTCGGCAAACCGGCGACGCGCAGTGAATCATGGAGGCAGCATGTCGACGAAGAAGGTGATGGCGGGCGTCGCGGCGGTGGCGGCGGTTGCCGTGGGTTACTTCGCCGTGAACGGTCTTCCGCCCCAGGAAGAGGGCGCTGCGGGCACGATCGGTGCTGCCAACCGGCACCGCGCCCAGCAGATGAGCGCGTCGGACGTCGTCGTCAGCGACGCCGAGATCCAGAACGTCCTCCAGAGCGACACCTTCCAGAAGATGGTCTCGAACCCCGAGGTCCGCTCGGCGCTCCAGAACCCGGCCTTCGCCGCTGCGCTGCAGAGTGCGGAGCTGCGCCAGGCCCTGGCGAACCCGGCCCTGGCGGCGGCGCTCCAGAACGCGGAGCTGCGTTCGGCGCTGGCGAACCCGGCGCTGGCCGCCGCGCTCTCGAACGCGGAGCTGTTCGCCGCGCTGCAGAACGCCGAGCTGCGTTCCCAGCTCGCCAACCCGGCCTTCGCAGCGGCGTTGCAGAACGCGGAGCTGAGTGCGGCGCTGGCCAACCCGGCCTTTGCGGCGGCGCTGCAGAACGCGGAACTGCGTCAGGCGCTGGCGAGCCCGGCTTTCGCCGCGGCGCTCCAGAGCGCCGAGCTGAAGGCCGCCCTGGCCAACCCGGCCTTTGCGGCGGCGCTGCAGAACGCGGAGCTGCGGTCCCAGCTCGCGAGCCCGGCCTTCTCGGCGGCGCTCAAGAGCCCGGAGCTGCAGGCGGCCCTGCAGAACCCGGCCCTGGTCGCCCAGTTGCAGAACGCGGAACTGCAGGCGGCGTTGCAGAACCCGGCCTTCGCCGCGGCCCTCAAGAGCCCGGAGCTGATGTCGGCCCTGGCCAGCCCGTCCTTCGCGGCGGCGCTGAAGAGCCCCGAGCTGCAGGCGGCGCTCGCCAGCCCGGCCTTCGCGGCGGCTCTGCAGAACGCGGAGCTGCGGTCGCAGTTGGCGAGCCCGGCCTTCTCGGCGGCGCTGAAGAACCCCGAGCTGCAGGCGGCGCTGCAGAACCCGGCTCTCGCGGCCGCGCTGAAGCAGCCGGCGTTCGCGGCGGCTTTGCAGAACCCGGCCTTCGCGGCCGCGCTGCAGAACGCGGAACTGCGCTCGCAGTTGGCGAGCCCGGCCTTCGCCGCGGCCCTCCAGAGCCCGGCCCTCTCGGCCGCGCTCCAGGATGCGTCCCTGCAGGCGGCTCTTCAGAGCCCGGCCTTCGCGGCCGCGCTGAAGCAGCCGGCGTTCGCGGCGGCGCTGCAGAACCCGGCCTTCGCGGCCGCCCTGCAGAACGCGGAGCTGCGGTCCCAGCTCGCCAACCCCGCCTTCGCGGCGGCCTTGCAGAGCCCGGCCTTCGCGTCCTCGCTGCGCCAGCAGTAAGCCCCGACCTTCCGCACCGGACCGCGCTTCTCAAGACGAGGAGCGCGGTCCTTTCGTTTTTCAGGGGCGTCCGCCGCCAGCAACCACGCGAGCGGTAGCTATCAGGCTTTCGCCCGGTAGCGGAGCTTCGAGTAGCCCACGAAGTCGCCGTCCTGGGTCCACAACAGCGCGTCGTGGGCCATGGCCGTGGCCAGCACGATGCTGTCGGCCAAGGGCAGCTTGCGCTCGACTCCGATGCGGCCCGCGTCGCGCGCCAGGGCGGCGTCGAGCGGGACCACGAGGCCCGATTGCATGCCCGCGGTGCCGCGCAGGGCCGCCTCCAGCCCCGCCTGTTGCATCAGGCGGCGGAACACCTCGACCAGGCAGATCGAGGGGACCACCAGTCGCTGCGGGTCCTCGATCGCCGGCGCGAAGTAGGTGGCGTTGGGCCCGCCCGCGAAGTACTCGAGCCAGGCGCTGGAGTCGACGACGTTCACACCCGGTCGTCGTCCCGCGGCACGCTCGTGTCGATGCCACGGACGAACCCCCGGAGCTTGCGCAGCGGCTCGACCGGGATCAGTTCGATCCGGTTCTCGTGCCGGAACACGTGCAGCCGCTGGCCAGGTGCCAAGCCCATCGACTCGCGCACCGCCTTCGGGATCACGACCTGGAACTTCGGGGACACGGACACGGTCTCGGTCACTCTCACCTCGATCGCCTTAGCGTAGCACGGGAGCCGCATCGATCGCTGCCTCGGCCAGGCCGGTGAACTCGGTCCGGACCGAGTGCCACTCACCATGAAATTCAGACATCCGATGAGGGATTTTCATGGTCCCGGCGCTCCGCCGCCGGGGCCAAATCCGGGGGACAATCCGCGCCAACATGTCCCGCCTGAACCTGCGCCAGACTCTTCTGCCTGCGGCCTTCTTCGCGCTGCTCGCCGCGGCTCCCGTCTCCGCCCAGAAGCTGCAGTCGATCGAGACCCCCGACCTGCGGCTGATGTACACGGGTGGCGCCGAGGGCTTCCTGATCCCGCACGCGGGGCGCACGTTCATGAACTCGCTCGCGTTCCAGCGCAAGCTGTTCGGCTTCGAGCCGTGGGAGAAGCCGAACCTGCTCCTGCTCGACATGTCCGACTCCGGCAACGCCGGCGCCTCGGCGATCCCGCGCGACTACCTGAGCGTGCAGATCGCCCCGCTCAACTTCGCGTTCGAGACGCTGGCCGCCAACGACCGGATGAACGTGATCATGAATCACGAGCTGGTCCACGTGGCGATGATGGATCGCGCCGCGGGCCCGGACCGCTTCTGGCGCAAGGCCTTCGGCGGCAAGGTGATGCCGGTCGCGGCTCACCCCGAGTCGATCCTGTACCTGCGGCTGACGGCGCCGCGCACGCTGACGCCGCGCTGGTACCTCGAGGGTGCCGCGGTCTTCGTCGACACCTGGATGGCGGGCGGCATCGGCCGCGCCCAGAGCGGCTGGGACGAGATGGTGTTCCGCGCCATGACCCGCGACGACGCCCGCTTCTACGACCCGCTCGGCCTGGTCGCCGAGGGCACGAAGATCGACTTCCAGACCCAGGTCCACTCCTACCTCTACGGCACCCGCTTCATGCTGCACGTGGCGATGAAGCATGGGCCGGAGAAGGTGGTCGACTGGTTCGCCCGGCGCGAGGGCTCGAAGTCCGACTTCGCGGCCGACTTCCGCCGCATCTTCGGCGCCTCGATCGAAGCCGAGTGGACGCGCTTTATCGTCGACGAGAAGGAGTTCCAGCGCAAGAACCTGGAGGCGATCCGCAAGTACCCGGTGACGCCCTACGAAGACCTCTCGCCGAAAGCGCTGGGCTCGGTCTCGCGCACGTACTTC
>JAMPXO010000177.1 GCA_023701125.1 Vicinamibacteria bacterium | reverse complement strand
TCGGCCGTCGCGGGGCGGAAACCGGTCCACACCCGGATCACCGGCAGCGCGCGCAGCGCGGGCAGATAGTCCGTCGCCCGCGCCAGCATGCGGCCGAGCAGGCCGCGGTCGACCTCGGGCGCGAAGCCGACCAGCTCGCGCGAGGAGCCGATCAGCAACTGGCCCGTGGCCCGCGGCTGCACGTTCATGGCCACGGACTCGGCGCTCATCGTGTGCGCGCTCTTCAGGTAGCCGAGCTCGACGAGCTGGTGGCGGACGAGGCCCGGCGCGCGGTCGGTGATCGCGAGATGTCCCTTGCGCGGGACCACGGGCAGGCCGGGCGAGAGCGCCGGCGCGGTGGCGCCCGCGGCGTTGACGGCGAAGTCGCAGGCGATCGGCCCGCGAGAGGTCTCGACGACGCCGGGCTTCAGCGCCGTCGCCTCCACGCCGGTGGCGACGGTCGCGCCGTGGCGGCGGGCCGAGTCGAGCAGTGCGCGGGCGGCGTTGGGCGGGTACAGCACCGCGTCGCCGGGCACCCGCAGCGCGCCCGCGAGCCCGGGGCGCAGCGCGGGCTCGGCCTCGCGCAGCGCCGCCGCGTCGAGCACCTCCGCGTCGAGCCCGGCCGCCGCGTAAGCCGCGGCCTTGGTCCGGACGTGGGCCTGCTCGTCCTCGTCCGCGGCCACCCACAGCGTGCCGCAGGCGTCGCGCTCCACGTCGGCCGGCAGCGCGTCCCAGCGCTCGCGCCACAGCCGCAGCGAGGCCCGCGTCAGCGCGAGCTGGGCCGGGGAGTCGTCCATCGCGACGAGGTGGCCCATGGCTGCGGCCGTGGTGCCGCCGCCGGGGATCGCCGCCTCGATCACGTGCACGCGCAGCCCCGCGGCGGCCAGCGCCTCGGCGCAGGCGGCGCCGACGATGCCCGCGCCGACGACGACCGCGTCGGGGGTCACACGAAGCCGGCGCGGAAGGGGTCGGTCGGGTCGAAACGCAGGCTGGCGCGCGAGGTCACGAACGCGCGCCCGCGCAGGTGCGGGACGAGCTGCCCGTCGCGCTCCTCGAGCCAGCCCTCGAACATGCCTCCGGCCAGGCCCTCCTGGCGCCAGCGCGCGCCGGCCGCGAGCTGGCCGCGGGCGTGCAGCACGGCCATCTTGGCGGACGTGCCGGTGCCACAGGGCGAGCGGTCCCACGCCGCGCCGGGGCACAGCACGAAGTTGAGCGAGTCGGCGTCCGCGCGCCGCGGCGGAGCGAACAGCTCGACGTGATCGATCGCCGCGCCGTCGTCGCCCGCGATCCCCGCCGCGGCCAGCGCGTCGCGCAGCGACGTCGTGAGCGCGACCAGCTCGCTGGCGCGTTCGACCGCCAGGCGCTGGTCGGGCAGGGAAGTGAGGAAGAACCAGTTGCCGCCCCACGCGACGTCGCCCGTCACCCGGCCCAGGCCGGGCACGTCGACGCTCACGTCGCGGCGCGCGCAGCGCGCGGGCACGTTCTCGATCGTCACCAGCGGGCCCTCGGCGGCGGCACGGACCGGGCCGACCGGGGTGTCGATCTGGACCCGGCCCTCGCCCAGCCGGCCGAGCTCGCCCAGCGTGCGCACGACGCCGATCAGGCCGTGGCCGCACATGCCGAGGGTGCCGACGTCGTTGAAGAAGATCACGCCCGCGACGGAGCCGGGCGTCACCGGCGGCGTCAGCAACGCGCCGACGATCGCCTCGTGGCCGCGCGGCTCGAGCACGACCGCGCGGCGCAGGTGATCCTGGTGGACGCGCAGGAACTCGCGGCGCTCGGCCATCGTCGTACCCGGGGGCTGTGGCCAGCCGTCGACCACGACCCGGGTCGGCTCGCCCTCCGTGTGCGAGTCGACGATCTCGATCGCGCCGGGGAAGGCGAAGCTCACACGGGGTCCCGGGTCAGGGCGCCGTCGATCTGGCGCCAGAGGCCGCGCGGGTTGGCGTCGCGCAGTTCCTCGGGCAGCAGGGACTGCGGCGCGTTCTGGAAGCAGGCGGGGCGGACGAAGCGGAAGATCGCGGCGGTGCCCACCGAGGTCGAGCGGGCGTCGGTAGAGGCGGGCCACGGGCCGCCGTGGTGCATCGCGGGGCCGACCTCGACGCCGGTCGGCACGCCGCCGAACAGCAGCCGGCCGACGCGGCCGAGCAGCGCCTCGATCGCGGCGCGGTGGGCGTCGAGGTCCGCGTCGCTGCCGTGGACCGTGCCGGTGAGCTGGCCAGGCAGCGCGCCGAGCAACGCCGTCAGCTCGGCGGCGCCGCTCCAGCGCACGACCAGGGCGGCCGGGCCGTAGAACTCCTCCGCGAGCCGGGGCTCGGCCCCGACGACGGCGGCGGTGGTTTCGAACAGGCTGGCGCCCGCGGCCGCCGCGGGGGTGTCGGCGGCGAGTTCCGCGTGGGCGACACGGCGTACGCCGGGGAGCTTGGTGCGGGCCGCGGCCTCGCTCGCGTAAGCCGCGGCGATGCCCGCGTGGACCGTGACGCCGGGCGCGCTGGCGGCGAGGGCCTGGCCGAGCGCCGCGACGAAGCCATCGCCGGCTGCGCCGGTCGGCACCAGCAGCAGGCCGGGGCAGGTGCAGAACTGGCCCGTGCCCTGGGTGATCGAGGCCGCGAACGCCGCGGCCAGTTCCGCGCCGCGCGCCGCGACGGCCTCGGGCAGCAACAGCACGGGATTCGACGAGCCCATCTCCGCGTAGACCGGGATCGGCTCGGGTCGCGCCGCCGCGGTGTCGAACAGCGCCTTGCCACCGCGGTACGAACCGGTGAAGGCGACCGCGCGGAGGGCGGGGTGGGCCGCGAGCGCCTGGCCGACTGCCGGCCCCGAGCCCTGGAGCAGCGCGAACGTCCCGGCGGGAGCGCCGACCGCGGCGATCGCGTCGCGCAAGGCCTGTGCTGCCAGGACAGACGTGCCCGGGTGCGCGGGGTGGGCCTTCACCACGACGGGGCACCCGGCCGCGAGCGCCGCGGCGGTGTCGCCGCCCGCCACCGAGAAGGCCAGCGGGAAGTTGGAGGCCCCGAACACCGCCACCGGGCCGAGCGGGACCCGCATCTGGCGCAGGTCCGGCTTCGGCGGCGTGCGCTTCGGGTCGGCGCGGTCGATCCGGGCGTCGACCCACGATCCCTCGCGCACCAGCGCCGCGAACATCCGCAACTGGTTGACGGTGCGCCCGCGTTCGCCCTCGAGCCGGGCGCGGGGCAGGCCCGTCTCCTGCTCGGCGCGGATCAGCAGCGCGTCGCCGAGCGCGAGCAGCGCCTCGGCGGCGGCGTCGAGCAGGGCGGCGCGGCGCTCGGCCGGGAGCGCCGCGAAGGTGGGGAAGGCAGCGGCGGCTTCGCGGCACGCGCGGTCGATCTCGGCCGGCTCGGCGTCGCGGTAGTGGGGCGAGAGCGCCTGGCCCGTGCGCGGGTCATGGGCGGTGAACGGAGCCGTCACCGGCCGGCCTCCGCTTCCGCGATCCAGGCGTCGACCCGCGCGTCGAGCGCGTCCATCGGCAGCGGGCCGCCCAGCAGCACCGCGTCGTGGAACGCCCGCACGTCGAAGCGGGAACCGAGCTGGCGTTCGGCGCGGGCGCGCAGCTCGCGGATCTTCAGCTCGCCCATCTTGTAAGCCAGCGCCTGGCCCGGCCAGGAGATGTAGCGGTCGGTCTCGGTCGTCACCTCGTGCAGCGAGAGCGCGGTGTTCGAGGCCAGGAAATCGAGCGCCTGCTCGCGGGTCCAGCCCTTCCAGTGCAGCCCGGTGTCGACGACCAGCCGGCACGCGCGCCACATCTCGTAGGTCAGGCGGCCGAAGTCGGAGTAGGGGTCCTGGTAGAAGCCGGCCTCGAGGCCGAGCCGCTCCGCGTACAGCGCCCAGCCTTCGACGAAGGCGGTGGTGCCGGCGAAGCGGCGGAACGGCGGCAGGTCCTTCAGTTCCTGCTGCAACGCGATCTGCAGGTGGTGGCCGGGCACCGCCTCGTGAAGCGTCAGCGCCTCCAGCGTGTAGAGCGTGCGCGTGTTCAGCGCGTAGGTGTTGACCCAGTAGATGCCGGCTCGCGTCCCGTCCGCAGCGCCTTCGACGTAGCGACCGCCGGTGTACTTCGGCGCGATGTGGTCCGGCACCGGCTCGACCGCATAGGGCAGTCGCGGCAGCGTGCGGAACAGCCGCGGCAGCGCGCCGTCGATCTTCTTGGCGAGGAAGGACGCCCGCTCCAGCAGCTCCTGTGCCGTCTTCGGGTAGAAGCGCGGGTCCTCGCGCAGGAACTTCAGGAACGCGGCGAAGTCGCCCTCGAAGCCGCTCTTCGCGATCACCTGCTCCATCTCGGCGCGGATGCGGGCGACCTCGGCGAGGCCGGTCTCGTGGACCTGGTCGGGCGTCACGTCCATCGTCGTGTAGGACTTGACCAGGTGGGCGTACAGCTCGCGCCCGCGCGGCCACTCGGAGGCGCCGAGCGTCGTCCGGCCGCCGGGCAGGTACTCCTTCGTGAAGAACAGCAGCAGCTCGCGATACGCGGGGATCACCGCGTCGCGAATCGCCGCCCGCCCGGCCTCGCGCAGCCGCGCGCGGTCCGCTTCCGGCACGCCTGCAGGGAAGTTCTTGAACGGAGCATCGAACAGGCTCTGCTCGACGTCGTCGACGACGTGGGCCGAGATCGTGCCCTCGTAGCCCTTCATCACCACCTGCGGCTGGGTGAAGCCGTCGCGCAGGCCGGTCTTCAGGTGCTCCGTCTGTTGCTTGAAGTACTCCGGGATCGCCCGCAGGCGCGCGACGTAGGCCTCGTAGTCCGCGGTCGTGGCCAGCGGCATCGACGTCGGCAGGAACGCGACGCCCGTGTGGAAGCCGCTGTCGGCGTTGATCGGCAGCCGGAAGAAGCCGAACTCGATCTCGGCCAGCGCATCCTGCCACTGGCGCCGGAACACGAGCGCGTTGGTGCGGTCCTCGGCGGAGAGCTGGGCGAGGTCGACCGCGGCGAGCCGGGCCAGGTACGTGCGCGCGGCCTGGCGCTGGCGCTCGATGTCGGCCGCAGCGACGGACGGCAGTCGGTCGAGGCCACGGCGATCGCCGACGGAGGTCGCCAGCAGCGGGTCCTCGGCCAGCCGAAACTCCCAGGCCTCGCCGAAGAGCGCGTGCAACCGCTCCCGTTCCTGCGCGGAGGCGCCCGCGCTCAGCAGGACCATCCCGACCACCCAACAAGAGATCCGCATTCCAGGGCCCCCGCGCCGATCAGGCTGCAGTCTACTCGCGGCGAGCGACCGGGCCGATCGTGCTGCCCTGGCTCGTCGAGCGCCCTGCAGTCCGAATGTCAGCCCCCGGAATCGGCCGTTTCGGCTTCCGGGGAGGGCGGGCGGTCGGAGTCGAGTTCGTCGAGGTAGCCCTCGGGCAGGGCGACCTTCTGGGTGCCCGCCGTCTTGCCGCGGGGCACGCGCATCGCCTCGGGTGGGAACGGCATGGTGCGGTCGATGCCCTCGAGCACGGCGTCCATCGCCGCGAGGCTCTCCACGTGCATCAGCTTCTGGCGCAGAGCGGCGCTGCCGGGGAAGCCCTTCGTGTACCACGACGAGTGCTTGCGGAACGCGCGCATGGCGGGCTCGGGACCCATCCACGCCGCGAGCAGTCGGGCATGGTCGAGCATCGCGTCGATCACGCCGCCGAAGTCGGGCGGGTCCTGTGGCTCGCGCCCCGCGAACACGTCGGCGAGGTCGCGGAACAGCCACGGCCGGCCCAGGCAGCCGCGGCCGACGACGACGCCGTCGCAGCCGGTCGTGCGCATCATCCGCAGCGCATCTTCCGCTTCCCAGATGTCGCCGTTGCCCAGCACCGGGATGCGGGTGACGGCCTGCTTGAGGCGCGCGATCTCGTCCCAGCGCGCCTCGCCGTCGTAGAGCTGGGCGGCCGTGCGCGCGTGCAGGGCGATCGCGGCGCAGCCCTCCTCCTGGCCGATCCGGCCGGCCTCCAGGTGGGTGTGGTAGCGCTCGTCGATGCCGACCCGGAACTTGATCGTCACCGGCACGGCGCCCGCCGCCTGCACGGCCGCGCGCACGATGTTGCGCAGCAGCCGCGGCTTGAGCGGGATGGCGGCGCCGCCGCCCTTCGACGTGACCTTGCGCACGGGGCAGCCGAAGTTCATGTCGAGGTGGTCGATCCGCCCCTCGCCGACCAGGAAGCGCACGGCCTCGCCGACGTAGTGCGGGTCGGTGCCGTAGAGCTGCAGCGAGCGCGTCGTCTCCGCGGGGTCGAAGCTGGCCAGCAGCAGCGTCTTGCGGTTGCCCTCGACCAGTGCCCGCGCGGTGATCATCTCGCTCACGTAGAGGCCGGCGCCGTAGTGGCGGCACAGCGAGCGGAAGGGCGGGTTGGTGACGCCCGCCATCGGTGCCAGCACCACGGGCGGCCACACCGAGAGCGGGCCGATCGCCACCGGCGCGAACTCGCCGGGGCTGGCGGGCGGCACGTCGCGGTTCAGCGGGCTGCGGTAGATCGGGTTCACGCCCGGCTCACTCGATGAAGCCGCCGCCGAGGCACACGTCGCCGTCGTAGAACACCGCGGCCTGGCCGGGCGCGATTGCGCGGACGGGCGCATCGAAGCGGACCTCGGCCCGGTCCCCCGCCAGGGCGGTGATCGTCGCGGGCGCCTCGGGATGGCGGTGGCGGATTCTGACCGCGGCGCGGATCGGCGCGGTCGGTTCCGCGATCGACAGCCAGTTCACCTCGCGGGCCACCAGGTGGTCGCCGTACAGCTCCTTCTCCTCGCCGACCACGACCGTGGCGGTCTCGGACACGACGCGCAGCACGTAGCGCGGCTCGCGCGTGGTCAGGCCCAGGCCCTTGCGCTGGCCCACAGTGAAGTGGTGCACGCCCGCGTGGGTGCCGAGCGCGTGCCCAAGGGCGTCGACGATCGCGCCCGTTCGTGCGGCGCCCGGGTCCTGGCGCTCCACGAAGCCGGCGGTGTCGCCGTCGGCCACGAAGCAGATCTCCATGCTCTCGGGCTTGTCGGCCACCGACAGGCCGAGCGCTGCAGCGCGCCGTCGCACCTCGGGCTTGTCGAGGTCGCCGACGGGGAACAGCGCCGCGGCGAGCTGTTCCTGGGTCAGGCCGAACAGGAAGTACGACTGGTCCTTGTTCGGGTCGCGGCCCTTCAGCAGTCGATGGCGGGCGGTGACCGGGTCCTGGTCCTTGCGCGCGTAGTGGCCCGTGGCGACCTGCTCGATGCCCATCGCCCGGGTGCGGTCGAGCAGGCTCGCGAACTTGACCTCGGTGTTGCAGCGCGCGCAGGGCAGCGGCGTGCGGCCCGCCTTGTAGTCGGCGACGAACGGCGCGATCACGCCGTCGTGGAACGAGCGCTCCAGCGAGACGACGTAGTGGGGGATGCCGAGCCGGGCCGCGACGGCCTTCGCGTCGTGCAGGTCGTCGAGCGCGCAGCAACGACCGAAGGACGGCCCGTGGCCCTCCGTCTGGTCGTGGAGCTGCATCGAGATGCCGATCACCTCGTGGCCCTGCTCGCGCAACAGGGCAGCAGCCACCGAGGAGTCGACACCCCCGGACATCGCGACGACGACCTTCACGGCGGAGCTCAGCCGGCCTTGCGGGCGTCGTCGATCTTGCGGTCGCGCTCGCCGGTGATGCGCTCGCGGTCGCGCTGGTACTCCTCCTCGACCAGTTCCTGCTCCGCCAGGTCGCGCACCCGCGACAGCTTCTGGCGCTTCATGATCTCGGCCTCGGCCAGCTTGGCCTCGTACACGCGGCGCAACTCCGCGATGCGGGCCTTCTGCTCGTCAGTCACCGGGCGCTCCTCGACGCCGGCCTCGCGGTCCTTGCTGCGCAGGCGCTCCATGGCCAGCTCGTACGCGCTCTTGGGGGCTTCGTCGCTCATCGCATCCAGTTTGCCGAAGGCACGAGCGTCCCGGCAAGCGGGAGTGGCACTTCTTT
Organism: Vicinamibacteria bacterium; assembly: GCA_023701125.1. GTDB lineage: Bacteria > Acidobacteriota > Vicinamibacteria > Fen-336 > Fen-336 > WYBL01. The sequence continues at coordinate 523 of JAMPXO010000177.1, read as the reverse complement.
TCACGCAACCACCGGAGCGCGACCCGCGTCTCCGTCTGCAAATGCCCGCCAAGTCACTCGTGTCCAAGGCCTTGAGTGCCGCGGTCTGCCTGGTGGCGCTCGCTTCCTTCCCACTTTACGCAGCCCCGTCGGCGCTGGAGGCGACGCGTGGTCCGCGGCTCAGCATCCAGCGCGCCACCGGGCCGATCGAGATCGACGGCCGGCTCGACGACACGGGCTGGCACGGGGCGCTGCGGATCGACGAGTGGTTCGAGACCAACCCCGGCGACAACACGCCGCCGGCCGTGGCCAACGTCGCCTACCTGGCCTACGACGACAAGTTCTTCTACGCCGGCTTCGAATTCGCGGACCCGGAGCCGAAGGCGATCCGGGCGCCGCTGGGCGACCGCGACAACGTGCCCAGCTCGACGGACTACGGGGGCGTGATCCTCGACACCCGCAACGACGGCCACTCCGCGATGATGTTCCTGGCCAACGCCAACGGCATCCAGTACGACGCGATCACGGACGACGCGGGCAACGG
>JAMPXO010000176.1 GCA_023701125.1 Vicinamibacteria bacterium | reverse complement strand
TCCGGCGCCGGGATGAACCCGTCGCCGGTCCCATGGGGGCTCCGTCGCGAACGGAGCTCCTCCGCCCCCAAGCCCCCGTCCGCGCTCAGAGGAACTTGAGCCGGCGCGCCGCGAAGCCGCTCATGCGGAACAGCAGCATCCCGTGCGAGAAGCGCGAGATGTTGGTGTCGCCGTAGGTGCGGGCGTGGTAGCGCACCGCGACGTCGACGATCCGCAGGTTGAGGCGACAGGCGCCGAACAGCAGGTCGAAGTCGCCGAAGGGGTCGAAGTCGCCGAAGAAGGCGCGGCCGGCAGCGATCCGCTCGTAGGTCTCGCGGTAGAGGACCTTGGTGCCGCACAGCGTGTCGCGCACCTGCTGGCCCAGCACCCAGGAGAACAGTGCGGCGAAGAACTTGTTGGCGATCAGGTTGAGGAAGCGCATCGCCTGGCCTTCCATCGGGTAGACGAGGCGCGAGCCGTTGACGAACTCGCCCTTGCCGCGGGCCAGCGCGTCGACGAACTTGGGCAAGTCCTCGGGCGCCACGCCCATGTCGGAGTCGAGGATCGCCAGCACCTCGCCGCGGGCGTGGGCGAAGGCGTGGCGCACGGCGTCGCCCTTGCCCTTGCCCGGCTGCTTGAGGAAGCGCAGCGGCTTGTCCGGGTTCTCCGCGATCGCGCGGCGGATGGCCTGCTCGGTGTTGTCCTTCGAGTGGCCCTCGACGAACAGGTACTCGCTGTTGGGGCCGAGGTCGGGCAGGCGCCGCACCAGCTCCGGGATGTGGCCCTCCTCGTTGCGGCAGGGGACCACGACCGAGACGGTCGGCCGGCTCTTGTGATGCCCGACGAAGCGCGACGGTGCCGGCCGCGCCACGATCCCGTACATCAGCGACAGGGCCTCGACCAGCGGCAGCCGCCCCACGTAGCGGTTGAGCAGGTCGGCGCCGGGCACGCCGACCGGGCACAGCACGTGGGCGTCCGAGCGGACCAGCTCGAAGTCGGCCAGGTGCAGCATGTGCCGGACTTCTTCGGGTGGCAGCCACGACTCCGGCGGCTGGCGATGCTTGAGGCCCAGCGACTCGGCCAGCTTCAGCGCCGGCTGCCACAGCCGGCTGTAGCTGTAGACCAGCAGCCGCGTGCCCGGGTGGCACAGCGGGTGGAGGCGGTCGAACAGCGCCTGCACGTCGGTCAGGTGAGTGACCACGTTGACGAGCAGGATCACGTCGAACGGGCCGCCGGCCTGGGCCAGCACGGCCGGGTCGGAGGCGTCGCCCTCGAGGAAGTGGAGCGGCTCGCCCTGGTGGCGCTGGCGGGCCTCGCGGATCGCGGTCCGCGACAGGTCGATGCCGACGCCCTTCGAGGGCTCGAGCGCCGCCAGCAGGTCGCCCGCCCCGCAGCCGAGGTCGAGCACGCGTTGGCCAGGAGGCACCCGCGCGCGGATGATCTTCGCCAGGTAGCCGTAGTAGTACGCCCGGCGCTTGCGCGAGCGCACCAGGCTGGCGTGGTTGTCCTCGTAGAACGCCCGCACCTGCTCGGCGAGCGGGTCCAGGGCGGGCTCCGGCGCGGTCGTGCTCACGCCCCGGCGACCTGGCCCCGCTGGCCGCGGTACCACTCGATCGTGCGCCGCAGGCCTTCCTCGAAGCCGACCTCAGCCCGGAACCCGAACAGCCGCTCGGCGCGCGAGGTGTCGAGGCTGCGGCGGGGCTGGCCGTCGGGCTGGTCCGGGTTGAAGCGCAGCGTGCCCGTGAAGCCGCACAGCCTCGCAATCGTGTGGGCGAGGTCGCGGATGGTGATCTCGAAGCCCGCGCCGAGGTTGACCGGGTCGCTGCCGTCGTAGCGCTCGCACGCGAGCGTGATGCCGCGCGCGGCGTCTTCCGCGTACAGGAACTCGCGCGACGCGCGACCGGTGCCCCACACCTCGAGCTCGGCGGCGCCCGCCTCCTGGGCCTCCACGCACTTCTTCACCAGCGCGGGGATCACGTGCGAGGATGCCGGGTCGAAGTTGTCGCGGGGGCCGTAGAGGTTCACGGGCAGCACGTGGACGACGTTCATCCCGTACTGCTGGCGGTAGGCCTGGCCCTGCACCATCAGCATCTTCTTGGCCAGGCCGTAAGGGGCGTTGGTCTCCTCGGGGTAGCCCTCCCAGAGGTCTTCCTCGCGGAACGGGACCGGCGTCAGCTTCGGGTAGGAGCAGATGGTGCCCACCGTGACGACCTTCTCGATCCCGGCGAGGCGACACTCTTCGATGAGCTGCACGCCCATCATCAGGTTCTCGAAGAAGTAGGAGCCCGGGTTCTCGCGGTTGGCGCCGATGCCGCCGACCACGGCGGCGAGGTGGACGACCAGGTCGGGCCGGGCATCGGCGACCAGCGCGCGACAGGCCTCGCGGCGGACCAGGTCGTACTCTCGGCGGCGCGGCACGATCACCTCGGCCGGCTGGCGCCGCTTCAGCTCCTCGCACACGTAGCTGCCGAGGAAGCCGGCTCCGCCGGTCACGACGATGCGCTGCGCTCGCAAATCCATTCCGCGGGAATCTAGCACAGCCGCTTGACGCCCCCGCGCTGCGCGGGGAGCATCCACGCGGATGCCCCCTTCACTGGCGTTCCTCGAGCCCGCGGCGTGGCCGTACTCGGCGATCCTGTTCGGGCTCGTCGTCGGCAGCTTCGCCAACGTGCTGATCCACCGCCTGCCGCGCCAGCAGTCGGTCACCTTTCCGCCTTCGGCCTGTCCCGCCTGCGGCGCCCGCATCCTCGCCCGCGACAACATCCCCGTGCTCGGCTGGTTGCTGCTGCGTGGCCGCTGTCGTGCGTGCAAGGCCCCGATCTCGCCGCGCTACCCACTGGTCGAGGCCGGCCACGCGCTGTTGTGGGGCGCGACCGCCGCGCTGCTGGGGCCGACGCCGCGCGGCTTCTTCGCCCTCTACCTGGTGACCGTGCTGCTGGCGCTGGCGCTGATCGATCTCGAGCACCAGCTGCTGCCCGACCTGCTGACGCTGCCGTCGCTGCTGCTGGCGCTGGGCCTCAGCTTCGTCCCGGGCTGGCCCGTGCCGCCGAAGGAGGCGTTCGCCGCTGCGGCCGGCGGCTGGGCGCTGATGGCCGGCGTCGCCTGGGTCGCCGAGAAGCACTACGGACAAGAGGCGCTGGGGCAGGGCGACTGGAAGCTGACCGCGCTGCTCGGCGCTGCCCTGGGCTGGCGCGGCTGCCTGCTGAGCGTGCTGCTCGGCAGCCTCAGCGGCGCCCTGGTCGGCGGTGTGCTGATCGCCCTGCGCCGCGGCGACGGGCGGACGAAGATCCCGTTCGGCACCTTCCTCGCGATCGGGGCGCTGATCACGCTGCTGTTCGGGCCCCCGATCCTCGACTGGTACGCCGGCTTCTTCGGGGGCGCCATTGGCTGAGGTCCGCCGCGCTACGGCGCGCTGGCTGCTGGCTGTCGCGGCGCTGGTGCTGGCCGCGGGCGACGGTCTCTCGCTGTCGCAGGAACTGGCCGCCCACGGTCACGAACGCGAGCGGCTGCAGGCCCAGGCCCGCGAGCCGTTCGCTGCGGCGCTCCCGCAACTCGCCCGCGCCGCTCGCGAGGCTTCGCCGGCGGAGGTCTGTGCGCAGGTCGTGGCGCTCGGGCTGGGGGCCGAAGCGGAGATGTCGACGCCGGCCGGGGAGCGTCTCGCCGCCCACCCGGCCCCGATCCCGGTGTCGCATCGGCCTCCGGCCGCGGCGCTCGATGCGGCCCCCGGCGGCGTGCTCATCGTCGGGCCGCTGGGGCAGCCGCCGCGGCTGCTGGTCTATGCGGTGGTCGAGACCCCCGGCGGCGTCGCCCTGCTGCGGGCCTCGCGCCTCGTCGACGAAGGCGCCCTCGCTGACCGCCGGCTGTCGCTCGCCGCCCACGGCCTCGTCCTGCTGCTGGCGCTGGTGGGGCTCGCGCTGGTTGCGGCGCCGCCGTCGCGGGCGGGCGAGGCGGCCGGTGGAGCGCTGGCCGCCTACGAGGCCGCGATGGACCGCCTGAAGACCCGCGGCGAAGCGCGCGAGCGCCTGCACGCCGAGGAACGGCGGCGGATCGAGGGCGAGTTGGCCGAGCTGGAGGCGATGGCCCGCGCCGGCGAGCTGACGGCCGGCATGGTCCACGAGGTGCGCAACGCGCTGGGCACCATCCTCGGCCACGCCCGCCTGCTCGAGCGCGATGCTTCACCGGCCGCGGCGCGCGAGGCGGGCGCCGGCATTCGTGAAGAGTGCGAGGTGGTCGAGGCGGTCGTCCGCCGCTTCATGGACTACGTGCGCGAAGAGCGGCTGGAGTGGAACACGTTCGATCTCGGCGCCCTGCTGCGGCGGGTGGCGACGCGCGAGGGGCGAGCCCGCACCCGGGCCGTCGAGTTCGAGCTCGAGCCCGGGCTCGAGGCCTGCGGCGACGAGGCCCTGCTCGAGCGCGCCTTCGAGAACCTGGTCCGCAACGCGCTCGAGGCCGCGTCCTCGCGAGTCCGGATCGGGGGGAGGCGCACGGACGGCGGCTGGGTGGCGTGGATCGAGGACGACGGCCCCGGCCTGGCCCTCGACCCGGCCGAGGCGCTGCGCCCCTTCCGCTCGGCCCGGCCCGGCGGTCTCGGGCTGGGGCTGCCCACGGCTGCGAAGCTGGTCCGGCTGCACGGCGGCCGGCTCGACCTGGGACGCCGCGGGGGGTGGACCCGGGTCGACGTGGCACTCCCGGATCGGCCGGCCGTTGTTACCGATAGTACCGGGCAGGCTCGGGCCGCCGCTGCGGCGACGGCCCGAGGAGAGTCGTCAAACGACTGACTGAGAACAACTTGCAGAGGAGGCCCGGTTTGTGGTCCGGGTCTTGCTCAGGAAGGACGCGGGAGGACCGATGTCCGTACTGATCCCGGAGCCAAGAAGGATGCGTGAACGCGGCTTCACCATGATCGAGCTGATGCTGGTGTTGGGCATCATCGGCATCATGGTCGCGGTCGCCGTCCCGAACATCATGGAGTACCTGCGGACGGCCCGAATCCGCGCCGCCGCCAACGACGTGGCCGCGGCGTTGCAGGAGGCTCGCCAGAAGGCGATCGCCCGCAACGCCCGCTACGGGGTCGTGCTCGTCACCCGCAGCAACCACGAATTCCAGTGGATCGTCGAGGACGACATGATCCCGCCGATCGTCTCGGCGACGCGAAGTGCGCTGAGCGACCTGATCCAGCTCGGCTTCACCGGCCAGGGACAGGCCGGGCGCGCCTTGGCGCTGCCCTCGGACGTCACCTTCGACACCGCCGGGGCCAACTACTTCGTGCGTTTCGACAACTACGGCCGCGCCTGCGATCCGAGCACCTGCACGGCGCCGAACAAGGGCACGCTGACGACGGTCAACGCCGTGTACGACGGTGGCACCAGCCCCTACATCGTCCTGCGCCAGCAGGGCACGGGCTTCATCCGCTCGTTGTGCATCTCGGCAGGCGGCCGGGTCCGCATCTCCAGCACCGCGGGTTGCTCATGAGCCCCCAACTCCATGCCGTCCCCGAGCCCACCGTCGTCCGTCGCGGCGAGGCCGGTTTCTCGCTGATCGAGGCGCTGTCTGCGGTCCTGATCCTGAGCTTCGGCCTGATGGCGGTCACCAACCTGTTCCTGGTGGCGGGCACCAGCAACCAGGTGGCCAACCAGAGCACCGGGGCCACCACCCAGGCGGCCGAGGTGATGGAGCGCCTGATGCTGATCCCGTTCGACCAGTTGACGCCGGGCGGCGACCTCGACAGCGACGTGGGCTCGATCTCGGCCTGCGACGAGGACTCCAACGACTGCGTGATCGCCGGCAATTACAACGCGCGGCGGCAGGTCTTCGGCGTCGGCATGATCCGCACCCGCTGGGTCGTCCAGGACCTCGGGAGCGGTGGCGCGACGACTTATTTCATCAAGATTCGCTCCGAGGCGATCGGCACGCTGTCCCCCATGCGGACGCGCCAGGAGCTGACGATGTTCCGGGCTTGCACCAGCACGGGGTGCCCGTGAGCGGCGAGGGGTCGGGAGGAGGCGTGATGCACAGGCAAGCGCGGACCGAGGCGGGCTTCAGCATGATCGAGCTGATGGTCGCGATGGCGATCACGCTGATCGTGAGCGCGTCGATCTACGGGCTGGTGGCGGGCGGACAGAACGCCTTCCGCCGCGACCCCGAGATCTCGGAGCGCCAGCAGAACATCCGGGTCGCGATGGAGCGCATCCAGCGCGACCTGACCGTCGCCGGCATGGGCATGCACAACGTCGAAGGCGGCGAGAGCACGACCTCCAACGGCTACTGGAGCCAGATCTTCAACCCGGACGGCAACGAGGCCGGCCCCAGCGGCGTGGCGTCCGTGATCAACACGGGCGAGCTGACCGACGTGCTCTCGTTCGTCGGCAACGAAGGCGAGTGCTCCGACGCGCCGATCGAGGACGTCAACGGCTTCGGCGCCTCGGTCGTCGTCAACTCCGCCACCGGGGCATGGCCCTCCTGCGTGCCCGAGCCCGGTCTCGTGTGGTTCCTGTACCCGGACGGCAAGGTCAAGCGGGCCTGGCTGCACAACAAGTTCGGCAACAACAACAGCTCGGCCAACTTCCCGTATGGCCAGCAGCCGACGTGGCCGATCTCCGAGGTCCAGGAACCGGGCGACATCACTTGCCCCTCCGTGATCCCGCCGGGCGAGGACTGCCCCGAGGCCGAGGACGAGCCGATCGCGATCGTGACGATGACCGTGTTCTCGTACAGGATCGGCCTTGACACGGACGGCATCCCGAGCCTGTACCGCTCGACCTCGGGCGGCATCGCGGCCGGCGGCTCGGGCGACCTCGAGTTCGTGGACCCCGAGGCGGGCGGCGAAGGCTGGCAGTTGTTGGCCCGCGGCGTGACCGACCTGCAGGTGCAGTACCTCGGCGGCGACGGCGTGTGGCGGGACGAGCCGCAGGAAGTGGTCGAGGACGACTACACGACGATCACCCGCCAGGTCCGGGTCAGCCTGCAGTCCCGCACGACCGGCAACGCCAACCTGGGCACTTCGGACGCGTCCGTGATCCAGGGCCGGCTGACCTCGGCCGTCACGCCGCGCTCGGCGATGTTCTTCCTCATGGCGGCGCCGTCGCCGTACACCTGGAGGTAACCGTGGTCTCGAACGAACGCCGGCCCGACTCGGGCTTCGCCCTGATCCTGGCGCTGATGGCCCTGGTCCTGCTCACGACGCTCGGCCTGACGCTGGCGGCGACGACGTCGACGGAGCTGCGCATCGCCACCAACTACCGCTGGAACATGCAGGCCTACTACAACGCCCAGGCCGGGCTGGAGATCGGCAAGCGCTTCCTGCGTGACAGCGAGGCGACCGCGCTGGCCGTGTCGACCGATGGCTCGTGGAGCCACCTGTTGTGGCCGGCGCGCGACACCGCCGGCCTCGCCTCCCCCCCGGATACGAGCGGGTTCACGTCGCGGCCCGGGCCCAACGGCGAGGCTTCGCGCAACTGGGAGATGCAGGACTGCGACACGGACGCGACCTACGGGGCCAACGTCGGCCTCGGCTGGGTGGTCGACGACCCGACCCAGCCGCACCCGTTCCAGAACGTGAGCGAGGTGCTCAGCCGCTCGCTCAACGGGACCTTCACGATCTGGCTGCGCCGGCCGCTGATCCTGCAGGAGGGCGCGAGCAACAACGACCCGGCCACCTACATCGAGGACGCGACCAACCTGTCGCTGATCCTGACGGCCGAGGGCACGGCGCCCTTCACCCAGACCGAGACCAGCGACTACGCGATGGTCAACCGGGCGGTGCGTTACCTGGAGATCCAGCTCAACAAGACCTCCTCGGGCAACGAGTGCGACACCCGCGGCGGGCAGGTCGGCGGCGGCGCGGGCGGCACGGGTTTCGACCAGTGCCACACGCTCAGCGACAGCCGCGAAACCAACACGGCGATCAAGTGAGGCGACCGGAGATGCTGCGAACCAGTTCCGAAGAAGAAGGCCGCTCGCGGCCGCGGGGGCTGCGCCGGGTGGCGCTGCTCGGCGCAGTGGCCGCCGTGGGCCTGGTGTTCGCGGGCGACCGCGCGTTCCTGCAGTCGACCGCCGAGGGCGGCATCGACCCGCTCGAGGCGCTCGACATCCAGGTCAAGAGCAACGTCCTGGTCCTGCTCGACAACTCCGAGGGCATGCGCTCGCCCGTCGACGCGCCGGGGCTGCCCGTGGGCGACGACGACATCGAGGGCCGCTTCTACCAGTCGAAGAAGGCGCTGTCCGACGCCATCGCGACCAACGCGGACCGCTTCAGCTTCGGGCTCGTGACGTGGGGCCCGGACTCGTCGGTGATCAACGGTTTCGGCGTGACCAACGCCTCCAACCAGGCCCAGAACACGCCCGGCGCCTACGACGGCCCGTTCGTCTACGTCTCGGTCGATACCACCGCCAGCGCCTACTACGCCGCCACGTCGTGCCTCGACTCAGCCGGCAGCAGC
>JAMPXO010000175.1 GCA_023701125.1 Vicinamibacteria bacterium | reverse complement strand
TCTTCAGCGAGTAGTAGAAGAGCGCGCCGTTGGGCGGGTTCTGGCCGCGGTTCGGCACCGGGAACGCGAGGCCGAAGAAGCGATGCGCAACCGACGGCTCGAATAGGTGCGCCGCGGTCTCGACCGTCGGCTTCGACATCTGCCGCAGCGGTGCGATGTCGTCGAGGACCCAGAACGAGCGGCCCTGGGTGGCCACCACGACGTCGTCGTCCTTCACAATCAGGTCGGTGATCGGCACCACGGGCAGGTTCTGCTGCAGTGGCTGCCACGCGCCGCCGCCGTCCGTCGAGACGAACAGGCCGAGCTCGGTGCCGGCGAACAGCAACGCCGGGTTCACCGGGTCCTGGCGCACGACGCGGACGAACGCGTTCGCCGGCAGGCCGCTCGTGATCTTCTTCCATGTCACCCCGTAGTCGGTCGTGACGTAAACGAAGGGCCGGTCGTCGGCGTGCTTGTAGCGGTTGGCGGCCAGGAACATCGTGCCCGCGGCGTGCGGCGAGGGATCGACCTGGCTGATCAGGCTCCACTCCGGGAGTTCCTTCGGGGTGACGTTCGTCCACGTGGCGCCCGCGTCGCGCGAGACGTGGACGAGGCCGTCGTCCGAGCCGGCCCACAGCAGCCCCTTCTCGAGCTTCGACTCGGCGAACGCGAACACCGTCCCGTAGTACTCGACGCTGGTGTTGTCCTTCGTGATCGGACCGCCCGACGGCCCCAGCTTCGCCGCGTCGTTGCGGGTCAGGTCGGGGCTGATCGGCTCCCAGCTCGAGCCCTCGTCGCGGGTGCGGAACACGCGGTTGCCCGCGGCGTAGACGGTCGCCGCGTCGTGTGGCGAGACGACGATCGGGAACGTCCACTGGAAGCGGTACTTCATGCCCTCGGCACCCCAGCCCATCGGGTTCTCGGGGTACACCGTGACGTCGCGCTCCTGCTTCGTGCGGTGGTCGTAGCGGGTGATCTGGCCGCCGTAGCAGCCGGCGTAGACGATGTTCGGGTCGCCGGGCTTGGGCGCGATGTAGCCGCTCTCGCAGCCGCCGACCGCGTGCCAGTCGCTGACATCGATGCCGAAGCCGCTGGTCCGCGAGGCGATCGCGACCGTCGAGTTGTCCTGCTGCGCGCCGTAGATCCAGTACGGGAAGCGGTCGTCCGCGATCACGTGGTAGAACTGCGCCGTCGCCTGGTTGTCCTGCCGCGACCAGGTCGCCCCGCCGTCGTGCGACACGTGGGCGCCGCCGTCGTCGGCGCTGATCATCCGCTTCGGGTCGCCCTTCGCGATCCACAGGTCGTGGTTGTCGCCGTGCGGCGTGCGCAGCACCTGGAACGTCTTGCCGCCGTCCTGCGAGCGGAAGAACTGGACGTTCAGCACGTAGACGACGTCGGCGTTCTGCGGGTCGGCGTAGACGTGGGTGTAGTACCAGGCGCGCTGGCGCAGCTTGCGTTCGTCGTTCGTGCGCGTCCAGGTCTTGCCGCCGTCGTTCGAGCGGAAGACGCCGCCCTCCTCCGCCTCGACCATCGCGTACACGCGGTTGGGGTCAGCCCCGGACACGCTGACGTCGACCCGGCCCCACACTCCCTTGGGCAGCCCGTGGCCCTCCAGCTTCTTCCACGTGTCGCCGCCGTCGACCGACTTCCACAGCCCGCTGCCCGGGCCGCCGCTGTCGAAGCTCCACGGCGTGCGCCGCACCTGGTACATGCCCGCGAACAGCACGCGCGGGTTGGTCGGGTCCATCGCCAGCGCGACGGCGCCCGTGTTCTCGTCGACGAAGTGGATGCGATCCCAGGTCCTGCCGCCGTCGCGGCTGCGGAACACGCCGCGCTGGGGGTTGGGCCCGAACGCGTGGCCGACGGCCGCCACGTAGACGAGGTCGGGGTTGGTGGGATGGACGACGACCGCGCCGACGTGGCGGGTCTCCTCCAGCCCGACCTTGACCCACGTCTGCCCCGCGTCGACCGACTTGTACACGCCGTCGCCGTGCGACAGGTTGCCACGCAGGCAGGCCTCGCCCATGCCGACGTAGACCACGTTGGGGTCCGACTCGGCGACCGCGATCGCGCCCACCGAGCCGGTGCCGATCTGGCCGTCGGTGACGGGCTTCCAGTCGACGCCGCCGTTGGTCGTCTTGAACACGCCGCCGCCCGTGCCGCCGAAGTAGAACGTGTTCGGCTGACTCTCCACGCCGGCCGCCGCGACGGCCCGCCCACCGCGGTACGGGCCGATGCTGCGCCAGGTCAGCGCCTGCATCGCCGTCTTGTCGAACGCAGGTGCGGAGCGGGGGGGTTGTGCAGCGGGCTTGGCCTCGCCGGACGCGGGAATCGCGACCGCGAGGGCGAGCAGGAACCAGGCGGGGGTTCTCATGGCAGACCGTCCTTTCGGCTGATGCGCGCCGGCAGCCGATTCTACGACCGCCCGGGGGGCGGGCGCGGTCGCGGAGCGGTCAGTTCACTTGAAGTTCACCGTCACCGCCAGGATCACCGGCACGGCGCTGCCGTTCAGGAGCGTCGGCGCGTAACGCCACTTCTTGACGGTCTCGATCGCCGCCTGGTCGAGCAGCGGAATGCTGCGCACGACCTGGGCGTCGAGCACCTCTCCCTGCGGCGTGATCAGCGCCTCGAGCGCGACCTCGCCCTTGACCTTCGCCTTTTTCGCCTGCGGCGGATAGACGGGCTTCGCGTCGGCCAGCCGGCGCGGCTCCTGGACGTCGCCGCCGACGCGGATCGCGCGGCCGCGCAGCCATCCCGCGTACTCCGCGGTGCGCACGAAGCCCGCGTACTCGGGCAACGTCGCGAGGTCGGCGATGGATTTCCCGAAGCGCACCTCGAGCGCCATCAGCGCCTCGACGGTCGCGGCGTGGTCGGCTTCCTTGAGCGACACGACGAGCAGCACGTACCACGGGTTGACCAGGGTCGGCTCGTCCACTGCCGCCTGGGCGGCCTTCGCCTTCGAGGCCGGCAGGTCCCCCTTCTGGTAGAGCAGGTCGGAGGCCATGACGTCGAGGTACGGATCGCCCCCCACGGCCGCCGCCAGTCGGTCGAGCGTCGCCAGCGCCGCGTCGTGCTGGTTGGCTGCGATCTGCACGTCGAGCAGGTACATGTCGACGACGGGCTCGCCGGGGTACTGCTTCTCGAAGGCCTGCAGCGCCCGCTGCATGTTCTCCACTCCGACCCTGGACGCCAGCGCCAGGCGCCAGATCAGGACGTCGCGGTTCGTGTGCAACGCGGCAGGCGCAGCCTCGAGGGCGGCCAGCGCCTCGGCGAACTGCCCCTGGGCCTGCAGGGCCGTGATGCGTTCCGCCTCGGCGCCGAACTCGCCCATCGCCACCCACTCGGCGGACGCGCGACCCTTGTCCACGGCGACGACCGCACTCCAGCGCCGGCGCAGCGACTGGGTCAGCCACTCGCCGTAGTTCAGGGTCAGGCCGTCGACGATGCGCACGCCGGCAGCGGTCCGCGCCAGCGCGTACACGAAGTAGTTGACGCCCGCCTGCTCGCCGATCCGGCGGAACACGGCCTCGGGCCGCCCGCCGACGCCCGTGCGCACGCGGAGCAGGCGGTACGTGCCACCGTTCTGCTTGAGGTCGGCGGCGACGGCCGGCACCCCGCTCGTCCACTTCTGCTCGCGGAACTGCCTCGTCACCGCGGGCGAAGCGGAGGTCCCGCGCATCGCGGCGTCGTACACGGCCGCCACGTCGAAGGCGCCCTCCAGCACCGAGGGGTCCCCTTGCTGCATCGTCGCCTCGATGCTCTCGAGCAGCTCCTTCACGTCGGGGTCGTCTGCCCTGAGCGCCGGCTTCGGCGGCGGGGGTGGTGCCGGCTTCCTGCGCGCCGCGGGCGCCGGCGTGGCCGCAGGCGCTGCCGCAGGCGTGGCCGACTTCGGCCGCGTGATCTTCAGCACGGGCTCGGGAGTCGCGGCGGGTGCCGCCTGGCCCGCGAGGCGGGGCGCGCCGACGGCCAGCAGGGCGACCCCGAGCAGCAATGGAAGACCCGTCCTTCGCATCATTCAGACCTCTCCAGACTCGTTGCCGCGGTCGGTCAGCTCAGCTTGAAGTTGACCGTGACCGTCATGATCACGGGCACGGGCACACCGTTGAGCAGCGTCGGCGCGTAGCGCCACTGCTTGACGGCGTCGATCGCCGCCTGGTCGAGCAACGGGATGCCGCGCATGACCTCGACCTTCCCGACCTCGCCGGCCGGCGTGATCAAACACTCGAGGATCACGATGCCCTGGACCCTGGCCTGCTTCGCGATGTCGGGATACACGGCGTCGACATGGGTCAGCTTGCGGGGTTCCTGGATGTTGCCGCCCACGCGAACCGGTGTCGGCGGCGGCGGCAACGGGGGTAGTCCGCCAACCACGCTGCCGGGCGCCGGCCGACTGCGCGCCCATTTCGTGTACTCCGGCGTCTGCACGAACGTGGCGTACTGCGGCATCGCCGTCAGGTCGCCGATCGGCTGCTGGAACCGCGTTTCGAGTACGGTCAGCGCCCAGGCGGTCTCGGAGTGGTCACGCTCGGCCAGCGAGATCGCGAGCAACGCGAACCACGGGTTCACCAGCGTCGGCTCGGCTGCAGCCGATTGCGCCGCCCGCGCGCGAGCGGCCCTGTAGTCCCCCTTCTGGAACAGGATGCCGGCGGCGATGGTGTCCATGTAGGGGTCGCCGCCCACGGCAGCGGCTATGCGCTCCGCCGCCGCCACCGCTGCGTCGTACTCGCCCATCCCGGTCAGTACGTCGAGCTTGTACATGTCGATCGCCGGGTCGCGCGGGTACCGTGCCTCCAGCGCGCGCACCGCCGCCGCGAGTTCCTGCAGGCCCACCTTCTGAGCGAGCACCAGCCGCCAGAACAGCGCATCGCGGTTGGCCTGCACCGACGCCGGCAACCGCACCAGCGCAGCCAGAGCTTCAGCGAACTGCCCCGCCGTCTGCAGCCCCTGGATCCGTTTCGCCTCGGGTTCGTAGCGGTCCAGTTCCGCGGCAGGCGCCCTGTCCCCGAGGCGGGCGACCTCGAGCGACGCGATCCAGCGCCGGCGCAGCGTCTCGGACTGCCACTCCCCATAGCTCAACGCCAGGGAGTCCACGACTCGCGGCCTGGAGCTGTCACGGCCGAGGGCATAGACGAAGAAGTTGACGCCGCCGTCGACACCGACGCGCCGGAACACCGCCTCCGGCCGGCCCCGCACTCCTTCGCGCACGCGCAGCAGTTGGAGCGTCGCGCTACCGCTGCGGAGTTCGTCGGCGAGGGTCGCGGACCCGCTCGTCCAGCCCAGCGCCTGACTGCGGAACTGCCCGATCAGGGCGGGCGGACCCGACGTGCCCGCGATCGCCGCGTCGAAGAGGCCCGCGACGTCGTACGCGGCCTCGAGCACGGACGCATCTCCCGCCTGCATCGTGGCCCCGATCCGCGCGACGAACTCGACCACGTCCGGGTCGTCAGCGCGAATCGGGAGGCTGGGTCGCGGCAGCGGCAGCGGGCCGTGCGCCCGACTGACCGGCGCCGGGCGGGTGGCCGGCGGTGGCGCCACGGCCGCCGGCGCCGTCGCGGCAGGCCGGGGCTTGGGCCGCATCACCTTCAGCGCCGGCTCGGGCGTCGGTTGTGGCGCGGCCTGGCCCACGAGGTTCGACGCGGCCAGCACCTGCAGCAGAGTCCAGCCCAGGGTCGGGAGTCGATGCCGGGTCATGCCCTCACCTCCGCTTCGTCGGGCTGGTTCGGTGGATTGAACGGCTGGGACTGGCCGCAGCATACGCCTGCACGCCTGAAGGAGCGCCCGTCTTTTCTCGGGCGGACGGGGTGCCCCGCCGCTAGCGAACGGGTGCGGTCGCGATCCGGCTGTGGACGAGCGCGAGCATCTGGTCGACGACCTGCTCCGGACCGAGTTCAGTCGTGTCGACGTCGACCGCGTCGTGCGCGCGTACCAGCGGCGACTCGGCGCGGGTGGAGTCGCGGCGGTCGCGCTCGCGCACGTCCTGCTCGATCGCCTCGAGGTCGGCGACCTGGCCGGCCGCCTGCAGCTCGCGGTGGCGCCGCTCGGCGCGGCGGGCGGGGTCCGCGAGCACGTAGAACTTCACGTCGGCCTGCGGGAACACGGCGGTGCCGATGTCGCGGCCGTCCATCACCACGCCGCCCGCGCGGCCCATCTGCTGCTGGCGCGCGACCATCGCCCGTCGCACGGCACGGTGGGCGGCCACCCGCGAGGCCGCGTCGCTGACCTCGCGGGTGCGGATCGCGGCCGACACGTCCTCGCCGTCGAGCGCGACGTTGCGACCCGCGTCGGAGAGCTCGATCCGGGTTCCGACCAGCAGGGCTGCCAGCGCCTCGCCGTCGTCCACGGCCACGCGGGCGCGCAGCGCCTTCAGGGCGAGGGCGCGATACATCGCGCCCGTGTCGATGAACGTGTAGCCGAGGCGTTCCGCCAGCGCGCGGCCGGCGGTCGACTTGCCCGCTCCCGAGGGGCCGTCGAGCGCGATCACGAGCCGGCGCTCGCTCACCCGGCGACGACCTCGTCGAGCGCCGCCAGGAAGGCCGTGTTCTCGTCGGCATTGCCGATCGAGACGCGCAGGAAGCCGGGCATGCCGTAGGGCCCCAGCGGGCGCACGATCACGCCGTGGCCGAGCAGCGCCTTGAACACGTCGGCACCCGCCCGCGGGCTGGTCTCCACGCACAGGAAGTTGGCGAGGCTCGGCAGCACGCGCAGGCCGCGCGCGGCCAGCGCCGCCGCCACCCGCGTGCGCTCGGCCCGGTTCAGCTCGATCGTGGCCCGCAGGTGGGCCTCGTCTTCGAGCGCCGCCAGCGCCGCCGCCTGGCCGACGAGGTTGGTGTTGAAGGGCTCGCGCACGGTGTCGATCGCGGACACCACCTCGGGGGCGGCGATCGCGTAGCCGACCCGCAAGCCGGCCAGGCCATAGGCCTTGGAGAACGTGCGCAGCACGACCACGGGCGCGCCCGCCTTCACCAGCGCGAGACCATCCGGATACCCGGGCTGCTCCTCCGCGAACTCGCGGTAGGCCTCGTCGAGGATCAGCAGCGCGCCCGCGGGCAGCCGGGCGAGCAGCGCGTCCACCTCGGCGGCCGTGTTCCAGGTGCCGGTCGGGTTGTTGGGATTGGGCAGGAAGAGCAGCCGCGTGCGCGGCGTGATGGCCGCCGCCAGCGCCTCCACGTCGAGGCCGTGGTCCTTCATCGGCACCAGCCGCGCGTGGTGGTTGCGGGCCGCGACGCACTGGCGGAAGCGGGCGAACGCCGCGCTGCCGGTCAGGCCCTCGTCGTCCGGCCCCAGGAACGAGCGGGCCAGCAGGTCGATCAGGTCGGTCGAGCCGTTGCCGATCGCGACCTGGCTGCCGCTGACGCCGAGCCGCGCGGCGAGCGCCTCGCGCAACTTCGTGCCCGGGCCGTCGGGATAGAGGTGGATCCTTTGCAGCGCCAGCGCCGCCGCCGCGAGCGCTTTCGGCGACGGGCCGAGCGGGTTCTCGTTGGAGGCCAGCTTGTAGACGCGGGCCAGGCCGCTGCTGCGCTCGAACTCGTCGAGCGACATGCCGGCCTCGTAGCGCTCGAGGCCCTCGAGGTGGGCCGGGCGCGGAATCGCGCTCATCGCCCGCCGGTGCGCGGGCCGCGGCCGCGGCCGCCGCGCACGCTGCCGCGGGTGAACGTGGTTCCTCCCTTGCGGCCGGCGCCCGCCTCGGCCCCGCGCGCCGAGCCGGCCTTGACGGCGCCGGTGTCGGCCCCGCGCTTGCCGGCGAACTTCCCGGCCCCGCGACTGCCGCCGAGGCGCTTGTCACTGCCGGTGCCCGCGGAGCGAACACGGTCGCGGCCCGTCTCGGCGCGGCTGGCATCCCCGCCACGCGCGACCCGACCGGTGTCCCGCCCGGTGCCGGTGCGGTCCTCACGGCCGGTGGCGGAGCGGCCGGCGTCACGGCCCGTGCCGGGGCGCTTCGGAGCGAAGCCGGGCGGACGTCCGCGGCGCTCTTCGCGCCGCGGCTCGCGCTTGCGAGCCTCCTCCGCGACGGGCGGCTTCGCCTCGGCGTCGGCCGCGCGCTTCGGGCGAGGTCCGCGCGGACCTCCCTTGAGCAGGGCGGCGATCTCGGCGGGCAGCAACTGGCGGAATTCACCCACCTCGAGGCCGCGATCGGTGACGGGACCGATCGAGACCCGGCGCAGCTTGGAGACCGGGTGGCCCGCCGCCTCGAGCAGGCGGCGCACCTCGCGGTTCTTGCCCTCGTGCAGCCGCAGCTCCAGCCACGAGTTGTTGCCGGCTTCGAGGATCCGAGCGTGATCGGCGCGCAGCCGCTCGCCGTCCGAGTACACGCCGTCGGTCAGCTTCTGCAGCGTCGGCTCGTCGAGCACGCCGCGCACCTTCGCGTGGTACACGCGGGGCACCTCGAAGCGCGGGTGCGAGACCCGCTCCGCGAAGGCGCCGTCGTTGGTGAGGATGATCAGTCCCTCGGTGCCGACGTCGAGGCGGCCGACCGGGAACAGGCCCGCGACGGACGGCACCAGGTCCATCAC
>JAMPXO010000037.1 GCA_023701125.1 Vicinamibacteria bacterium | reverse complement strand
GTGAAGGTCCCGACCTGCCAGAAGGTGAGCGCCCGGCTGCGCGCCGCGAAGGCGCGGAACAGCTCGCAGAAGACCAGCGTGGAGAACGCGAAGCTGCGCGCCTCGGCGACGGTCCCGGCCTCGAGCCGGGTCAGGAACACCGACAGCACGACGCCCGCCTCGACCATCGCGATCAGGCCGATCCGCGTCCACTCCGGGCGTCCCAGGATGGCCTGGCCCGGGGGCCGGGGCGCCCGGTCGAGCACGCCGGGCAGCGGCCGGTCCATGACCAGGGCGAGCGCGGGCAGCCCGTCGGTGACCAGGTTGATCCACAGCAACTGCAGCGGCAGCAGCGGCAGCGGCAGCGCCAGCGCCGAGGCCGCGAGCATCACGGTCAGCTCCGCGGTGTTGCCCGTCAGCAGGTAGACGAGCGTCTTGCGGATGTTGTCGTGGATGCCGCGGCCCTCTTCGACCGCGGCGACGATGGTCGCGAAGTTGTCGTCGGTCAGCACCATGTCCGACGCCTCGCGCGTCACCTCGGTGCCGCCGCGGCCCATCGCGATGCCGATGTGGGCCTCGCGCAGCGCGGGGGCGTCGTTGACGCCGTCGCCGGTCATGGCGACGATCTCGCCCTCGCGCTTGAGCTTGCGCACGATCTCGATCTTCTCTTCCGCGGTCACCCGGGCGTGGACGAGGCCGGCGGGGTCCTCGTCGGCGCCGACGATCTGCAGCTCGCGAGCGATGGCGAGGGCCGTGGCGGGGTGGTCGCCCGTGATCATGACCGTGCGGATGCCGGCCTGGCGGGCGCGGGCGATGGCCTCGATCGCCTCCGGCCGCGGCGGGTCCGCGATGGCGACCAGGCCGAGCAGGGTCAGGTCGCGCTCCTCGGCGGTCTGGCCGACGGCGACCGCGAGCACGCGCCAGCCGCGCTGCGCCATCTGCGCCTCGGCCTCCTTCGCGCCCGCCGTGCCCGCCGTGCAGAGCGGAATCACGACCTCCGGCGCCCCCTTCACGTACAGGACCTCCGCGCGGCGGACCGACATCCGCTTGCGCTCCGAGTCGAAAGGAGTCTCTGCCTGGCGTGGCGTGTCGCGCTCGATGTCGGTGCGCTGGATGCCCTCGGCCGCGGCCGCCTTGAGCAGCGCGACCTCGGTCGGGTCGCCGACGTCACCCGCCTCCGCCAGCTCCGCGTCGTTGCAGGCGGCGGCCGCGTGCAGCACCTGCCTGCGGTCCGGTCCCCACACCTCGCGCACCTCCATGCGGCCGGTGGTGAGGGTGCCGGTCTTGTCGGTGCAGATGACGGTGGCGCAGCCCAGCGTCTCGACCGAGGCGAGGCGCCGCACGATGGCGTTGCGGGCGGCCATGCGCTGGACGCCCAGCGCCAGCGCGACCGTGACGATCGCCGGCAGGCCCTCGGGAACCGCGGCGACCGCGAGCGCGACGGCGTAGAGCAACACCTCGAGCGGCGCCATGCCGTGGAGCAGGCCCAGCCCGGACACCAGCGCGACGATGACGAGGCACAGGATCAGCAGCGTGCGGCCGAGGCCGTCGAGCTGGCGCTGCAGCGGCGTCTGCGTTTCGACCGTGCTGGCCAGCAGGCTCGCGATCTTGCCCATCTCGGTGCCCATGCCCGTGGCCGCGACCTCGGCCACGCCGCGACCGGTCGCGACCGCGGTGCCGAAGAACACCCAGTCGAGCCGGTCGGCGAGTGGCGTCTCGGGGCTGGTGGGTGAAGTCCCCTTCTCGACCGGCGCGCTCTCGCCGGTGAGCAACCCCTCGACCACCTGGAGCGCGTGGGCCTCGCGCAGCCGACCGTCGGCGGCGACCACGTCGCCGGCCTCGAGCTGGAGCAGGTCGCCCGGCACGACCTCCGCCGCCGCGATCTGGACTACCTGGCCGTCGCGCACCACGCGAGCCCGCGCGGCACTCAGCGCGCGCAGCGCCAGCACGGCCCGCTCTGCCCGATGTTCCTGCACGAAGCCCACGATCGCGTTGAGGACCAGGATGGTGCCGATGGCGAGCGCGTCGGCCACCGCGCCGAGCACGGCCGAGGCCGCGCACGCCAGCAGCAGCAGCCAGATCATGGCGCCCTTGAACTGCGCGGCGAGCAGGGTCCAGGCCGAAGAACCGGCCTGTTGAGCCAACTGGTTGGGCCCGTGCTCGACCAGTCGGCGGGCGGCCTCGGCAGCGTCGAGACCCGGCAGCGCCGGCGGCGCCGACGCGGTCGCCGGTAGCGTCACGCGAGTCTGCGGGCGCGGCTCCGGGCCGCCGCCCGTCGTCGCATCTGCGCGCGGTCGCGTCCCGCCGCGAGCTCGTCGGCGACGACGCCGAAGAGCGACCCGTCGTAGAAGCTCAGCAGCCGCTCGCGGGTGAGCACCTTGCGCCCGTCGCGGAGCTGGCCGGCCAGCTCGAGGAGCAGGCCGAACTCGGCCCGCGAGGCGAGGTGTCCGAGCCAGTCGGTGCGCTGGTCCGTGAAGAGGCGGCGCAGGGCCGCGTCGTCGAGCGCTCCCTGGCCCGCGACGTCGTAGCGCGCGAAGAGCCGCTCGAAGCGGGTGATCGAGAAGCGCCCGCGCGAGTCGTAGACGCCGGTGTCGCTCGCGTGCATGCCGGCGTGAATGCGCCGGGTGTCGATGCTGAGGCGCGGGGCGCCGGAGGTGGCCGGGCCGAGGGCACCGTTGATCACCGCCGCGGCGGCGGCGGACCGCAGCGGGTCGAGGCCCAGGCGTCGCAGCCCCGAGTACGTCTCGGCGAGGGTGATCAGGCCGTCGCCGTCCTGGTCGAAGAAATCGACGTGCTTCTGGAGCGCGGTGCGCAGGCGCACGCGCGCGGCGCGGCCCGGGCGGGGCCTGTGCTGCCGCGCCCGGACCGCAGCTGTCACTTCACCGCCTCCTTGACCTTGTCGATGGCCTTGTCGGCGGCCTGCTTGACCTGTCCGACCTTCTGGTCGAGCTTGCCCTCCCGCTTGAGCTTGGCGTTGCCCGTCAACGCCCCCGCGGCTTCCTTCACGCGTCCCTTCAGTTCGTCCGTCTTGCCTCCCGACATGTGCGTCCTCCTCTTGTCCGGCTCGTGACGTGATTTCAGCGGGACTCGGGCGTCGGCGTCGGCTCGGGCTTGCCCTTGTTCTTGCCTTTGCCTTTGCCCTTGCCCTTCTCCTGCCTGGCGGCCTGCTGCTCCGCCTGCTGCTGCTCGCGAGCGGCTGTGGCCTGCTCGCGGCCCTTCACCTTTTCCGCGCGCTGCTGTTCGGCCGCGGCCTGCGCCTCTGCCTTCTGATTCGCGCGTGCGGCGCTCTGTTCCTGCTGAGCAGCCTGCCGCTGTTGCCGGGCTTCGGCCTGTCCCTCGGCCTGCTGCTGCGCCTTCTCCTGCTGGCGCTGCTGTTGCTGTTGCTGCGCCTCCTGCTTCTGCTCCTGCTGCTCGGCGCGCGCGGCAGCCGCCTCTTCACGGCCCTGCGCCTGTTCCGCGCGCTGCCGCTCGGCCGCCTGCCGGGCTTCCTGCTGCTGCTTCTGGCGGGTGGCGCGCTGCTCCTCCTGGGCGGCCTGTCGCTGCTGCCGGGCTTCGGCCTGGCCCTGTCGCTGCTGTTCGGCCTGTTGCGCCTTGTCCTGCTGGCGCTGCTGTTGCTGCTGCTGCGCCTCCTGGTTCTGCTTCTGCTGCTCGGCGCGCGCGGCGGCCGCTTCTTCGCGGCCCTGCGCCTGTTCGGCGCGCTGCCGTTCGACCGCCTGCTGCGCCTCCTGCTGCTGCTTCTGGCGGGTGGCGCGCTGCTCTTCCTGGGTGGTCTGCCGCTGCTGCTGGGCGTCGTCGCGATCCTGCTGGTCCTGCTCACGCTGCCGGCTCCGCTGGCCCTGCTGGAGAGCCTGGTCCTGCTGGCGCTGCTGCTGGTCGATGCGCTTCTGCTCGGCCTGCGCGGCGCGGGCCTTCTCGTTGCGCGGGGCCCGCTCGGCCACTTCGCGGGCGGTCACCCGGGCCTCGGACCCCAGTTGTCGCAGCTCCTGTTCGCGCACACGCCGGCGCTCCACGAGCCGGGGAGACGGGGTCTCGCCTGCGACCAGGCTGCGTCCCTGTCGAGGCCGCTGGTCGTCGTTCCTCGCCTGCACCTCGGGCCGATAGATCTGGACCTCGTCGGCCCGGGACTGGCGGCGGCCGTCGGCGCGGTCGAGCTCCACGGTCCGCGCGCGCGGAACGCGACGCCCCACGGCGCGCTCGACGCTTTCGACGTCCACGCCGCGGTTGACGACCCGATAGCCGTCCTGCGAGTACCGGGTGATGTTGTTGGTGACGTTGATGATCGTCACGTTCTGTGAGCTCGGCAGCACGCGGCGGTAGACGCCGCGGTCCACGAAGCTGCGGTCCGGGACGAAGGCGTAGTCACGCGAGCCGATGAAGGCGTCGATCTCGAAGCCGCCGATGCTGAAGCCGATCCGCGACTGCCACACGGCGCGCGGGGGCAGCGGCGCCCAGCCGGTGTAGCCGTTGCCGTGGCGCCAGGAGACCCAGGCGGGCGCCCACTCGGTGCCGGGGATCCAGAGCCAGCCGTAGTAGCGGTCGTTGACCCAGCGGCCGTAGTGGAACGTGGCCCAGCCGAACGGCTCGTCGGAGTCCCAGAACCAGCCGTCGTTGGTCAGGTACCACTGGCCGCGGGTGTACGGCCGCCAGTTGCGCTCCACGCGCGGCGACCAGCCCCAGCCGTAGTCGCGCATCTCGACCCAGTCGCCGTACGGCTCGAGGCTGTCGTAGAAGTCGCCCACGTCGATCTGATCGTCGTAGCGTTGCTGCGAGTACGGCTGAGCCGTGGCCGCGGGTCCGGAAATGGCCAGCAGCCCGGCGACGGCCAGGGCCAGCGTGCAGGGTCCGATACGCATCACGACCTCTCTTTCCTCTCGGGCCCGCTCGATCCGGGGAAGCCGCGGCGCACCTGCGGAGGCGCAGCGCGGGAGACGGTCCCACGCGAGGTGGGTGCAAGCCGCGAGCCACGCCGGGCCCCGGGCGCGAGCGCGGTGCGCGCGACCGCCGGCCGTCACGCGGGCTCCCGGGCGGGGCCGCCGCGAAGTGGTTTGTAGATTGTGCCGATCCCGCCCGGTCCAAAGGGGGCCCGACCGCCGCGGGTGGCGCGCCTGGACGGCATGCCGACGCCACGGCGTGGCATGGCGGTTGCTCTTCCACCTGTGATCTGAAATGTGGCGCACACGCTGGAGGAAGACACGATGAAGGGAATCAAGCTGCTGGGAGCCGTGCTGCTCGGCCTGGGCCTGTTGGCGGTGGCCTATGGCGGGTTCAGCTACGTGAAGGACACGGACAAGATCGACTTCGGTCCGATCCACATCAAGGTCCAGGACAAGGAACGCGTCAACATCCCGCTGTGGGTGGGTGTGGGCATCGCTGTCGTCGGTGGCGTCCTGCTCGCGCGCAAGAGCTAGCACCATGCGTGCAGGTGTCGGCAGGAGCGGAAGCGGGTGGCTGCGCCTCGGGGCGCTGGGGCTCTGCCTGGGGCTGGCCGGTTGCGCGCACACCGGCGGCTTGAAGTCGGGGGAGGCGCAGACGACCCCGGAACGCAGCGAGGCGATGCGGCGGGCCCGGGTGTGGTCGCCGGTCGACGTCGCGTCACGCGATCTGAAGGCCGGGCCAGCGCTGCCCGGGGCGTTCGCCTTCGACGCCTGGGTCGATTGCGTGTACGTCGACAAGAAGGCGTCGAGCGGGCGTTCCGCGAAGTTCACGTGCGAGACGAGCCCGGGGCACGAGGTCAAGGTCAAGTACGGCGCGTGGAACGCCGAGGTGTTCGGCGAGGTGCTGGCGACGCGCCTGTTCTGGGCGCTCGGCTTCCCGGCCGACGCGAGCTATCCCGTCCGCGTGCGCTGCAAGGGCTGTCCCGCGGACCCGCGCTTCAGTCCGGCCATCCTCGGCCCGGTCGCGGAGTTCGACCCGGCGGCGATCGAGCGCAAGCTGCCCGGGCGCGCGATGGAGACGCGCGCCGATTCCGGCTGGGAGTGGAAGGAGCTGGAGGACATCGGGCCCGCGGCCGGGCCCAACGCTCGCGCCGAGCGCGACGCCCTGAAGCTGCTGGTCGCGTTCGTCCAGCACACCGACACCAAGGCGCCCAACCAGCGCCTGCTCTGCCCGGAGGGCGAAGAGCTGGGGGAGACGGGCTGCCTCAGCCCGGTCCTGATGGTCAACGACCTCGGCCTGACGTTCGGGCACGCCGGGCTCGCCAACAAGAACGTGGACAGCGTCAGCCTCGCGACCTGGGGACCGCTGCCCGTGTGGAACCACGACAAGGGCTGCGTCGCGAAGCTGAGGGGATCGTTCACCGGCAGCCTCGCGTACCCGAAGATCAGCGAGGCCGGCCGCGCGTTCCTGGCCGGGCTGCTCGTCCAGTTGAGCGATCGCCAGCTGGTCGACCTGTTCGAGGCCGCGCGCGTCGATCGTCGCGCCAGCGAGCCGCGCACGACCGGGCCGGCGGGCAGCGTGGACGGCTGGGTCGCGGCGTTCAAGGCCAAGCGGGCCCAGATCGTCGAGCGGCGCTGCGAGGAGTGATCGTTCCCGGGGCGCCCCCGGCCCGCCCTCTACGGAGCGGCGGGGGCGCCCGGCCGACGGAGCAGGCCCTTGTCGACCGTGACGCCGGTGCGGCTGATCGCCTGGTAGTGCAGGTCGTCGCCGACGATTTCCAGGATCATGAAGTGGTAGTCCGTGTCGAAGCCCTTCGCACTCTGCGGCGTGGCGCGGATGTCGTTCCTGCGCAGCGAGCCGCCCGCGCCCGACACCCAGTAGACGATGCCGCCCTTCTGGGGCTTGCTGCGCTCGTAGAAGTGGTCGTGGCCCGAGAACGCGGCGCTGACGCCGTACCGGACGAACAGCGGTTCGAGTACCGCCCGCGATTCGAGCGACGGGCCATGGCCGCGGCCGGACGAGTACAGCGGATGATGGAAGAAGGCGATCCGCCACTCGGCTTCGCAGCCCTTCAGCTCGCGCTCCAGCCACTGCAACTGCTCCGCGTCGAGGTAGGTGCTGTCGATCGCGAAGAATCGCACGCTGCCGGGGCCGGTCTTCGGCGTGCCCGGCCCGGGGAACGTGTAGTAGCGCTGGCCGTCCATGCCGAACGGCTTGAAGAAGCGCTGGTTGGGGTTGTCGTGGTTGCCGAGCGCCGCGCGGAACGTCACGCCGGCGTCGAGCAGCGCCTTGTAGGGCGTCGTGAACTTGGCCTCCATGTCCGCCGGCGTGTCCGCGCCGTAGATGTTGTCGCCCACCATCAGGGTGAGGTGGAAGGGGAACGCCCCGTGGGCTGCGATCAGGCGGGCGCCTGTTTCGTACTGGGGGCGGTCGCCGCGACCGGTGTCGCCGATCACGGCGAAGCGGAAAGAACCGTCGAGCCGGGGCAGCGTGATGTTCGGGGCCGGGACCGGGGCCGCGGGCGGAAGCGCGAACGAGGTGTGGCCCGCCGGCACGATGGCCAGCCAGGCCACGGCCAGCAGGCGACGGAAGCGCGCGGCGTTCACGGTCGTTTTCTCGTCGCGGGCGGCGGCGGTGTGGCATCCGTCAGGATGTCGACGACCACGCCGGCCTGCGAGTCGACCAGCACGAGGTCGCGTCCGACGAACCGGTAGTGGAGGCAGGTCGGCAGCGGCGGCAGCGTGGCCAGCACGCTGGCGGGGACTGTCGAGCGCGGGGCGCCCAGCGGATACACGCCGTTGATGTGCACGACGACAGGCGCCTCCCCGGGCTCCGGGTCGTTCTCATGCAGCGCCTCCCGCGCGTCCGCCGCGTCGGGCCCCTGGAGCTGCTCGGCCAGCAGCCTGCGAAACAGCGGCTGCACCTCGGGGCGGAAGATGTCGCCCGGCTCGGCCCGCACGCGCTTGCGCGAGATGGCTCGGGCCAGCGCCTCCTGCGAGGCGAGCGACTGCTCGCGCGAGGCCAGGCCGACCAGCGCCCGGCCGTGGAGGACCGCGTACTTCGCGACGTCCTCGGCGAACTCCTCGATCGCCTCACGCTCCTCTTTCGCCTCGTGGGCGCCGGCCTGGGCTCGCTCCACCTTCTTCGCGACCTTCGTCGCCTCGGTCTTGTCCTGGGCCGCAGCCTGAAGTGCTCCCAGCGCCGCGAGCAGGGACAGCGCCGCCAGCCAGGCGGTCGGACTCTTCGTGCCCATGGTCACCTCGTCGCCTCGGCCTTGTTGGTCTCGGCGACCACCGCCTCCACCCTGGCCTCGTGCTCCTCTTCCTTCAGGGCGTCCTTGACGTCCTTCCGGGCCAGCTCCGTGTCCGCCCAGTCCGCCTCGAACACCGCCGCCATGCGCGCGACGACCTTGCGGTCCTTGACGATCAGGCCGACCTCGCGGCGGCCGTCCAGCTCCAGCTTGCGCAGGCCCTGGCTGCCGACGAAGGCCTGCTGGCCGTCGCGCACGATGGCCCGCACGTGCAGCCGGCGACCCGGGAACTTCTCGACGGTCAGGCCGACGCCGCGCTTGCCGAGCTTGCCCAGGATGCGGACGCTGACGCCGGCGCCCATCCGCTCGTGCAGGATGCGGATCATCGTCGGGTCGGTCAGCTTGGGGTCGTACACCAGCAGCTGCTTGCGCGCCCCGCGCAGGAAGGCGGCCAGCCGCTCGCGCGCGTTGACGGGGCTGACGACGAAGGCCTTCGGGCCCGGCGTGTACGGCCGCCGCAGCGAGTCGGCCTCGAACAGCTTGAGCGCCTCCTGGACCAGCTCACGCTTGCGGGTGACGAGGCCGAAGCTGCGGCTCTTGTTCACGTCGAGGGCCGTGTAGTTGAAGCCCAGGACGTAAAGCACCGCGCGGTCGACGATCATGATCTTGTTGTGGTAGCGGCGCAGGTCGTCGTCGGTGCGGCGCACGCTGGCGCCGGTCTTCAGCAGGTCCTGTTCCAGCTTGCGCAGGCGCCGGTCGCCGCCGCGGTTGGTGTTGGCGATGAGCGTGCGCACGGGCACGCCGCGCGCCACGGCCTGGCGCAGCGCACGGGCGACGTCGCCGCGATCGAGGCGGAAGATGCCGATGTCGATGCCCGTCCGGGCCTTGTCGATGGCCGCGATCACCGGGCCGATGCCATCGTCCGGTTCGACGATCAGGCCCATCTGTTGCTCTCCCTGGTGGCGGCGGCCACCGATTCACTCGCGGGTCAGGTCAGGTCCCTCGGCTCGGATCCCTTGAGCAGGTCGAGCACGAGCCGCCCTCCCGAGACGATGCCGACCAGGGCGATCAGGCTGCCGAACGTATACGAGTGGGCGAAGCCCAGGGCCAGCAGAACCAACAGGATGGCGACCAGCGTCCTCATCGACGAGCCTCCGGAATGTCGACCTGCTTAGCTGCAACCACCGTGCCGTCGCGACGCACCGTCAGCGCACCACCCGGCCGACGACGACGAACGCTCGAAAGGCGCCGCCCGGCTCCACGCCAGCGCCGACGAAGAACGGGCCGAGCAGCGTGTCGGCCGCGAGTCCGGCGCTGAGCGAGGACAGGGTCCGGGCGTCCTGCCAGGCGTCGAACGCGCTGCCGACCTCGATCCGGCTGCTCAGGAAGAGGCGGTCGCCCAGCAACCGCGGCAGCCGCGCCAGCGGCGTCCGGTAGGCGAGGGCGCCGAGAGCGAAGTGGGGCCCGCGGAAGGCGTCGGGAGCCCAGGCCGCCAGCCGGAACGGGCCGCCGAGGCGGAACTGCTCGAGCAGCGGCGGGGTGCCGCCGAGGCTCGCTCCGCCCGCGGCCTCGAGCGTCAGGTGGTGGCGCGGGCCCAGCGGCCACGCGAGGCTGAGCGTCCCGTCGACGGTGCCAAAGTCGTCGTCGGCGTCGGGCGCCGCGAAGACCCACGAACCGGTGGCCGTCAGGCGCAGGCCGCGGCTCGGGAAGACGGCGCGGTCCTGGCCGTCGTGCTCGACTCGGGCGCGTGCCGCCTGGCGCGCGCCTTCACTGCGCGGGAGCGGAGCGCCGCCGCGGGCGACGTTGCGGACGTGGGCGACCTCGTAGCCGGCCCGCAACTCGGTCGTGCGCCCGAGCACCCAGCCGAAATCGAGGCCCGCGCCGACGCGCGCGCGGCCGTAGCGGGCGACCAGCTCGTCGCTGGCATGGAGGTTTTCGCCGGTGCGCCCGGCGAAGGCCCGCGGCGCGAGGAACAGGCCGTGGCGGACGGGGCCACGGCCACCGAGGGGCTGGAACAGCTCGGTCGCCAGCAGCAGCGTGGACCCGAGGCCGGCGTCGACGCGCCACTCCGAGCCGAGTCCCGTCACGTCCATCAGCGTGGTGCGCACTCCCAGCGTCAGGTTCACGTCCTGGTCGTCGGTGTCGAGGTCGAGCGCGAAGCGGACCAGCGGCGGCGCATACGACTTGTCGCGGATCTCGACGCCCAGGCCCTGCTGGGCGCCGCGCAGGCGGCGGTCGTACATGGCACTCGCGTAGCGGCCGACCCCGATCACTCCATCCAGTTCGATCTCGATCGCGGCGAGGTCGGGGGAGCGGTGCAGGAGGGGAGCGAGCTGCTCGCCGATCTGGGCCGCGGCCGCCTCGGACACGCCCGTGACCTCGACGAACTCGAGCGGGCCCAGCGTCGGCTGCTGGCGTGCCGCGAGGCGCTGGCGGTGGGCCGCCCAGGCCGCCTCGTCGAGGGCCCAGGGCAGCAGTCGTTCCGCCTGCGCCGCGGCCGCCGCGTAGCCACGGGCGGCGAACGCATCGCTGTCCAGGAAGTCGGAGGAGCCGAGGCCCTCGAGGTCAGGCCGGATCACGACGTCGGCCTGCGCCAGCCGCGGCTCGGTGAGGGCCTCCATCATCAGCTCGAGCGCGCGGTTGGCGATGCCGCCGATCGTCTCGGCCGGTCGGCCGGGCTCGGGCTCGGAGACGCTGACCGCGATCACCACGTCGGCGCCCATCGCGCGAGCGACGTCGACGGGCACGTTGTCGAGGATGCCACCGTCCGCCAGCAGGCTGCCGCGCAGTCGTACCGGGTCGAAGCTGCCGGGCAACGCCATCGAGGCGCGCAGCGCCGGGCCCAGCGGGCCTTCGGCGAGCACGACCGTGCCGCCCTTCTCGAGGTCGGTGGCGACGCAGCGGAACGGGATCGGCAAGTCGTCGAAGCTCGCCACCGTCGAGTACGGAAATGCGAGTCGGCTCAGGAACAGGCCGACGCCGTGACCGGAGTTGAGGCCGCTCTGCAGCCGGAAGCCGTGGCGCAGCCCGGCCTCGAGCTTGACCCGGTACTGGCGATCGTCGGCCTTGCGCTGGAAGGAGCGCTGCGGGTACGGGACGTCCGCGCGCAGGATGCGGGACCAGTCGGCGTCGCGCAGCATGTCCTGGACCGCTGCGGCGGACAACCGGCTCGCGTAGGTGCTGCCGACGAACGCGCCGGAGCTGGCCCCGGCGATCGCGTCCACCGGCACGCGGTGCTCCTCCAGCCACTGCAGCACGCCCGCGTGGGCCATGCCCTTGGCCGAGCCGCCGCCGAGGGCCAGCCCGATCCGCGGTCGCGGCTGTGGCTCCTCGGCGTGGAGGGCGACGACGGCCAGCGCGAGCAGCAGAACGGCGCAGGGCCGGCACAGGCGCGTGGCGGTCACCGGTGCAGGCGCGTCAGCGGCGACGCGAGACGAGGTGGATGATCGCCACGAACACCGACGCGCCGATGATCGACCACAAGACCGGGAACGACTGGCCGGCGATGCGCAGCATGAACGGCTCGGGCAGGTGGAACTGCTGGGCGATCCAGGGGCCCAGCAGCGCGCCGATGAAGCCGAGCGCCGTGGAGACGAGGCAGCCCCCGCGCACGTCGCCCGCGATCGCCCGGGCGACGGCCCCGCACAAGGCGGCGATGACGAGCAGCACGATGAGCCCCGGCAACGTGATGGTCATTTCAGTCCCTCAACCCTTCTTGGCCGCCTTCTTCTCTTCCCACACCACGTCGACGGCCTCGGCCCCGTGCAGCGCCGCGATCGCCTCGGAGATGCGGTCCGTCCGCCGGCCCTGAGGCACCTGGGCCGAGTAGGCGATGTGGGCCTCGGTCGTCTCCCGCAGCTCGAAGCGGATGTGGTGCTTGCCGAGCAGGGCTTCGACCTTCGGCTTCAGCGCCGCCAGGTTCTTGGCCGCGACTTTCAGCTCGAAGGTCGTGGCGGGCCACGGCTCGCGCCACTCCAGCAGCCACAGCACGCCGACGATGAACAAGGTGCCGGCCGTGGCGAGTGCCAGCAGGCCGACGCCCGAGGCCAGGCCGATGGCCAGGCAGGAGAGCATCACGCTGGCGTCCTTGGGGTCGTCGATCTTGGCCCGGTAGCGCACCAGCCCGGCGGTGCCGGCGATCGCGAACGCGCGCGCCAGGCTGGCGCCGACGATCAGCATCACCAGCGCGCCGACGATCGCCATCATGATCTGGGACTGGGTGACGTGCGCGAGCCGGGGCGGCCCGCCGGCCCGCCGCGGCCGGAAAGCGAGCACGCTGCCGAGCGCGGCCGCGACCACCATGCAGAGGAGCGCGTGGCCCAGGTTGCTGACCGAGAACGCGGGCAGTTCCATGCCGCTGACGGGAAGTGCTTCGGCTGCCTTTTGTCCGGCGGCCTGGGCGACATCGCCGAGTGCAGCCACCAGGGACGGCACGAGAGCGAGGGGATTCACGCCGTCGATGAGTGCAAGAAGCGTGCGGGCCCGGGCCCCGCTGGGGCCGCCTCCGCCCGGCGTCGGAACCCGTGGGGGTTTGGGGGCGGAGGAGCGTCCGTTCGCGACGTAGCCCCCATGGGACCGGCGACGGGCTTCGCCCGGCGTCGGAACCCGACAACCCGTTTCTACAAAGCGGGACCGTCAGCGGGGGAGCGGAAGCACGGGCGCCGAGGCTCCGACCGCCCCCAGGCCGGGCGCCACGAGGGGCTGCAGTTCCTCGAGCCGCCGTTGCTCGTCCTCCTGGAGCTGGAGGTCGGCCTGCTGGGCGAGGTAGGCGTCGATCCCGTCCTCGATCTCCTGCGGAAACCGGGGCACGGGCCCCGCGAGCTGCTGCTTGTAGATCCGCAGCACGATCTCGCGGAAGATCGGCAGCGCCGCGCGGGCGCCCGTCTCCTTGTTGCCGAGCGCGCGGTTGTCGTCGAAGCCGATCCGTACCGCCACCGTGATGCCGGTGGGTCCGTAGGTGGAGCCGACGAACAACGCGTCGCGGAAATCGCTCGTGGTGCCCGTCTTGCCCATCACGGGGATCGGGAAATCGCGGCCGTTGAGTGAGCTGGCCGTGCCGTTGGGCAGGCGCACGACGCCGCGCAGCCCTTCCTGGATGCGAAGCAGCGCATCGGCCTCGATGCCGGCCGAACGGATGTCGCGCGCCGTCTGCGGCGCCTCGTAGAGGATCTGCCCCGCGTTGTCGGTCACGGCGGCGACCACGTAGGGCTCCGCGATCACGCCGGAGGCCATCGCCCGATACACGCCAGACAATTCGAGCAGGCGGACCTCCGAGGCGCCCAGCGCCGTCGAGATGTAGGGCTGGATCGGCGAGCGCACGCCGAGCCGGCGGGCGACCTGGATCACGTTGGAAAGGCCGACCTGGCGCGTCAGCCACACGGCCACCGCGTTGCGCGACTCGGCCAGCGCCTGGCGGACCGGGATCGGGCCCTTGAAGCGGCCGTCGTAGTTGCTGATCCAGTGCAGGCTGCTGCCGTCCGGGCCGTCCGGCACGGCGATCGGGTCGTCGGGCACGCTGGCGTCGAGCCCGACGCCGTTGCGGAACGCCGCGAGGTACACGAGCGGCTTCCAGGCCGAGCCGGGCTGGCGCAGCGAACGGGTGGCGCGGTTGAGGTCGAAATAGCGGTTGGCGCGGTCGCGATACACCTGGCGCCCGCCGGCCTGGGCGAGGATCGCCGCGTCGCCGTTGGCCAGCACGACCACCGAGCCCTGGATCAGGCCCTTCGATTTCGGGTGCCGACGCTCGTACAGCGACAGGCCGCGCTCGAGCGACTGGTTGACGATGGTCTGGACCCGCTCGTCGATCGTGGTGCGCACCCGGATCCGCCCCAGCAACAGGTCGTCGAGCGTGAAGCGGTGCCCGCCGCGCTGCTTGATCTCGTCGAACGCGGTCTCGATCGCCGCCGGTGCGTCGGTCTTGATGTCGCTCCGCTTCGCGAGCACTACCGGCTGCGATTGGCAGAGGCGCGCGACCTCGGGTGTCAGGTCGCCGCGGCGCACCATCAACTCCAGGATCTCGTCGCGGCGCCGCAGCGCCATCGGGTTGTTCTCCGCGGGGGCGTAGTCGCGCGGCGACTTGGAGATGCCGGCGAGCAGCGCCGCGCGGCCCGCGTCCGCCGCCGTGTAACGCGCGAGCGGCTTGCCGAAGTAGTACTCGGACGCGGCGGCGAACCCGTAGCGGCCGTGGCCCAGGTACACGAAGCTCGCGTAGCGGGCGAAGATCTCGCGCTTGGCCGCCTCGCGCGACCCGTAACGGCGCTCCAACTCATCCTCGAGCCACAGCGCGAGCCGCACCTCCTCGAGCTTGCGGTACAACTTGTTCGCGGCCGGCACACCCAGCGCCACCGCGACCAGGCGCGTCGTCCAGCCGTCCTGGAGCAGCGTGGTGCCGTTCTCCTCCGTCGGGATCGAGCGCAGGAAATAGCCGCGGACGAGCTGCTGGGTGAGGGTCGAGCCGCCCTGGGGCAGGCGCACCGAGGAGCCCGGCCCGCCATCCCACCAGGCCGCCAGGGTGTGGGCCGCGGCGCGGTGCAGGACGCGCGGCAGCGAGCGGTACTCGACGCCGGCGTGGGAGAAGAAGTTCTTGTCCTCGGTCGCCAGGATCGCCTGGCGCAGGACGAGCGGCACCTCGTCGTAGGTGATCACCCGCCGGTACTCGTGGGCCAGCTCGATCAGCACCTCGCCGCGGGCGTCCTGGATCGTGCCGGTGGTCGGCGTGTCGAAGCGGACGAAGGCGTCGAGATCGGGCACCCCGCTGCGGTCGAAGTACACGCGGTGGATGAGCCCGGCGCCGAACAGGAACGGCAGCAGCACGAGCGCCGTGGCGAAGAGCGCCAGCCGGCGCGAGTGGCGCGCGAGGAGTTGCCGGGCCCGACGCAACGAGCGCATCAGGCGAGCCGCACCGGGGTTTCGTCGCGGCGCGGTCGGCGTGGACGGCTCCGCGTCCGAGAGCGGGTCGGGCGGAGGGGGATCGTCGCGGAGGTCGTACAGGGTCATGCCACAGGGGCAGGGAGCAAGGAGCGGGCCAGCCCGCTCCGGGCCTGGCACAAGGGTTGCTCCCCCTCCGGGCGCGGGGCAGTCGAGAATCTAGCCGACGGTCACCGGGTGCTTGTCGTCCCAGACGCGCTCGTGCAGCCCGTGCTCGCGCAGCACCCGCTCGGCGCGCAACAGGCTGTCCCGGAGGTCGACCGGGTCGGGCGCGCCGCCCTGGTCGGCGACGACGCGGGCCACCGCGTCGACCTCCGGCGCGTGCTGGGTCTCGGGCCGCAGGTGGCCCGTGAAGTCGAAGGCGTCGATGTCCACGCGCAGCGAAGCGGCGTGGTCGGCGAGCGCCAGGCGCAGCAACTGGACGCAACGCGCGTGCACGTCCCGGGTGATCTCCTTCAACTCGTGGCCAGGCACCGGCACGTCGAAGCGGGCGAACAGCGTCAGGCTCACGCCGTGCGACTCCAGGCCGTGGCCCTTGACCATCTCCCGTAACGGCGTTTGCTCCCAGCACACGCGATGCTGCTCGATCCAGGCGACGTCGGGCACGGGCATGTCCCGCAGCACGGCTCCAGTGTATCGCCGCCCCCGCGCTCGTGCGAGGATCGAGTCCGCATGACCCGCATCCTCGCCGGCGGCCACAAGGGCCGACGCCTGATGGCACCCGCCGGCCTCGCCACTCGCCCGACCGGGGCCCGCGTGCGTCAGACCCTGTTCGACATCCTGGCCCCCGAGCTGCCCGGCTGCCGCTTCCTCGACGCCTTCGCGGGCAGCGGCGCGATCGGGCTGGAGGCGCTCTCGCGCGGCGCAGCGCGGGTCGTGCTCGTCGACTCGTCGGCCGCGGCGATCACTGCGATCCGCGAGAACCAGGCCGCGCTGAAGGACGCCACCGGCGACGTCCGCGTCCACCGCCAGGACGCGCAGGTCGCGCTGGCGGCCTTCGCCGACCAGGGCGTGCGCTTCGACATCGTCTTCATCGACCCGCCCTACGAGAGCCCGCTGTACGAGCCGGTGATCGAGCAGGTCGGCACGATGCGGCTGCTGGAGGCGGACGGCCTGGTGGTGGCCGAGCACTTCCACAAGCGGCTGTTGCCGGAGACAATCGGCGGCCTGGAGCGGCGCCGCATGGTGAAGATCGGGGATCACTGCCTGAGCTTCTACCGCGTGCAGAAACGAGGCTGAATGACCGAGACCGTTCACAGCGCGTCCCTCGCCGTGTTCCCGGGCTCGTTCGACCCGATCACCAACGGCCACGTGGACATCATCCGGCGCGGGCTGTCGGTGTTCGACTCGGTGACGGTGGCGATCCTCGTCAACCAGGAGAAGAAGCCGCTGTTCACGGTCGACGAGCGGGTCGGCATCATCCGCGAGGTGTGGGCGGACGAGCCGCGGGTGAAGGTCGACACCTTCAGCGGCCTGCTGGTCGACTACGCGACGCGGGTCGGCGCCTCGGTGATCGTGCGCGGCCTGCGCGCGATCTCGGACTTCGAGTACGAGTTCCAGATGGCGTTGATGAACCGCCGCCTGCAGCCGCACGTCGAGACGGTGTTCATGATGCCGGCGGAGAAGTACTCCTACCTCTCCTCGCGCCTCGTCAAGGAGGTGTTCCAGCTCGGCGGTGACATCAACGGGCTGGTGCCGCCGGTCGTGCTGCGCCACCTGCACGACAAGCGGGACGGGGCGCAGTGAAGGCCTTCGACCTCGCACCCGGTGTGCCGGTCGTGCTGTTCCTGAACGACCCGCGCGAGAAGATGTGGGGGGTGCTGCTGAAGCTCGACGCTGCGGGCGCCGTGCTGCGCGGCTTCGACCTGCGCATGTTCGACGACTGGCTGCGCCAGGAGCGCAAGGCGGAAGAGGCGCTGATCGGGCCGTTGACGCTGTTCTTCCCGGCCGGCCGGATCGAGCGGCTGGAGCGCGACGAGACGGTCGGGCCGGTGGTCGGCTACTCGGACCGCTTCTTCGCCGAGGCGGGCCGCACGGTCTGGCAGGCCATCGGCTGGATGGGGCCGGTCCCGGTCTCGGCCCAGCGCGGGCGGGCGGCGAAGGCGCGCCGCTCGCGGGCCCAGCCGGCGTCGAAGAAGCGCGAGTAGCCGCCCGGCGCGACGCCACCGTTGCGGTACACCGAGGCCAGCCGCCAGGCCGCCTCGTCGCCTTCCTTCATCGGCGGCAGTTCGACACCCGGCGACTCGCCGGCGCGATAGAAGCGCGAGATGTCGTACGGCGAGCGCAGGGCGACGATCTCGGGGCAGTCGGCTGCGCGCTGCTCCTCCTCGGCTTCCTGCGGCGGGGCGGGCTTCGGGTCGTCCGCGAAGGCGACCGACCCCAGCGTGACCAGGGCGATGACGGTGAACGTGCGTCGCATGGCGCCTCCTCTTCTCCCGAGTCTAACGAAGGTCACGGGGCCGGGGTTCGTGATCGAGCGCACTCGCGGACTTATAATGCACCGCTTCAAGCGCCTTCGCAGCGGCGCCGCCAGCGAAGGACCTGTCACGCAAATCGCATGCCTCCGTCGCGCTGCTGTCATCGAGTGCAAACTGCAACAAGTCGCCTTCATGCAACCACTTAGCGCGGCGATCCGAACGCTTTCCACAGCCTTTTCCACAGTTTCTGTGGAAGACGGCCAGGCGAGAAGGAACCTCCCGTGAGTCACAAGATCCTCGTCCTCGAAGGCATGACCGACCGCGGCCTGCAGGTGCTCAAGGCCGAGGGCTTCGAAGTGGACGTCCACAAGGCCATGCCCGCCGAGGAGCTGGTCAAGATCGTCGGCCCCTACGACGCGATCACGGTCCGCAGCAGCTCCAAGATCACGGCCGACGTGATCGCCGCCGCGACCAACCTGAAGGTCGTCGGCCGGCCTGGCGTCGGCGTCGACAACATCGACCTCGAGGCCGCCACCCGCCGCGGCGTGATCGTGATGAACGCGCCACTCGGCAACATGGTGTCGACGGCCGAGCTGGCCCTCGCGCTGATGATGGCGGTGGCCCGCAACATCGCCGCGGGCGACGCCTCGATGAAGTCCGGCACCTGGGATCGCAAGTCGTTCGCCGGCGTCGAGCTGTGCGGCAAGCGGGTCGGCGTGATCGGCCTCGGCCGGATCGGCCGCGAGATGGCCCAGCGCTGCAAGGCGCTCGGCATGGACGTCGTCGGCTACGACCCGCTGGTTTCGCCGGGGCTGGTCGAGCGCATCGGCATCACCCAGCTCTCGCTCGACGAGCTGATCGCGACCTCCGACTTCCTGACCCTGCACTCGGTGCTCAACGCCGACACCCGGCAGCTCATCAACAAGGACACGATCGCGAAGATGAAGCCGGGCGTGCGCATCATCAACGCGGCCCGCGGCGCGCTGATCGACGAGGAGGCGCTGCTGGCGGCGCTGGAGGGCGGCCGCGTCGCCGGCGCCGGCCTCGACGTGCACGCCAAGGAGCCGCCGATCGACTGGCGGCTGGCCAAGCACCCGAAGGTGGTGGCGATGCCGCACGTCGGCGCCTCCACCCACGAGGCGCAGGAGAAGGTCGGCACCGACATCGCGATCCAGATCCGCGACTACCTGAAGGGCGGCGTCATCCAGCAGGCCGTCAACTTCTACCAGCTCTCCTCGGAGCTGTACGACCAGGTCAAGCCGGCGATGGAGCTGGCCGAGCGGCTCGGCGCGTTCGTCGGCCAGGCGCTGCCGGGCAAGCCGGAGCGGCTCGAGCTCGGCCTCTACGGCGAGTTCCGCGACCTCGACCTGAAGCCGATCGTGCCGGCGGCGGTGGCCGGCGTGCTGCGCGGCAGCGCCACGGGCGTCACGGTCGTCAACGCGCTGCAGGCGGCGAAGGAGCGCGGGCTCTCGATCGTCGAGTCGACCTCGTCCGCGCAGCTCAGCTTCGCCAACCTGGTCGTGGTCCGCTACAAGACCAGCGAGGCCGAGCTGTCGGTGGCCGGCACGCTGTTCGGGCCGGGCCAGCCGCGGCTGGTCGACATCGACGGTGTCGAGGTCGACGCGATCCCCGCCGGCCACGTGCTGTACATCAAGAACGACGACACGCCGGGCGTGATCGGCCACATCGGCTCGACGCTCGGCGGCCGCCGCATCAACATCGCGCGCATGACCGTCGGCCGCAAGCCCGGCAGCGCGCGCGCGGTGATGCTGATCGAGGTCGACGGCGAGGTGTCGCTGGAGACCCTGGAGGCGCTGCGCCGCATCGCGGGCGTCAAGGAAGCCAAGGCGATCCGCCTGAGCTAGGGCCTTTTCTTCAAGGAGTAGACTTTCCCATCATGGTGACCTTCAAGGACCTCACGCCCCCGGCGGGCGACACGATCACGATCAAGGACGGCGTCCTCAACGTGCCGGACAACCCGATCATCCCGTTCGTCGAAGGCGATGGCACCGGCCGCGACATCTGGCGAGCCTCGGTCCGCGTGTTCGACGCGGCCGTGGCCAAGTGCTACGGCGGCAAGCGCAAGATCTCCTGGTTCGAGGTGCTGGCCGGGGAGAAGGCGTTCAACAAGACGAAGGAGTGGATGCCGGTCGACACGCTGACCGCGTTCCGCCACTACCTGGTCGGCATCAAGGGCCCGCTCACCACGCCGATCGGCGGCGGCATCCGCTCGCTGAACGTGGCGCTGCGCCAGGAGCTGGACCTGTACGTCTGCCTGCGCCCGGTGCGCTGGTTCGAGGGCGTGCCGTCGCCGGTCAAGCGGCCGCAGGACGTCGACATGGTGATCTTCCGCGAGAACACGGAGGACATCTACGCTGGCGTCGAGTGGCAGGCCGACAGCCCCGAGGTCAAGAAGCTGATCGGCTGGCTGCAGACCGAGATGAAGGTGAAGAAGATCCGCTTCCCTGACACCTCGGGCATCGGCATCAAGCCGATCTCGCGCGAGGGCACCGAGCGCCTGATCCGGGCCGCGATCCGCTACTGCCTGAAGTTCGGGCGCAAGAGCCTGAACATCGTCCACAAGGGCAACATCATGAAGTTCACCGAGGGCGCGTTCCGCGACTGGGGCTACGCGGTGGCCACTCGCGAGTTCCGCAACGACGCGGTGACCGAGCGCGAGACCTGGATCCTCGGCAACAAGGAGAAGAACGGCAGCATCAGCGTCGAGGACAACGCGCGGGCGATCGAGCCCGGCTACGACCTGATGACCGACGAGCAGAAGGCCACGGCGCGCAAGGAAGTCGAGGCCGGCCTCGCGCTGTGGGCGACCCACGGCGACGGCAAGTGGAAGCAGAAGCTGCTGGTCCGCGACTCGATCGCCGACATCACGCTGCAGCAGGTGCTGACCCGCGCGAAGGAGTTCGACGTGATGGCCACGCCGAACCTCAACGGCGACTACCTGTCGGACGCGCTGGCGGCCCAGGTCGGCGGCATCGGCATCGCACCGGGCGGCAACATCAACTACGAGACCGGCCACGCCATCTTCGAGGCGACCCACGGCACGGCCCCGAAGTACGCGGACCTCGACAAGGTCAACCCGGGCTCGGTGATCCTGTCGGGCTGCATGATGCTGCAGTACATGGGCTGGACCGAGGCCGCCGCGGCGATCGAGGCCTCGATCGGCAGGACGATCGGCCAGAAGCGCGTGACCTACGACTTCGCCCGCCAGATGGAGGGGGCGAAGGAGATCAAGTGCTCGCAGTTCGCAGACGCGCTGATCGAGAACCTGTAGAGCGCTGACGTCGTTCCTGGCGCACGGAAACGCGCCGATCGGGCACGGCCCGGTCGGCGCGTTTCGTCGTTTCTACTGCTCGAGCATCGTCGGGCGGGGCAGCGCCCAGCCGCCCCAGTCCATCGAGTGGCGGCGGCGGATCTCGCGCATCTCGCCGGGGTCGAGGCTGCGGCGCGCGACGTCTTCGGCCGCAGTCATGCTCGCCTTGATCGGTTCACCCAGGCTGACGATCTGGTTGAAGAGGTCGCGGCAGAAGCCGCCGGAGAGGTCGCTCCGCAGCGAGCCTTCCCACAGCGCGAACCAGCCACGGGCCCCGTCGGTCTCGGCCAGGCCTTCGACCTTGCACGCGCTCACGAACTCGGCCCACACCCGGTCGACGCGCTGCGCCTGCTGGGCGAGGCTCGCCACCCGGGAGTCGAACATCGTGCGCGCGAAGGCGAGGGTCTCGGGGTCCACGGTGCGGTCCGGGGTGCGGTCCGGCGGCGGAGCCGCCAGTGGCCTGTCGTTCGACGGCAGGCTGGGCAGGCTCTTGGTCATCGAGGTGACGCGGGCCCAGCCGGGGCCCGACTGGACCGTCAGGATCACGCGATCGCCGACCGCCACGTCGCCGAAGCCGGCCAGCCTGTCGTCCAGTTGCATGGTCTCTTCGACACCGTCGGCGGTCCGGACCACGAGCGTGCGGCGGCTCGGGTCGAGTGCCAGCACGCGGGCGTTGGTGTAGGAGGGGGCGTCCTCGCCCGCGTCAGGTTCGCGGACGTCGGAGACGTGGAGGAAGGCCGTGCCGCCGCCCGCGTCGGTCAACTGCACCACCGGACGGAAGACGTGCACCTCGACAGGACTGGCGCGGCGGGCCGCGTCGGACCGGGTCACGTCGGTCGTGCGCACGCGTGACACGCGGTGGCCGACGGCGCGCTCCATGCTCTCGACGTCGATGCCCCGGTTGATGATCCGGTCGTCGACGAGGCGGTAGTGGGTGACGTCCATGGTGGCGTCGAGCAGCGCGACGTTGCGCTGGCGGGGAAGCAAACGGCGCTGGATGCCGCGGTCCAGGAACGACCGCTCGTTCACGAACACGAAGTCGTGCGACACGGTGGACCCGGCGAGCGTGGCGAGGCCCTCGCGGCCGGTGGCAGCGGTGTGGGGTGACAGCGGAGCCCAGCCCGCAAAGCCGTTGCCGTGACGCCACGAAACCCAGGCCGGCGCCCATTCCGTGCCCGGGGTCCACAGCCAGCCCCGGCGTGCGTCGTGGAGCCAGCGGCCGTAATGGAACGTGGCCCAGCCGAAGGCCTCATCCGAGTCCCAGTGCCAGCCCTGGTCGGTCAGCAGCCACTGGCCGCGGGTGTACGGGCGCCAGTCGGCCGGGACGCGCGGTGCCCAACGCCAGCCGTCGGCCGCCGTCTCGATCCACTCGCCATGGGGGGCGAGGCTGTCGCGGAACAGCCCGAAGTCGTGCGCGGCAGCGGAGCCGGGCGCCGGAGGTGGTTGCGCGGAAACGACGGTGCCAAACAAGCCGAGTCCGAGCGCACCGATAACGGTGAACGCCAGAATGCGAGTGCCCCTGAGCATGGCGACCTCCCTAGACCGTGCGCCGGCCCTGGAGCATGTTGATGACGAACATCACGACCGCGACGACCAGCAGCAGGTGGATCAGGCCGCCGAACGTGTTCGAGCTGACGAGGCCGACCAGCCAGAGCAGCAGCAGAATCCCGAGAATGGTTCCCATCGCACGCCTCCTCACGGTTGGAGGGCGGGGCAAGATGCCCGCGCTCTTCGACCGCGAGGACAGGGTGCAACCGCCATGCCGCGGCGCCTTGGGGCGCCGACTCGCGTTTTGGCCAGCAGCCACGCGGCGATGCGCCCACACCCGGGCCCGCGGCGTCGATGCCGGGTGGCGGGGAAGTGGCTCTTTCTACAACGAGGCGTCGCGGGGCTGGCGCGAGACGTCGCCCCCGGCACGTATGGGTCAAGCCCGCGTCCGGCGAACAGCGAGGGGCACATGAACTCGAGCGATGCCGAGATCATCGAGTGGGCGAAGACGAACAAGGCCTCGTTCGAGATCCGGGCTCGCGCCGTGGGCCGAGCTGGATCAGAAGGCGTCGGGCGCTGTCGGCTACCTCGAGCGCAAGCTGATCGACCGCGGCCTGCGCCGCGGGCGCTGGTAGAGCCGCACCTCGCTCAGCCCTGCCAGACGCCGTGACCGCGCTTGCGGAGCACCTCGGCCA
This sequence comes from Vicinamibacteria bacterium, assembly GCA_023701125.1. GTDB lineage: Bacteria > Acidobacteriota > Vicinamibacteria > Fen-336 > Fen-336 > WYBL01. The sequence continues at coordinate 17,311 of JAMPXO010000037.1, read as the reverse complement.
GGTAGGGCTCGAACAGCGCCCCGAACTCGAACGGCATCGGGTTGAAGTGGGCGTAGCGCTGCGGGCACAACAGCGCCTTGTCCTCGCCCGAGTCCTTCACGTAGCGGTTGCACTTGTAGCCGCGCAGGTGCTGGGCGAGGCGCTTCTCGGGCGCGTGGCCGGTGAGCCCGACGTAATAGCAGGGCAGGTCGGGCTGCATCGACTCGTTGCGCGCGCGGAACGCCGGGTCGCGGCGCACCGAGTCTGCGAGCGCAACCACGTAGACGCTGTGCTTGGCCCGCGTCCACTTCTGCGCCGGCAGCGTGGCCGCGAACTCGAGGAGCTCGCGCTCCTGCGGGCGTCCCGCGGTCGGCGCGAGCGCGTCGCTGCGGAGGCGGCGGCGGCCGCCCGCGAGGAAGAAGAGGTCGGTGTCGGCTCCGGACTGGCCCAGCACGACGCCGGGGCCCCACTCGGCCGCATTGCGGTGACGAACGACAGTACCTTTTGGGATCGCCATGGATCGATGGCACTAGCGTAGCGCACGCGCGCCCGAAAGGGGGTGATGCGCTCGAGGTCGACGCCGACGGCCCGTCACTGGTGCGCGAGCCCGGGACTGCGCCAGGCCGGGCGAGACGCTCGCGACGCGGTAGTATCCGCCGGTTCCAACCACTGCGAGAAGGAGACTGGAGTCGGCATGCTCCCACGCGTCGCCATTCTGATCCCGTCGAAGAACGACGAGATGTTCATCGGCACCACGCTGTTGTCGCTGTTCCGCGAGGCTGCGTGCTACCGGGACGCGGGCGGGAGCGTCACGATCTGCGCCGTCAACGACGGCTCGACCGACCGCACCCCTGCCGTGATGGCCGGCATGCGCGGGCTGTCGCCCGTGGAGTTCACGTTCATCGACCGGGCCGAGAACAAGGGCGTGACCTACTCCCTCGACGAGGCGTTCACCGCGGTCGGACCAGGAGCGGAGGTCGTCCTGCGTTGCGACGCCGACGCCCGCTTCATCCGCAGCGGCTGGCTGCAGACGATGGTGTCGTTCCTGATGTCCGACGAGCGCGTCGGCGCCGTCGCGCCGCTGATGGTCTTCCCGGACGGCACGGTCGACTCCCACGGCGTCGACTACCTGCCGCTGGGCCGCACGCTGGTGTTGCACAACCGCGAGTACTTCGCGCAGCCGATCGCGCCGATCGCCGAGGTCGACGCGGTGCTGGGCGCCTACTGCCTGATGCGCACTTCGGACTGGCAGATCGACACCGGCTACTACCTCTGGCGCGAGGACGAGGACCAGTGCCTGGTCCTCCGCCAGAAGGGCAAGAAGTGTTTCTCGATCGGCCTGATCGAGGTCGTTCACTACAACCGCATGCGCAGGGCCCGGGTCTCCGAGCGGGTCAGCGTCGCCGACTGGCAGCGACAGAACGCGCCCGCGGTCGACCGCAGGAAGCAGTTCGACGACGGTGCACGATTGATCGCGCGGGCCGTGTTGCCCGAGCCGGTGCGGGAACTGGTCCGTCGCGTCGTGAGGCCGCGACCTGCGGCCCCCCCCGCACCGTCCCCGTCGGCCCGCATCTGGGCGGAGAGCAGCGCTCGCTTCGCCAGTCGCTGGGGTTTTCCAAACCCGGAGCCCTGGGTCTACACCCCACCCGAGAAGCGGAAGTGGAGCGACGAGGACCGTCGGGCCCTGGCCGCCTCGGCTGCGGGCCGCTTGCTGGGACCGCGCTATCAGGCAGATGGGGGGCGCGAGGGCCAGGAGATCATCGGCCGCTACCTCGCGACTCACCCCGGTGGCCTGCTGGGCCCGCAGGTCACGGCTGTCTAGTCGGGAACGGCCTCCGCGGCCTGCTTGCCCGCCAGGATGGCGTGGTCCATGTTGAAGTACTCCCAGTCCCCGAACCGGCCGCAGGTCTGGATTCGGAGCGGGCGCAGGTGTTCCTTGACGGTTCGCACGTGCCGGCGGTGGTGCAGGTCGTAGATGACGTAGGCCGGGTCGAGGCTGACCACCTGGGTCAGGGCGACGCGGCCTCCGCGCTCGACGGGAAGGATCTCGTCGGCCGTCAGCAGCCCGACCCGGACCAGGTCGGCGAGCGTCCGCCGCACGATATCGCCCCGGTCGACGGGTCTCAGGCTCGACTCGCTGATCTCGGCCTGCAGCGAGGCGCACCCCGGAGGGGCCATCGCGGCCGAGAACCGGTGGGGGAAGCTGATGCGGTGGAAGAGCACGTCTGCATCCGGGTAGTAGGCCCAGTGCATCGGCTCGGCGGGGCCGAAGGTGGTGCCGCGCAGGCCGACGTTGACGGTGTGTACCGTGTTGTGGAGCAGGCCACGTGCGGCCTCGACGACCGCGGGCGGGACCGCGTCGCCGAGCATTGCGACCAACCGGCCCAGCGGCAGGGTGGAGATCAGCGAGCCGTAGCGCAGCCGCTCGCCGCTGGCCAGCGCGATTTCCCGGCGGGCCGGATCGACGCGGACGACGCGCTGCGACAACCGCAAGCGCGGCCGGGGCAGGTGCTGGACGAAGCCCAGCGCAAGGGCCTCGATGCCGCTGGTGCGCGGGTACCAGAATTCCCGGTTCGGCCCCGTCGCCTCCAGCGGCCGCCGAAGCGCACCCAGCAGCACGTCGCGAATGCTCGGCACGGGGACGCGGTCCTCGATCCAGTCGTACGACATCGCCTGCAGGTCCCAGGCCCACTGCTTCCGGTTGTAAGGGAGCATGAAGTGGTCGGCGATGCCGCGGCCGAAGGTCCTGAGCAGCCAGGCTTCGTAATGTTCGGGCGGGCCCTCCTGCAGCGACTCGTGCCGCGCCGAGATCAGGCCCAGGACGTTGTCGGCAATGACCTCCGGCGGCAAGCCGAAGTTGTTCGTCTGGTAGGGGTACTCCGTGTAGACGCCTGCGGAGTGGCAATAGCTCCGACGCCGTTGGCGGCCGAGGTTGTCCCGCAGCAGGTCGTGGATGAGGCCGGAGACGTACTCCTCGCGCGTGTACAGGATGTGGATGGCGTGATCGAACGAGAAACCGGCGACGTGCTCGGTGCGGAGCAGGCCGCCGACGCGATCCTCGGCCTCGAGGACGAGGTAGTCGTGGTGGCCCCCTCGCTCGAGGTGGTAGGCGGCCGACAGGCCCGTCAGCCCGGCGCCGAGGACGACCACAGGGAGTTGGGCACTCGGCCGCGAGGCCAGGCGGGTCCTCCGCGTCATGGTTCGCGGACCGCGCGGCGCAGCCGCGAGCGGACACGGCGTGCCGCGGCGCGGAGCCGCTCGCCGAGCGCCTGCCAGAGGGGCGGGTAGCGGGCGAGCCGGGCCTCGTGGCGGGCGAGTTGCTCGTGTTGCCGGGCCAGGATGAAGAGCAGGATCGGGACCAGTTTTTCGATGGTCATCCCGTCGTAGGGCCGGTACGGTTCGTCCGGCGAGGGCCAGGGCTCGGCGAACAGCACGCCGTCGACGCGCCCCAGGAACTCGCGCGCCACCCGTGCGTTCGTCTCCTGGCAGGCCTCGAGGATCTCCAGTCGTCGCTGCGGCGGGAGTGCGAAGCGGGTAAAGAAGGGCTGGTCGAAAAAGCGGTTGTAGCCGAAGGACCGGAAGAACCGGACCATGTTCGTGGGGGCCACGGGGCCCTCGAAGGCCGACGAGTACATGCCGAGGAGGTCGCTCAGTTCCTGGTTGAAAGTCGCGTTCCAGCGCGGGACGTCGAAGTCGTACGCGAGGCGCGGCAGGCCGGACGCCTCGACGAAGTCCAGCAGCAGGTCGCCGCCCACGAGTTGTCCCGTCTCCAACGGCCGGACCCGCAGGTTGGCGACGCCGAACGCTTCAGCCCAGGGCCGGATGACCGCGTGGTAGTTCAGGTTCGTCTCCTCGAGCGGCGAACCGGGGGCTTCGCCGTAGACCGCGGGGAAACGTTGGTCGAAACTCTGGACGGGCCCGCGATACGACTTGTGGACGACGTTCCACTGCAGGTAGGCCGATGCGGCGAACGCGTCCTGGCGGCGCAGGTACACGACGATCGTCACCTGCGACGCTGGCAGTTGCCCCCGGATCGCTTCGAGGCGGGCCGGGTCGGCCGCGAAGTGAGTCGTGCCCAGGCCCTCGAGGCTCCACACCACGCCGTGCGCGCCGTGGCTACGTTCTCGAATCTCGCCGAGTGCCCGCTGCAGTCGGGCGGTATCCATCAACTCGACCTGGGGGCACGACGGCAACTCGCCGGGGCCGAACGTCCTGAAACCCGCGGACTGGAGGGCGACGGCGTTGCGCTTCAGGAACCCCTGGATCGACGTGGTGCCGGTCTTGCCCATCCCGATGTGCAGGATCAGCTTGCGGTACGTGGTCACCGACGCGGCTCGGCCACGCCAGTGGCGCGGAGCCACCGGGCCGCCCATGCAGTCCAGCCGCTCTCGCGACCCGGCGGCGGGATCTCGGGGAGCAGGCGTTCGAGTCGCGCCACGGCTTCGAGGTCGCCTCTTCGCCGGAACCCGTCCAGGTGTTCGCTGGCGGCCAGCCTCACGATCCGGTGGTGCGCCTCGAGGTCGAAGTCCGCGTACCGCGACGCGAAGAGCTGCCCGACACGCAGCCAGTCGCGCAGCCCGTCCCCGCTGCGCTGCACCCGGGAGCTGTGGTTCGAAGCGGACTCGCGGTAGCGTGAGAGCACGGCGTCGAGCATGACGCCGCCCTCGCTGGCGACGGCGCGGACCCACATCTCCCAGTCGGCGACGTGGTCGAGCGCTTCGCAGAAGCCGCCATGGCGCTCGTAGAACCTGCGCCGCACCACGATCGCCGGCGTGCGCAGGGGGTTCGCCGGCCACAGAGGTCGCGGATCGCAGGACCGCTCGCGGTAGGCCGCGACGAAAGGGCTGGTGGCGAGCGGGGCGCCGTCCGCGGCCACGTGGCGGGCCCGCGCCATGAAGATCGCGGCACCAGGCCAGCGACTCGCCGCGCCGGACATGCGTTCGTAGAAGCCCGGCTCGACGACGTCGTCCCCGTGCAGGATGTGGACCAACTCACCGCGGGACCGGCGCAGGCAGGTGTTGAAGTTCCGCGAGACGCCGACGTTGCGCGGCTGCCGGTGGAAATCGACCCTGTCGCCCGCGACCTGGCGACACACCGCCTCCGGCTCGTCGGTCGAGCAGTCGTCGACGACTGCGATTTGCATCGCGGCGCGGCCCGGGTCCTGCGCGAGGACGCCTTCGAGCGCCTCGCGCAGCACGCTCGCGCAGTTGAACGTCGGGATCATCACCGACCAGGCCGGGCCGGTGGCCGTGGCTTCGATCCTGGGGAAGTCGCGCGCGCTTTCGTACAGGGAGGGCTCCGGGAAACCGGGATTCTAGGCGGATTCGTCGAGTCCTGGCAGGCGGATTGCTTCAGTCCCGATCCGACGAGGAACGCGCGCTGCCGTTGCGGCGATCGCCTTGGTATCCCGGAGGGCTTGCGCGCCCGGTCGAGTGGAGGCGCAGCCGTGACCGACGATCTCGCCGTCCTCCGCGAGATGCGCGACAAGGCGCTCGAGGGCGGCGGCGCGCAACGCATCCAGGACCAGCACGACAAGGGCAAGCTGACCGCGCGCGAGCGGCTGTCGCTGCTGCTCGACCCCGGCTCCTTCCAGGAGATCGGCGCCCTCGCTACCCACGACTGCACCGACTTCGGGATGGACAAGCTGCGCTACCCGGGCGACGGCGTGGTGTGCGGCTTCGGCAAGATCAACGGCCGCCGGGTCGCCGTCTTCGCCCATGACTTCACCGTCCTCGGCGGCAGCTTCTCGACCGTGCAGTCACAGAAGATCTGCCGCCTGCAGGACCTGTCGCTGGAGAGCGGCATCCCGCTGATCGGCCTCAACGACTCGGGCGGCGCGCGCATCCAGGAGGGGGTGCGCAGCCTGGCGGCGTACGGCGAGGTGTTCACCCGCAACGTGCTCGCCTCCGGCGTCGTCCCCCAGATCTCGGTCGTGCTCGGGCCGTGCGCCGGCGGCGCTGCGTACTCGCCCGCGCTGACCGACTTCGTGGTGATGACGCGGCGGACGTCGTCGATGTTCATCACCGGGCCCGAGGTGATCAAGGTCGTCACCGGCGAAGACGTGACGGGGGCGGACCTGGGCGGCAGCGTCGTCCACAACAGCCGCAGCGGCGTCGCCCACCTGATGGCCGAGGACGACCCGCAGGCGCTGGAACTGGTCAAGCTGCTGCTCGGCTACCTGCCGCAGAACAACACCGAGGACCCGCCGCAGGTGGCACCGTACGACCCCGCAGACCGCATGGACGAGGAACTCAACCACGTCGTGCCCGAGCGCGACGACGTGCCCTACGACATGAAGGAGGTGCTGACGCGGGTGTTCGACCGCGACAGTTTCCTCGAGGTCTCGCCCTACTACGCGCGCAACGCGATCACCGGCTTTGCTCGCCTCGACGGCTGGCCCGTCGGCCTGGTCGCCAACCAGCCCGCGCACCTCGCCGGCGCGCTCGACATCGACTCCTCCGACAAGATCGCGCGCTTCGTCCGCATCTGCGATGCCTTCAACGTGCCGGTGGTGACCTTCGTCGACACGCCGGGCTACCTGCCGGGCATCGACCAGGAGCACTACGGCGTGATCCGCCACGGCGCCAAGGTGATCTACGCCTACTGCGAGGCGACCATCCCCAAGGTCTCGATCGTCACCCGCAAGGCGATGGGCGGCGCGTACCTCGCGATGAGCAGCAAGCAGATGCGCAGCGACCTGGCCTTCGCCTGGCCGACCGCGCAGATCGCGGTGATGGGCGCCGACGGCGCGGTCCGCGTGCTGCACCGACGGGCGCTGCTCGCCGCGCCGGAGGCGGAGCGGCCGGCGCTGGAGGCGAAGTTCACGCGCGAGTACGGCCTTCTGTTCCTCAATCCCTATCGCGCGGCCGACGTCGGCCAGATCGACGAGGTGATCGAGCCGCGCGAGACGCGGCCGCGGCTGGTGCGGGCGATGGAGGTGCTGCGCACCAAGGTCCAGCAGAACCCGCCCAAGAAGCACGGGTTGATGCCGGTCTGATGGGCGAGCTGCTGCTGTTCGGCCTGCGGCTGACCGTGTACGGCATGGGGCTCGTGTTCCTGCTGCTGGCGCTGCTGTGGGGGCTGGTCACGCTGCTCGTACGCACCGACGCCCGCGAGCAGGAACCGGAGCCCGAGCCCCCGGGACGTAGCCCCCATGGGACCGGCGCCGGGTTCACCCCGGCGCTGGAACCCGTCGTGGCCGGCGCCGACGAGCTGCCGCCCGAGATGCTGGCGGCGGTGGCGATCGCGATGCGCGCCCACATCCGCGCCCGGCGGCGGCAGGCCGCGCCGGCGATGCGCGCGCACCAGCCGGGCAGCCTGCCGTCGCGCTGGGTGGGGGCGGGACGCACGCGCCAGAACCGCACCTTCACGCCGCGCGGGAGGTTTTCGTGAGGCGCTACACGATCGAGGTCGGGGGCAAGGTCCACACGGTCGACGTGCAGGAGACGGCAGCCGACCGCTTCCAGGTCCACATCGGCGGCCGCGCGCTCGAGGTGCGCCTGGCCGCGGCCCGCGACGTCGCCGAGGCCGTGATCTCCCCGGAGATCGCGCCGCAGGACCCGCCGCAGGTGCCGGCCGGCCTGCGGCCGGTGGCGCCGGAGAGCCTGCCGCCGCTGCGCCCGGCGCCGCTGCCCGCGTTGCCGCCCCAGGGCGACCCGCTCGAGGCCAGCTCGGAGGTCCGGGCGCCGATGCCCGGCACGGTCGTCTCGGTGGAGGTGGCCGCGGGCGACCACGTCGAGCACGGCCAGCCGCTGCTCAAGCTGGACGCGATGAAGATGACCAACACGATCTGCGCGCCGCGGGCCGGGGTCGTGGACGAGGTCCACGTGGCGGCCGGGGCCAGCGTCAGGACCGGCCAGCCGCTCGTCACGCTGGTGGAGGACTGAGCGCCGACCACCATGGAACACGCGACGGTCGACCGCCTGCTCGCCGGCGTCACAGCCCTCTCCCCGGGCGGCCTGTTCATGCTGCTGGTCGGCTGCCTGCTGATCTACCTCGCGGTGTGGCGCGAGTTCGAGCCGCTGCTGCTGCTGCCGATCGGCGCCGGCTGCCTGCTCGTCAACCTGCCGCTGTCGCCGATGGGCGAGAAGGAGGGGATGCTGCGCATCCTCTACGAGATGGGCGTCGGCAACGAGCTGTTCCCGCTGCTCATCTTCATCGGCATCGGCGCGATGACCGACTTCGGCCCGCTGCTCGAGAACCCGCGCATGGTGCTGGTCGGCGCCGCGGGGCAGTTCGGCATCTTCGGCACCCTGCTGCTGGCGCTGGCGCTGGGCTTCGAGCTCAACGAAGCGGCCTCGATCGGCATCATCGGCGCGATCGACGGGCCGACCTCGATCTACGTGAGCAACCTGCTGGCGCCCCACCTGCTGGGGCCGATCACGGTGGTCGCCTACAGCTACATGGCGCTGGTGCCGCTGATCCAGCCGCCGATCCTGCGCGCGCTGACGACGCGCAAGGAGCGGCTGGTGCGGATGCCGTACAGCCAGCGCACCCTGTCGAAGCGCACCCGGGTCGCGTTCCCGATCGCGGTCACGGTCGTCGTCGGCATCCTGGTGCCGATGGCGACCCCGCTGGTCGGCACGCTGATGCTCGGCAACCTGATGCGCGAGTCGGGCGTCGTCGAGCGCCTGACGGGCGTCGCCTCGGGCGCGCTCGCCAACGTGGTCACGCTGTTCCTGGGCCTGGCCGTCGGCTCGACCATGCAGGCCGATGCCTTCCTGCGCATCGCCACCTTGAAGATCCTGGGCCTCGGCATCCTGGCCTTCGCCCTCGACACCGCGGCGGGCGTGTTGTTCGCGAAGTTCCTGAACGTGATCAGCGGCGGCCACTTCAACCCGCTGATCGGCGGCGCCGGCATCAGTGCCTTCCCGATGGCAGCCCGGGTCGTCAACAAGGTCGGGCTCGAGGAGGACTTCGAGAACTTCCTGTTGATGCACGCGATGGGCGCCAACACGGCCGGCCAGATCGCCAGCGTCGTCGCCGGCGGCGTGCTGCTCGCGCTGCTCGGCGCGCAGTGAGACGATCGGGGGGATGACGCTCTCGCCCTGGCCACGGCGGCTGCTCGCAGCCGCGCTCGGTGCCGCCGCGTTCCTGGTGTTCGGCCATTTCTATTCGGCGGCGGGTGGCACCTGAAACATCCTGTGCCGCCCGGCGGTCGCCGGGCCCTACGGGGCCGTCGTGGGCCTGCTGCTGATGCCACCCGCGCGTCGGCCGAAGCCGCCCGAGGAGGAGAAGTGAAGAAGCACCGGATCGGGCTCGCCGCTGTCGCATTCGCCGTCGCTCTCCCCGTGCTCGCGAGCGCCCAGGCTGCGCAGGGCTTCGCCCCCGAGGCGGCCCCGGACGTGCTGAAGCCGGCGGTCAAGGCGGCCGACGAAGCCTTGGCGACGCTCAAGGCGCGGATGACCGCGCGCCTGATGCAGGAGCTGCAGGCGGGCGGGCCGCTGCGGGCGGTGAACGTGTGCCGCGACGAGGCGCCGGCGATCGCGGCCGAGATCAGCCGCACGTCGGGCGTCGTCGTGGGCCGCACGAGCCACCGCCTGCGCAACGCCGGGAACCAGCCGCCCGCGTGGGCCCAGGCGGCGGTGGCCGCGACCGCGGGCCGCAAGGCGGCCGATGTGGCGCCGGTCGCGTTCGCCCTCGGCGATCGCGTCGGCGTGCTGCGGCCGATCGCGATGGCGGGGCCGTGCGCGCGCTGTCACGGCGGAGCCGGCGAGGTGAACCCGGAGACGGCCGCGGCGATCCGCGCGGCCTACCCGCAGGACCAGGCGACCGGCTTCGCCGAAGGCGACCTGCGCGGCTTCGCCTGGGCGGAGGCCCGGGTGGGGGCCGCGCTGGCGGCGACGTCCACCGCGGCCGGCCCGGTCGGGGACCCGCTGCTGGCGAAGGGGAAGGCGCTGTTCGCCGAGGCCAACCCGCGCTGCATCATGTGTCACACGGTCGAGGGCAAGGGCAACCCGGCGTCGGTCCTCGACGGTGTCGGCCTTCGCCTCGATCGCGCCGAGATCGTGAAGTGGCTGCGCGATCCGAAGGCGCAGGCGCAGCGGCTCGGCAAGACGCGGAAGCCGGCGATGGTGCCGTACCCGGAGTTCGAAGACGCCGAGATCGAGGCGCTCGCCGCCTACATCGCGAGCCTGCCGAAACCGTAGGGGAGGACGATCTTCATGGACGCGCTGACGCTCGCCCGGCTGCAGTTCGCGGCGACGACGGTCTACCACTTCTTCTTCGTGCCGCTGACCCTCGGCCTGGTCTGGGTCGTGGTGCTGTTCCACAGCCTGTGGTTCCTGACCGGGCGCAGGATGTACGAGAAGCTGACCCGCTTCTGGGGCAAGCTGTTCCTGATCAACTTCGCGATGGGTGTCGTCACCGGCATCGTCCAGGAGTTCCAGTTCGGGATGAACTGGTCCGAGTACTCGCGCTTCGTCGGCGACGTGTTCGGGGCGCCGCTGGCGATCGAGGCGCTGCTCGCGTTCTTCCTCGAGTCCACCTTCCTCGGCGTCTGGATCTTCGGCTGGGGCAAGCTGCCGAAGAAGGTGCACCTGGCCGCGATCTGGCTGGTCGCGATCGGCTCCAACGTCTCCGCCCTGTGGATCCTGATCGCCAACTCGTTCATGCACCAGCCGGTCGGCTACGTGCTGCGCAACGGCCGCGCCGAAATGGCCGACTTCTGGGCGCTGATCACCAACCCGCACGTGTTCGTGCAGTTCCCGCACGTGATCACCTCGGCGATGGCGACCGGGGCCTTCTTCGTGCTCGGCATCAGCGCCTGGCACCTGCGCCGCGGCGCGGCCGACCCGGACCGCGAGGCGTTCCTGTTCTCGTTCAAGGTGGGCGCCGTCTACGCCCTGGTGGCGACCGTCGCCGTGTCGGTCGTCGGCCACAACCAGGCGCAGTACATGATCAAGATCCAGCCGATGAAGATGGCGGCCGCCGAGGCGCTGTGGGAGAGCGAGGACCCGGCGCCGATGTCGCTGTTCACGTGGGGCAACGAGCCGCAGCAGCGCGACGTGTTCGCGGTCAAGGTGCCCGGCCTGCTCAGCTTCCTGGCCTACAATCGCTTCTCCGGCCGGGTCGAGGGCATCAAGGACCTGCAGGCGCAGATGCAGGCGAAGTACGGGCCCGGGGACTACGTGCCGCCCGTGATGTGGACCTACTGGCTGTTCCGGGTGATGGTCGGGGCCGGCCTGCTGATGCTGGCGCTGTCGGCGCTGGCCGTGCTGCAGGTGCTGCGCGAGAGGATCGAGGGCACGAAGCTGCTGCTCGGGGTGCTGGTGCCGGCCATCACGCTGCCGCACGTGGCCAACGCCGCGGGCTGGATGTTCACCGAGATGGGCCGCCAGCCGTGGATCGTCTACGGCCTGCAGAAGACGGCGGACGGCGTCTCGCCCAACGTCAGCACGGGCGAGGTCGCGCTGTCGCTCGTCGTCTTCACGCTGCTCTACGGTGTGCTGATGGCCGCGGACTTCTACCTGCTCGCGAAGTACGCGAAGCAGGGCGTGGAGGCCGTCGCGCTGCACGCTGAAGAGGAGCCGGCCGCGCTGCAGCCGGCGCAGGCCTGAGGAGGGCGCCATGGACCTCAACACGCTCTGGTTCGTGCTGATCGCGGTGCTCTTCGTCGGCTTCTTCGTGCTCGAGGGCTTCGACTACGGGGTCGGCATGCTGCTGCCGTTCCTGGGCGAAGACGACGCGGAGCGGCGCCGGATCATCAACACCATCGGCCCGTTCTGGGACGGCAACGAGGTGTGGATCCTGACCGCGGGCGGTGCCATGTTCGCCGCCTTCCCGCACTGGTACGCGACGCTGTTCAGCGGTTTCTACCTCGCGCTGCTGCTGATGCTGGTGGCGATGATCGTGCGCGGCGTGGCCTTCGAGTTCCGCTCCAAGGACAAGCACCCGGCGTGGCGGGCGACGTGGGACTGGGCGATCTTCTTCGGCAGCCTCGTGCCCGCGCTGCTGTGGGGCGTCGCGCTGGGCAACCTGCTGCAGGGCGTGCCGATCGACGCGGACCGGCAGTTCGTGGGCGGCTTCTTCGACCTGCTCTCGCCGTACACGCTGATCTCCGGGCTGGTCAGCGTCTTCGTGTTCCTGACCCACGGCGCGCTGTTCCTCAACCTGAAGAGCACCGAGCCGATCCGTTCGCGGGCGCTGGCCGTCACGAAGAAGGTGGGGCCCGTGGCGACGGTCTTCGTCTTCCTGTTCGTCGGCGGGACCTACGCCTGGACGGACGCCTTCACGGGCCTGGGCGTCAACCCCGGCCTGGTGCCGCTGCTCTCGCTGGGCGCGCTGCTGGCGGCTGGCGCGCTGATCCACCGCGAGCACCCGGGCTGGGCCTTCGCGATGACCTGCGTCACCATCGCGGCCTCGACCGCGACGATCTTCATGGCCCTGTTCCCGCGGGTGATGGTGTCGAGCCTGAACCCGGAGTGGAGCCTGACCATCTACAACGCCTCCTCGACGCCGTACACGCTCAAGATCATGAGCGGCGTGGCGCTGGTGTTCGTGCCGCTGGTGCTCGTCTACCAGGGCTGGACCTACTGGGTGTTCCGGCAGCGGGTGGCCGCGGACAGCAAGCTCGAGTACTGACCTGGCGCTGGTCGACCGCCGGTTGTGGCCGCGCGAGGCGGCCGCGCGCCGCGCGCTGCTGGGCGCGGTCGGCGCGGGCCTGCTCGGCGGCCTGCTGGCGATCGGCCAGGCGTTCGGCCTCAGCCGGCTGATCGACGGCGTCTTCCTGCGCGGCGCCGACCTGGCCGCGTCCGCGGGGCTGCTGGCCGTGCTCGTCGGCCTGGCCTTCGCGCGGGCCGCAGCGGGTGCCGTGGGCGACGTGTGCGCCCAGGGCCTCGCGACGCGGACCAAGGTCCGCCTGCGCGCGCGGCTCGCGCAGCAACTCGTCGCGCTCGGCCCGCGGTTCAGTTCCGGCGAGCGCGCGGGCGAACTCGTCCGCACGGCGACTGCCGGCGTCGAGACGATCGACCCCGCGCTGTCGCAGGCGTTGCCGCAGGCGCTGTTGGCCGCGCTGGTGCCGCTCGCCATCGTGGCCGCCGTGGCGGTCGCCGATCCGCTCTCGGCGCTGGTCCTGTTCGTGACGCTGCCACTGATCCCGCTCTTCACGGCGCTGATCGGATCGCTGGCGGCCGCGCGCACCGCGGAGCAGTGGAGCACGGTGGGCCGGCTCTCGGCGCGCCTGCTCGACGGCCTGCAGGGCCTGCCGACGCTGGTCGCGCTGGGGCGGGCCGACGACTACGCGGGGGAGATCGCTGCCACCGCGGAACGGCTCCGCGTGGCCACGATGCGGGTGCTGCGGGTGGCCTTTCTCTCGGGGCTCGCGCTGGAGTTGCTGGCCACCGTCGGCACCGCGCTGGTCGCCGTGCAGGTCGGGTTGCGCCTGCTCCACGAGCACGTCGAGTTCGCGCCAGCACTGTTCGTGCTGCTGCTGACGCCGGAGTTCTACAAGCCGCTGCGGGCGCTCGGGGCCGCGTTCCACGCGGCGATGCCGGCCCGTGACGCCGGGCAGCGGCTGTTCGCGATCCTGGACAACGGGTTCCAGCGCCGGGATGAACCCGGCGCTGGTCCCATGGGGGCTACGTCGCGAACGGAGCTCCTCCGCCCCCAAACCCCCACCGGGTTCCGAGCAGAACACGGCGCGGTTCCGCCCGAGGAGTCGCTTGCGATCGCGTTCGAGGACGTCGCGTTCGCTTACCCGGGAGGTCGGGCCGCACTGTGTGGGGCGTCCTTCCATGTCCCTGCCGGAGAGGTCACCGCGCTCGCCGGGCCCTCGGGCGCGGGCAAGAGCACCGCGGCCGCGTTGCTGCTGCGTTTCTTCGAGCCGGACACCGGGACGATCACGGTCGGTGGGCACCCGCTTTCGAGCTTCGATGCGGAGGCCTGGCGCGAACGCATCGCCTGGGTGCCGCAGCGCCCGCACCTGTTCTTCGGCACGGCTCGCGAGAACCTGCTGCTGGCGCGGCCGGCGGCGTCGTCGGAGCAGCTCGAGCGAGCGGCGGCGCTGGCCCGCTTCGACGAGGTCGTCGGCGAGCTGCCGCAGGGCTGGGACACGCCGCTCGGGGAAGCCGGGGCGCGACTGTCGAGCGGACAGGCGCAGCGCCTCGCGCTGGCCCGCGCGTTCCTGAAGGATGCACCGCTGGTGATCCTCGACGAGCCGACGGCGCACCTCGACGCCGCCCTGCAGGCGAGCCTGGCGCGGTCGATCCGCGCGCTGTGCGACGGGCGCACCGTGCTGCTGATCGCCCACCGCCTGGAGACGCTGCGCCAGGCCGACCGGGTGGTGCTGCTCGCGCACGGCCGGGTCGTGGAGCACGGCGCCCCGGCGGAGCTGCGGGCCGCGGGCGGCGCGTTCGCCCGGCTGTGGGCGGAGGCTCCGGCGTGAGCGGGCCGCTGCGCGGGCTCGCCTCGTCGCGGGCCCTCGGCTGGGGGGGGGCGGCACTCGGGGTCGGCTTGCTGGTGGCGACCGCGTCATTCGGGGTGCTGCTGCTCGGCACCTCCGCGTGGCTGATCGCGAAGGCCGCCTTGCGTCCGTCGATCGCCGCCCTCCACGTCGCGATCGCCGGCGTGCGCTTCTTCGGCCTCGCGCGCGCGATCTCGCGGTACCTGGAGCGCCTGGTCACCCACGACGTGACGCTGCGCGCCTCCGGGCAGTTGCGGGCCGCGCTGGCCGCGCGACTGGCGCCGCTCGCGCCCGGTCGCCTGGCGGCCGGCAGCGGCGATGCGATGGCGCGGGTGGTGACCGACGTCGAGGAGCTGGAGGCGGCGTACCCGCGGCTGTTCGCTCCCGCGGTCGCGGCCCTGCTGGTGACGGCGGGAATCGCGGCGTTCCTCGCGATCCGGGGCACGGGCCTGGCCCTGGCCTGGACGTCCGCCGTGCTGGTGGCGGGCGTGCTGGCGCCGACGCTCGTCACGCGGGGGACGCGCGCGGGCGAGACGCGACGGGTGGCGACCCGCGGCGTCCTGCACGCGCGGCTCGCGGACGGCATCCGCGGCCTGCCGGACCTGCTGGCGTTCGGCCGGGCCCGGGCCCACGTGGACGAGGTGGCCGGGCTGGCCGCGTCCTTGGCCGTGGAGGAGCGCCGCAGCTCGCGGGTCGCGGCCGCCGGCGGGGCGCTGGCGGGCATCGCCGCCGACCTGGGCGTGGTCGCGCTGATCGCGCTCGCGATCCCGGCCATCCGCTCGGGCGCGCTCGACGGACTGCAACTCGCGGTCGTGGCGCTGGTGGCTTTGGCGGGCTTCGAGGTCGTCGCGCCGCTGGCGACGGCCTTTCGCGCGCGCGGCGGGATCGAGGCCGCGGCTAAGCGCATCCACGAACTCCTGGACGCCGCGCCCGCCGTCCAGGACCCCGAACGCCCCTTGCCCGTCGGCCCTGGCAACAGCGTGGAGGTGCGTCGGCTGCACTTCTCGTATGGCGGCGAGGCGCCGGTGCTCGACGAGCTCGACCTCGTGCTCGAGCGCGGCCGCGTCGTGGCGCTGGTCGGGCCCAGCGGCGCCGGCAAGTCCACGCTCGTCCAACTGCTGTTGCGGGTGTGGGACGTCGAGCCGGGCCACCTGCTCTTCGACGGCGTCGACGTGCGGCAACTGGCGGCCGCCGACGTGCGCAGCCGGATCGCGTCGGCGTCGGTGCGCGACCACGTCTTTGCGGGCACGCTCCGCGAGAACCTGCGGCTGGCGGCGCCGGAGGCGAGCGACGAGCGGCTCTGGGACGCGGTCGAACGCGCCGAGCTGGCGCCGTTCGCGCGGGGCCTGGCCGAGGGCCTCGACACCTGGGTGGGGGAGCACGGCGTCGCGCTGTCGGGCGGCGAGCGGCAGCGCCTGGTGCTGGCACGGGCGTTGTTGCGCGAGGCCCCGGTCCGGCTGTTCGACGAGCCGACGGCGCACCTCGACACGGCGACGGCCGCGCGCGTGATGCGGCGGCTGTTCGCCGAGAAGGACAGCTGCGCGACGCTCGTCGTCAGTCACCGGCTGGCCGGGCTCGAGGCCGCCGACGAAATCGTGGTCCTGGTCCGGGGCCGGGTCGAGGAGCGGGGCACCTGGGAGCAGTTGATGGCGAAAGGCGGCGCCTTCGTCCGCGCGGTCGCCGAAGAACGCGGCGAAGGCGCGCTGGCCGCGTCGGCGCAGCTATGATCGGCCGCGGATGAGAACGCTCGGCCCCGACGAGCTGCGCGACCTCGACCGCGCCGAACGCCTGGAGTGGCTGCAGGCCGACGGCCGCGGGGGCTGGGCGTCTTCCACCGTGCTCGGCCTCAACGCGCGCCGCGACCACTCGCTGCTCGTGGTGAATGTCGGGTTCCAGCGCCGGGCGGAGCCCGTCGCCGGTCCCATGGGGGCTGCGTCGCAAACGGAGCTCCTCCGCCCCCAAACCCCCGTCGGGTTCCAGCGCCGGGCAGAGCCCGTCGCCGGTCCCATGGGGGCTGCGTCGCAAACGGAGCTCCTCCGCCCCCAAACCCCCGTCAGCCGGGTCAGCCTGCTCGCGCGCGTGGACGAGAGGCTGGAGTTTGCCGACGGCACGGCGATCGAGCTGGCGACCAACCGCTACGAGGGCGCCGTCCACCCGCGCGGGCTCGACTACGCCGAGTCGTTCACGCTCGATCCGTTGCCGGCGCTCGCGTTTGCGACCCCGCGCGGGCGGCTGGTGAAGACTCTCGCGCGGCCGCACGACACGGATGCCGTCGTGGTGCAGTACGAGTGGGAGGGAGCCGAGCCGGTCGCGCTGGCCGTGCGCCCGCTGCTCGCCTACCGCGAGGTCCACGACCTGCAGCACGAGCGGGCCGACTTCCGGCGCGAGGCGATCGCGCTCGGCGACAGCGTTGCCTGCGCTCCGCTCGAGGGCTGGCCGTCGTTGACGATGCGACTGGCCGGGGCGCAGTGGCACGCCGAGGGCTGGTGGTACCGGCGGTTCGAGTACACGCTCGAGCGCGAGCGCGGCCTCGATCACCACGAAGACCTCTGGAGCCCGGGCGAGTTCAGGGTTGGCCTGCGCCCGGGGCGGGCCGTGGCCCTGGTCGCCGCCGCCGGCGCGCCGCCCGGTGCAGACCCGCTGGTCCTGCTCCAGCACGAGAAGCGGCGCCAGCGCGCGTTGTCCGCGGGCTCCGGCGGCCTCGAAGCGGTTCTGCGGCGCGCCGCCGACGCGTTCCTCGTCCGCCACGAGGCGCACGGGCACGGCGTGATCGTGAGCTACCCGGCACCGGAACCCGACGGGGGTTTGGGGGCGGAGGAGCTCCGTTTGCGACGTAGCCCCCATGGGACCGGAGACGGGCTTCGCCCGGCACCGGAACCGGACGGGGGTTTGGGGGCGGAGGAGCTCCGTTTGCGACGTAGCCCCCATGGG
>JAMPXO010000036.1 GCA_023701125.1 Vicinamibacteria bacterium | reverse complement strand
GCCGACGTGTTCTGGAGCTCCGAGTGCCTGCAGACGCTGCGGCTCGAGGCCGCCGGCGTGCTCGCACCGTTCCCTGCGGCGGTCGGCGATCGCTCGGTCCGCCCTTACGAACGATGGGCGGCCGTCGGCGGCCGCCTGCGGGTGATCCTCGTCAACATGGACCACGTCTCGGAGACGAACTCTCCGCGTTCGGTCGACGACCTGCTGGACGAGCGCTGGCCCGCGTCGCGCGTCGGCCTGGCGCGGCCGCTGTTCGGCACCACGGCGACCCACGCCGCCGCGCTGTACGCGGCCCGCGGCCCGGCTGACGGGCGCGCGTTCTTCGCGCGCGTGCAGGCCCGCGGCGTGCGCATCCTCGACGGCAACGCGACCGTGCGCGACCTGGTGGCGAGCGGCGAGCTGTGGTGGGGGCTGACCGACAGCGACGACGCCCTTGGCGCGCTGCGGCGCGGGGCGCCGGTGCGGGTCGTGCTCCCCGACCAGGCCGAGGGCGAAGCCGGCACGCTGGCGATCCCGATGAGCGTGGCGCTGATCGCCGGCGGGCCCCACCCGGACGCCGCGCGGCGACTCGCCGCGGAGCTGCTGTCTGCGGCTACGCTGGCGCAGCTCGCGGCCCAGGGCTTCGTCACGCCGGCGGACGCGCCGCCGCCGCGGCTGATGGACACGCCGTGGCCGGCGATGCTGGGCCACCTCGAGCGCTCGCGAGCCGAACTGCGCGAGCTGTTCCTGCGGTGAGGCGGCTGGCAACGGGCCTGCTGCTCGCGGTCGCGTTCGGGGCGCCACTGGCCGCGGCGCTGCTGCTCGCCGCGACCGACCCGGAGGTTCCGGGCGAGGCCCTGCTCGGCGCCCGGCGCGGCGGGTTGCTCGTGCAGAGCGCGCGCTCGGCCGCGGGCGTGGCAGCCGTGACGACGGCGCTCGCCGCCCTCGCAGGCCTGTTGTCGCGGGTCGACGGCGGGCGCCGGCTGGCCGCGGCCGCGCTGGTCGCGATCCTGCTGCCGCCCTACCTCCACGCCCTGGCCTGGATGGCCGCCGCCAGCGCGCTGGGCCGCGTGCTGCCCGGCCTCGCCACCGCGACCAGCAGCGCGCTGCTCGCCGGTTTCGTGCAGGTGATGGCCTACCTGCCGCTAGCCGCGGCCGTCGCCCTCGCGGGCTTCGCGGCGATCCCGGCGGCCCCGGTCGAGGCCGCGCTCTGCCTCGGCACTCCGCGGCGGGCGATCACGCGGATCCTGCTGCCGCTGGCCGTGCCCTCGCTGGTAGCGGCGGCCTGCGTCGTGTTCCTGCTCGCCCTCGGCGACCCCGGCGTGCCGACCCTGTTCGGCCTCACGCCGTACGCGCTCGAGGTGCTGAGCGAGTACGGCGCCAGCGGCAGCGCCGCCCGGGCCGCGTGGCTGGGGCTGCCGCTGCTGGTGCTCGCCGCCGTGGCCAGCCTGGGGGCTGCGGTCGCGGTGCGACACGCCGCCGCTCGACGCGAGCCGGGCGCGGCCGGGCCGTGGCTGCCCACGGGCCCCGGGACGCACGCGCTGTCGACGGCACTCGCGTTGGTGCTGGGCCTGCAACTGGGCGTGCTCGGGCTGGCGATCGCGGTCAGCGTCGGCTCGCCGGCGCAACTGTGGCGCACGCTGGTCGAGGCCCGCGCGGATCTGGTGACGTCGGCGGTCGTCGTGACCGGGGCCGCCCTGCTCTCGACGGGCCTCGCCCTGCTCGTCGGGCTGGGCTCGCGGCCGCGGTCCCGCGGCTGGGCCGCGCTGCTGCTGCTGCTCGCGGTGCCGCCGCCGCTCCTCGGCGTCGGCCTGATCGCGACCTGGAACCACGCGTCGACCGCCGCCGTCTACGGCTCGCTGTGGATGCCGGTGCTGGCGTCGCTCGCGCGCTTCGGTCCACTCGGCGTGGTGGTGCTGCTGGCCTTCCGCGCCGGCCTCGATCGCGAGCTGCTGGAGGCGACGGCGGTGTTCGGCCGCACGGCGTGGGCGCGGGCGCGGCTGCAGGTGGCGCTGCTGCGCGACGGCTGGCTGGCCGCCGCGCTGGTGGTCGGCGCCCTGAGCCTCGGCGAGCTGGGGGCGACGCTGCTGGTCGTGCCCCCCGGCCAGTCCACGCTGGCGCTGCGGTTGTATTCCTACCTGCACTACGGCGCGTCACCCGCCGTCGGCGGCCTCGCCCTCGTCGTGCTGGCGGGCGGGGTCGGCACGGCCGCGCTGCTGGCCTCGCGCCTCGCCCGGGTGACTCGTGGGATCTGAACGGCCGCAGCTGCGAATCGAGGCGCTCGACAAGCGCTACGGCGCGCGGAGCGTGCTCGCCGGCGTGAGCCTCGCCCTGGAGGCGGGCGAGTGGTGCGCGGTGACGGGCGCGTCGGGCGCGGGCAAGTCGACGTTGCTGCGGCTGGTGGCCGGCCTCGAAGTCCCGGACGCGGGCCACATCGAGATCTGCGGGCGGCGCGCCAGCGAGACCCGCCGGGTGCTGCTGCCGCCTCACGCCCGCGGCCTCGGGTTCCTGTTCCAGTCCGCGGCGCTGTGGCCGCACCTGACGGTGGCCGAGAACATCGGCTACGGCCTCGACGCCCCGCGGGTCGAGCGCGATCGGCGAGTCGCGCAACTGCTCGCCGCCGCGGGCCTCGCCGGCCATGAGCGCCGCCGGGTCGACGGCCTGTCGGGCGGCGAGGCCCGCCGCGTCGCCCTCCTGCGGGCGCTGGCACCCCGGCCGGCGCTGCTGCTGCTCGACGAGCCGCTCGCCCACCTCGACCCCGACTCGGCCGCGCGGGTGCGGCAACTGATCGAGCAGGAGACCGCGGACTTCCACCCGACCGTGCTGGTGACGGCGCACGGGCCCGCCGTCTTCCCGGGCGCGGGCCAGACGCTCTCCCTCGGTGCGCGCCCCGAAGCCGTTTGACCGCGGGCGGGGTCACGGCTAGCGTGCGCGTCCAATACGATGAACGCCACGCGCGCCGCCGGGCGACCACCCCGCTCTCCAGCTCGACTCCTGGTGTCGACGCTGCTGACGTGCCTGCTCCTCGGCGCGTGCGGCGGGTCGCAGGACGCTGCGCCGGAAGCTGCCCCGCCGACGGACGACGAGGCGCTGGACCCGATTCCGCCCGACGCGGCGGGCGTGCGCGCCCACGCGACCGTGGCCGCGGTGTTCGGCCCGTGGTGGGGCAGCGGCTGCCCGGACAACGGCGCCTGCGGTTGCGGCGCGGCACGCAACCTCGGCGAAGAAGCCGGCTGCCAGCTCGAGCGCCTGCAGGCACTCGACATCCCGGTCGCGGTCTATCTCTTCGACGGCAACGCCTGGTCGTCGCGCAACTCGTCCGCGACCAACTCCTGCAGCGGCCCCGACTGCTGTTCGTGGAAGCTGGGCGACTCGCTGATCCAGCAGCTCTCGCGCGGCCGCGTGCGGGCGCTGCTCCACTTCTGGGGCGGCTGCCACGGGACGGAGCAGTACCAGCGGGCGTCGACGCGGCTCGGCCGCAACCTGCTCGGCTTCTACCTCGACGACGGCTCCGCGGACGAGGAGTTGCAGCGCGCGGGCGAGTTCATGCGCTCGGTGCAGCCCGGCGACTGGGAGACGATCGCCAAGGCGTTCCAGAACCGCGAGCCGTCGACGACCAACGCCGGCCTCGAGTGGGCCAACGCCGCCTACGTCGGCGACCTCTCGTACGACTTCGCCGGCCTGCGCACCGGTATCGACCGGGTGATCGCCAAGTCGCGCTACCTGCCCGCGCCGTTCAACGAGTTCACCGGCTACGCGTACCTCGACCCCGGGCGCCCCGAGGAGGAGGTCTACTACCGCCGCCTCCACTTCGGCGCGCTGCAGCCGGTGATGGCCCACACGCCGTACGCCAACGCCGACCCGTGGCGGCCCGAGTACGGCCCCGACCTGGTCGCGACCTACCGTTACTGGGCGTGGCTGCACAAGGAGCTGGCCCCGTTCTTCTACAGCTACGCGATCCGCATGCACGAGCAGCCGTCGCTGCCGGTGCTGCGGCGCGGCGCGATGAAGTACTCGCTGCGGGTGGGCAACGAGTTCTACGCGCCGATCGTGACCGAGTCCACGCGGGCGATGAGCGTGGTCCTGCCCGGAGGAAGCTGGATCGACTACTGGAACGAGGGGCGTCTGGTGTCGGGCACCCTCGTCGACGAGCCCGTGCCGCTCGGCCGCGAGCCGGTGTTCCTGCGCCAGGGCGCGATCGTGCCGATGGACGTGACGAGTCACCACACGGGCCACGGCACCCGCGAGTCGGCCGGCTCGCTGACCGTCCTCGTCTACCCGAGCGGGACCTCGACGTTCCGCTACCGGGAGGCCGCCACCGCCAGCTGGGTCACCTTCACTTCGCGGCTGTCCAGCGGGGCGCTGACGCTCGGCGCCGAGCCCGTGCCGGGCGAGCCGGTGCTGTACCGCGTCGGGCGCTGGAACACGGAGCCGCGCTCGGTGATGGTCGAGGCCTCGGGCCGCGTCCTCGTCAACCAGGGCGGCGACCTCGCGCGCGCGGAGTCGGAGGCCGCGGTCAACGGCTCGCGGACCAGCGCCTGGTACTACGACGCGCCGGCACGTCGCCTGATCGTCAAGTCCGTGCCAGTGCCTTGAAGTTGCGGCTCCCGGTCCGCCTCGCGGTGGCGGCGCTGCTCGTGTTCCTGAGCCGGGCGCTGTTCGTGCCGCCGGCGCTCGAGGACTACGACTCTGTCAACTTCGCCCTCGCGCTGCACGAGTACGACCCGCTCGCCCATCGCCCGCACCCGCCGGGCTACCCGGTCTACGTGGCCCTGGCCCGCCTGGTGCACGTCGCCTTCCCTGACCCGGCGGCGACGCTCGGGTTGCTCAGCGCGCTGGCCCAGGCCCTGTGCGTGTTCCCGGCCTGGGTGGTGTTCCGGCGCCTGGACCGGCCGCGGGCCGCGGCTGCCTGCGTGCTGTTGTTCACCTGCCCGGTCGTGTGGTTCAACGGCGCGCGACCGCTGAGCGACAGCGTCGGGCTGCTCTTCGTGCTGCTGACCCAGGCCGTGCTGCTGGGCGCCGTCGCCGACGGCCACGGGCTGGGCCGCGGCTCCGCGCTGGCCGGGCTCGCGGCCGGGGCGCGGTTGCAGAGCCTGGCGCTGACCCTGCCGCTGTGGCTGCTGACGGCTTGGCGCGGCCGACGCCTGCGGGCCGTGGCGCTGCTGTCTCTCGGCGTCATCGCCTGGCTGATCCCGATGTTCGCCCTGTCCGGTGGTGCCGTGCCGTACGTCGCAGCCTTCCACGAGACGATGGCGATGGCGATCGCGATCGAGCCCGTGCACACCCGCTTCAGCCTCAACATGGCGGCCCGCGCGGCGTCGCTCGTGCTGCTGGGGCCGTGGGTCGCGCCGCCGCTCGGTGCGGCGATGCTGGGGTTGTCCCTGTTCGGGGCGCGACACCTGTGGCGGACGGACCGCGGCGGCCTCGCGCTGGCGCTGTTGTGCTTCGGTCCCTACCTCGCGGCCCACGCGCTCTTCCAGCAGGTCGAGGCCATCCGTTACACGCTGCCGTACGTGCCGCTGGGGTGCCTGCTCGCGGCAGCGGGCATGGCTCCGCTGGCCGCGTGGACCCGGCGCCAGGCGCCCCGCGTCGGTGAACTGGCGTTGGTGGTCCCGCTCGGCCTGGCTGGGGCGCTCGTCACCGTGCCCGGGCTGAGCGTGCTGGCGAGCGTGGAGAGCCCACCCGAAGCTGCGGTGAACGCCGCCCTGACGCTGGCCAGCGACCCGCTCGCCCACGACGGCGGACGCCGGGGTTATCTGATCGCCGCGCACTACACGCTGGAGCGATACCTGGACGGCCCGCCAGCGTCGATCGAACGCCTGCCGGGGGGACCGGACGACAGTGCGCCCCGGCTGCTCCGCTACTGGCTCGCGGGCGGACGGCAGGACGTGCTGTTCCTGGCCGACACCCAGCGCACGGATCTTTCGTCGATCGACCCCAGGGCGCAGCGCGTGCTGGGGCGCTGGCGTTGGCCGCTCGGCGCCGACCGCTTCATGTCGGGGGCGCGTCCACTCGGCACGAGGCTCGTGCGCATCGTGGCCCCGGCCTGGGTCGCCGGCCCGGGCTGGCTGCTCTCGCTCGAAGCCGGTCGCCCGGAACAGGCCGCTCGGGCGCCCGAGCGTGTCGCCTACCTGAGAGCACTGGACGAGCCCGCGTTCCTGCTGATCGCAGGCCGGCCCGGCGACGACGCAGGCGACTGCTCCGTGCACCTCGAACTCGCAGGCACCGGGCTCGAGTCGGCGCCGTGCACCGAGCCGTTCGTCGTCGGGCGCACGCTGCGCCGCGCGACAGCGCCGGGTTACGCCGAGCTGAGGATCGAACCGGAGCCTCGTGCGAACGGGAGCGTGCCCACCGTGGTGCTGCACGGGCTCGACTACTCCTCGCGCGGCAACGCCGGCTTCGTTCACGGCAGCGGATGGCACGCCCCCGAGAGAGACGAGGCTGGTCGCGCCTTCCGATGGACCTCGCGCCACGCCCGCTCGCTGGTGCACGTGCCCGAAGCGGGCGCGCGGCTCCGGGTCGAGGGCACCGTGCCGCTGCGTTACCTCGGCGCTGGCGGCCTGGTCCGCCTGATCGTCGACGGTCAGGAGGTCGCGAGACTCCACGCCGACGAGCCCGGGTTCGAGTTGGCCGCGCACCTGCCCGGTGGCCCGAGCCCGTTCCGGGACGTGGAGATCGAGGTGGATCGGGTGTTCCGACCGGACGACCGCCAGAAGAACGGCGACCGCCGCGAACTCGGGCTGCGGGTGTACGACTTCGACGTGCGGGCAGCGCCGGCGCCGACGCACCCTGCCCCGTGACCGCGCCGCGAAAATGAACAGGGGAGACCACGGCGACCCCGGGCCGCGAGCCGGACGGCATGAGCTGGAGCCCGCTCGCCCCGCCCGCCCAGCGGCCCTGAAGGCGCCGGCACCCGGCGCGGGCGCGCCCGGCCGATCTGCTAGGATCGCCGCCGGCTTGCTCCAATAAAATGATTGGCCTGACCGTCTCCCACTACAAGATCACCTCCAAGCTCGGCAGCGGCGGCATGGGCGTCGTGTACCAGGCCGAGGACCAGAAGCTCGGCCGCCAGGTCGCGCTCAAGTTCCTGCCTGCCGAGATGGCGCAGGACAAGTCCTCGCTCGAGCGCTTCCAGCGCGAGGCGCGGGCGGCCTCCTCGCTGAACCATCCGGGCATCTGCACGGTGTTCGAGATCGACGAACACGAGGGCCAGCACTTCATCGCGATGGAGCTGCTGGAGGGCGAGACGCTCGGCGAGCGCATCCGGCGCGGGCCGCTGCACGCCGAGCAGGTGCTGGAGCTGGGCATCCAGATCGCGGACGCGCTGGAGTCGGCCCACGCCAAGGGCATCGTCCACCGCGACCTGAAGCCCGCCAACGTGTTCGTGACGCCGCGCGGCCAGGCCAAGCTGCTCGACTTCGGCCTGGCCAAGATCGAGCGCCAGGCGGCGCTGGCCGTCAACGGCCCGTCCGAGGCGCCCACCCAGCACAAGCCGGACGAGCTGACCACCGCCGGCACGATGCTGGGCACCGTCTCCTACATGTCGCCCGAGCAGGCCCGCGGACAACTGACCGACGCCCGCACCGACCTGTTCTCGCTCGGCACCCTGCTCTACGAGATGGCGACCGGCGCCCGGCCCTTCCCCGGCGAGACCTCGGCCGTCGTCTTCGCGGCGATCCTCAACCACGAGCCGCCGCCCGTCGCCCAGCTCAACGCCTCGCTGCCGCCCGGGCTGCAGGGCCTGCTGGACAAGGCGCTGGAGAAGGACCGGACGCTGCGCTACCAGAGCGCCACCGAGCTGAAGACCGACCTGCTGCGCCTCAAGCGCAAGCTCGACTCGGGCAGCCGGCGGGCCGAGGAGAGCGTGGACGGGCGCAGCGGCAGCCACAAGCCGGCCGAGCAGTCGGTCGCCGTCCTCTACTTCGAGAACCTCTCGGGGGTGAAGGAGGACGAGTACCTGCGCGACGGCGTCACCGAGGACATCATCACCGAGCTGTCCAAGATCAAGGGCCTCAAGGTGCTGTCGCGGCAGGCGGTGTCGCCGTTCCGCGACAAGCCGGTCGCCACCGCCCAGGTCGGCCAGCAGTTGCGCGCCTCGTGCGTGCTGGCGGGCAGCATCCGCCGCGGCGGCAACCGGCTGCGGATCAGCGCCCAGCTCGTCGACGTCGAGACGGACGCCCTGCTCTGGTCGGAGCGCTACGACCGCGAGATGGCCGACGTGTTCGAGGTCCAGGACGAGATCGCGCGCAAGATCGCGGCCGCGCTGCGCATCACGCTGTCGCCGCAGGAGCAGGAGGCGCTGGCCGCCAAGCCGACGGAGAACGCCCAGGCCTACGACCTGTTCCTGCGCGGCCGCAGTTACGCCCGGCGCCAGGTGCGGCAGGACCTCGAGTTCGCGCTGCAGTTGTTCGGCAACGCGGTGGCGCTCGACCCCGGCTTCGCCCTCGCCTACGCCGCGACGGCGACGGTGTGCGCCGTCTACCACCAGAACTTCGAACGCGAGGCTGCCTGGCTCACCCGCGCGGGCGAGGCCTTCGAGCGGGCGGTGGCACTGCAGCCCGACCTGGCCGAGGCGCGGCTGGCGCAGGCCTGGATCCTCTACGCCCGCGGCGAGTACGAGCAGGCGCTGACGATCGTGCGGCCGATCGTGGAGCGCAAGCGCGACACCGAGAGCGCCTACTACCTGCTGCTGATCCTGCTCTTCTCGTCGGGTCGCTACCAGGAGATCGCGGCCGTCGCCGAGTCGGCGATCGAGGCCTGCGGCGCCGACTACAACGTGTTCGTGCCGATCCAGAACGCGCTGGGCGCGATCGGCAAGCACGACCAGCTCAAGAACGTGCGGCAGCGGGCGATCCAGGCCTTCGAGACCCACCTGCGGCTGGTGCCGGAGGACGCGCGCGCGCGCAGCCTGCTGGCGACGACCTACGCCTACGACGGGCGGGTCGAGGACGCGACCCGCGAAGCCGAGCTGTCGATGCTGCTGCGGCCCAACGACGCCAACGTCCACTACAACGCCGCCTGTGTCTTCTGCGCGCTGGGCAAGCGACAGGAGGCGATGGCGGCCCTGGCCCGCTCGTGGAACGCCGGCAATCGCGACGCGGACTGGGTGCGGCGCGATCCCGACCTGGCGATCCTCCACGGCGAGCCCGAGTTCGAGCGGCTCTACCCGGCCGCGGCCGAGGGCGGCCACGCGTGATCGGCCAGGCCGTGTCCCACTACAAGATCACCTCCAAGCTCGGCAGCGGCGGCATGGGCGTCGTGTACCAGGCCGAGGACCAGAAGCTCGGCCGCCAGGTCGCGCTCAAGTTCCTGCCCGCCGAGATGGCGCAGGACAAGTCTTCGCTCGAGCGCTTCCAGCGCGAGGCGCGCGCGGCCTCCTCGCTGAACCACCCCGGCATCTGCACGGTGTTCGAGATCGACGAACACGAGGGCCAGCACTTCATCGCCATGGAGCTGCTGGAGGGCGAGACGCTCGGCGACCAGATCCGCCGCGGGCCGATCGAGATAGCAGCCCTGCTCGACCTCGGCATCCAGATCGCGGACGCGCTGGAGTCGGCCCACGCCAAGGGCATCGTCCACCGCGACCTGAAGCCGGCCAACCTGTTCGTCACCCCGCGCGGCCAGGTCAAGGTGCTGGATTTCGGCCTGGCCAAGATCGAACGCGCCCCGGCGCCGGGCGGCATGCAGTCCGAGGCGCCCACCGCGATCCCCCACGATCTGACCCACGTGGGCACGACGATGGGCACGGTCAACTACATGTCGCCCGAGCAGGCCCGCGGCCAGCTCACCGACTCGCGCACCGACCTGTTCTCGCTCGGCACCGTGCTCTACCAGATGGCGACCGGCGTGCTGCCGTTCCCGGGCGAAACCTCGGCGGTCGTGTTCGACGCGATCCTCAACCGCGAGCCCGCCCCGGTCGCGCAGGCGAACCCCGCGCTGCCCGCCGAGCTCGACCGCATGCTGGGCAAGGCGCTGGAGAAGGACCGCAACCTCCGCTACCAGAGCGCCACGGAGCTGAAGACCGACCTGCTGCGCCTCAAGCGCGACACCGACTCCGGCGGCCGGCGCACGGCGGAGCCGGCCGACGCGCGGAGCGGCTCGGTCAAGGCGGCGCCGCGCTCGGTCGCCGTCCTCTACTTCGAGAACCTCTCGGGGGTGAAGGAGGACGAGTACCTGCGCGACGGGGTGACCGAGGAGATCATCACCGAGCTGTCCAAGATCAAGGGCCTGCGCATCTTCTCGCGGCCGACGGTGCTCGCCTACCGCGACAAGCCGGTGACGCCCGTGCAGATCGGCCAGCAGTTGAAGGCCTCCTGCGTGCTGACCGGGACACTGCGTCGCGCCGGGCAGCGCCTGCGCATCACCGCCCAGCTCGTCGACACCCAGACCGACTTCCCGCTCTGGTCCGAGCGCTACGACCGCGAGATGGCGGACGTGTTCGAGGTCCAGGACGAGATCGCCCGCAAGATCGCCGAAGCCCTGCGCGTCCAGCTCTCGCCGCAGGAGCAGGAAGCGCTCGGCTCCAAGGCGACCGAGAGCCTGCAGGCCTACGACCTGTACCTGCGCGGCAAGAGCTTCGCCCGCCGGCTGACGCGCCAGGACCTGGAGTTCGCGCTGCGGATGTTCGAGAACGCGGTCTCGCTGGACCCGCAGTTCGCCCTGGCCCACGCCGCGATCGCCAACGCCTGCGCCCAGTTCCACTACCACTACGAGCGCGACGAGAAGTGGATCACGCGCGCGGTGGAGGCGACCAAGAAGGCCAGCTCGATCCGCCGCGACCTGCCCGAGGTGCTGGTGGCCGAGGGCTGGATCCTCTACGCCGGGGGCGAGTACGAGCAGGCCGTGGCGCTCGTGCGCCAGGTGATCGAGCGCAAGGCCGACACCGAGGGCGCCTACTACCTGCTGCTGCGCGGCCTGTTCGCCTCCGGCCAGTACCACGAGGTGGCGCGGCTGGCCGACGCCGCCCTCGAGGCCAGCGGCGGCGACTACAACGTCTACATTCCGGTCACCAACGCGCTCGGCGCGCTCGGCAAGAAGGACGCTCTCGAGCGCCTGCGCCAGCGCGAGATCCAGGCTCTCGAGGCGCACCTGAAGCTGGTGCCCGAGGATGCCCGCGCCCGCACCCTGCTGGCCGGCGACTACGCAAGCCTGGGCATGGTCGACGCCGCCCTGCGCGAGGCCAGCCTCGCCATCTCGCTGCGGCCCAACGAGGCGATCGTGCTGTACAACGCCGCCTGCGTGTTCTGCCAGCTCGGCAAGAAGGGCGAGGCGCTGGCGGCGATCCAGAAGGCGTGGGACGCCGGCTTCCGCGACCCAGACTGGGCGCGCCGCGACCCCGACCTGGCGCTGATCCACGACGACCCCGAGTTCGAGCGCCTCTACCCCGCGAGCAACGCGGCCGACTGAGCACATGAGCCTGGATCGCGGCGGTCCCGGCGGACCTGGCCCGCTTCCCCCCGACGCCCCCGGGCTGCCCGAGAACTACCAGCACGCCCTGGTCGAGACGGTGGCAGTGCTCGACATCGTCACCGAGCTGATCACCCGTTCGCTGGACCCCGGCGACATCCAGCGCATCCTGGCCAAGCTCGACGCCGCCCAGGGCGACGCCTTCACCACGAAGCTGGGCGAGCTGCTGCGCAAGACCTCCGCGCTGCTGGTGATCACCAGCCGGCTCTCGGACAGCCTGTCCGTCGACGAGTTGCTGGAGCGGATGGTCGAGCTGATGGCGTCCTTCCTCGACGCCGAGCGCTGCTCGATCTTCCTGTACGACGCCCGCACCGACGAGCTGTACGCCAAGGCCGCGGTGGGCCTCGGCGAGGTGCGCTTCCCCGCCGGCCAGGGCATCGCCGGCAGCGTGTTCCGCAGCGGCCGCCCGGTGCAGATCGACGACGTCTACGCCGACCCGCGCTTCAACCCCGAGATCGACCGCAGCACCGGCTTCCGCACCCGCAGCCTGCTGTGCATGCCGATCCGCCACCTGCGCGACGGCCAGTCGGCCGTGGTGGGCGTCGCCCAGGTCCTCAACAAGCGCCAGGGCACCTTCACCACCGGCGACATGAGCCTGCTGGAGACGCTCAACTCGCAGGCGGCCGCGGCGCTCGTCAACGCGATGCTGCACGAGGAGGTCGCCCGCACCCGCTCCGAGGAGCGGCAGATGCTGGAGGTGACCGCCGCGCTGGGCAGCGAGCTGCAGTTGCAGCCGCTGCTGCTGAAGATCATGGAAACGGTGTCGCTGATCCTGGAGGCCGACCGCGCCACGCTGTTCGTCCACGACCCGCGCACGGACGAACTGTGGGCGCTGGCCACCCAGGGCGACCGCGTCTCCGAGATCCGCTTCCCCGCCTCGCTCGGCATCGCCGGCCACGTGTTCCGGACCGGGGCGACGATCAACATCCCCGACGCCTACGCGGACGCGCGCTTCAACCCGGAGGTCGACCGCAAGACCGGCTACCGCACCCACACCATCCTGTGCATGCCGGTGTTCGACCGCCAGGGCCGCGCGATCGCGGTCACCCAGGTGCTGAACAAGCGCGGCGGGCCGTTCACCTTCATCGACGAGCGGCGGCTGAAGGCCTTCTCCAGCCAGGCGGCGGTGGCGATGGAGAACGCGCGGCTGTTCGACGAGGTGACCCGGGTCAGCCAGTACAACGAGAGCGTGCTGGAGAGCATGTCGAACGGCGTCATCACGCTGGGCGCCGCGGACGGCATCGTCAAGGTCAACGCCGCCGCGCTGCGCCTGCTCCGGCTCGACGACAGCGGGCAGGCGGTCGGGCGCTCCGCGAGCGACTTCTTCACCGGCGCCAACGCGTGGGTGGCGGAGGCGATCGTGGAGGTGCGGCGGACCGGCGAGCCATCCGTGGCGATGGCAGTCGACCTGTGGGTGCCGCGGCGTCGGACCGCGTCCGGGTTCATCGGGTTCCAGTGCCGGAGTGAATCCGACACTGGTCCCCTGGGGGCTCCGTCGGACGACTCCGGCCTCCTCCGCCCCCAGACCCCCGCCGAAGGCGAAGACGCGCTGTCGGTCAACCTGTCCGTCGTGCCGCTGCCCGACGCCCGCCAGTCCGGCCCCGGCTGCATGCTGATGATCGAGGACCTGACCCAGGAGAAGCGGCTCAAGACGACGATGGCCCGCTACATGACCAAGGAGGTCGTCGACAAGCTGCTGGAGGAGGGTGAAGACGCGCTGGGCGGCAAGGTGCTGCACGCGACCGTGCTGTTCACCGACATCCGCGGCTTCACCTCGATCGCCGAGGCGCTCGGCGCGCACGAGACGGTGACCCTGCTCAACGACTACTTCTCGCTGATGGCGGACGTGATCCTGGAGCGCGGCGGGCTGCTCGACAAGTACATCGGCGACGCGATCATGGCCGTGTTCGGCGTGCCGTTCGGCGCGGCCGACGACGCCGACCGCGCGGTGCAGGCGGCGATCGGCATGCTGTCCGCGATGGGCGAGTTCAACGGCGCGCGCGAGGCGCTGGGGCTGCCGCCGGTGCTGATGGGCGTCGGCGTCAACAGCGACGACGTGGTGTCCGGCAACATCGGCTCGCCGAAGCGCATGGACTACACCGTGATCGGCGACGGCGTGAACCTGGCCTCGCGGCTGGAGAGCGCCAACAAGACCTACGGCAGCCAGATCCTGATCAGCGAGATGACCGCGGCGGAGTTGCGCCAGCCGTACACGCTGCGCGAGCTGGACCGGATCGTGGTCAAGGGCAAGAGCCAGCCGGTGGCCGTGTTCGAGGTGCTGGACCACCTCGACCGCGACCACCCGGCGCGGTCGCCGCGCAAGCTGGAGGCCTTCGCCCGCGGCCTCGCGGCCTACCGCGCCCGCGAGTGGACCACCGCGCTGCGGGCCTTCGACGAGACGCTGGCCGTGGACCCCGGCGACGTGGCCTCGCGCCTGTACCGCAGCCGCTGCGGCCACTTCCGCCAGCAGCCGCCGCCCGAGGACTGGAACGGCGCCTGGGTGATGACCGCGAAGTGATGGCCTGGGGGCGGGGCCCCCACGCTCAAAACCGGAAGCGGACGCCGAAGCTGGGCAGCAGCGGGATCGACTGCGAGTTGGTCAGCACCACGGCCGGGCGGTCGGCGCCGGGCTGGTAGACGAGGCTCGGCTCCAGCTCGCCGGCGTTGTCGCGATTGAGCACGTTGATGACGTCGAGGTAGAACTGCCAGCGGCCCCGCTCGCCGCGCGGGCGCCAGGACAGGCGCAGGTCGAGGCGGGCGAAGGTCGGCAGCTGTGCGGTGTTGAGGTTGTCGATGCCGCCGAGGTCGGTGGTCCACACCGGCCGCCCGGCCGTGTCGCGCATCGGCACCAGCTCCGCCACGTTGCCGTCGCGGTCGGCGTCGGCCGCGTCGGGCATCGCGTCGACGCGCAGGCCGGTGACCGGCGTGTAGGGGAATCCCGAGGCGACGCGGAAGGTCGCGCCGACGTCGATCGTGCGTGACGGGCGCCAGTTGGCGACCAGGCTCAGCGAGTGGCGGCGGTCGTAGTCGAGCGGCAGCGTGCGGCCCCACGCCTCGCGCTCGGCGTGGCCGTAGCCGTAGGCGAGCCAGCCCGAGAGCTTGTCGTCGGCGGCGGCGCGGCGCGACAGGAAGACGTCCGTGCCCCACGCGCGACCGCGGCCGTCCTGGGTCGGGCGGCTGGTGACGCGTGGCTCGCTCGGCAGCGAGGAGGCGTACTCGGCCGGGAAGTCGTAGCCGGCGAGCCGCGCGGCGACCTCCGCGTCGGTCTCCAGCTGGCCCACCAGCAGGTCGTCGAAGCGCTTGGCCCAGCCCTCGACCCGCACCATCCAGCCCGGCGCCAGGTCCCACTCGAAGCCGAGCACGCCCTGCAGCGAGCGCTCGAAGCCCAGCGTGTCGGCATCCCCGAGGTCGAACAGGTCGTCCGACTGGATCAGCTTCTCGTAGCCCGGGCTCTGGGTGTGGTACCCGGCGGCGCCGAGCAGGCGCAGGCGAGGCGTCAGGCGCGCCACCGCCGACAACCGCGGCTCGACCGCCACGCCGACCAGGCTGCTCCAGGAAGCGCGCAGGCCGGCCGTCAGGTTCAGCCGCGCGGAGACGTCCCAGCGGTCCTGGACCCAGGCGCCACCGCGGCCGCTGGCGGCTCCGGAGTCGAGCGCGTCGGGCAGGCCCGCGCCACCGCGCACGCTGCTGCCGACGGCCTCGTTCGGGTTGGTGTCGCCCGCGTTGGCGAAGGCGAGCACGGTGTCGAGGGCGTGATACTCCAGGCCGGCCTCGAGCAGGTGGCGGTCGGCCGCCTGCCACACGAAGTCCTGGCGCAGCGAGACGTCGCGGACCGACAGCTCGCGGTCGAAGACCACGTCAGCGAAGCCGAAGCCGGATCCGTCGGGCGCGTTGGAGCGCCGCACCTCGCTCTGGAAACGGGCATCGACGTCGAGCAGCTCGGCGTTGCGGTAGTACGCGAGGAGTGTGCGCCCGGTCGCCCGCGGCGAGAGCGTGAAGTCGAGCGTCGCGGAGAACAGCTCGTTGCGGGTCTCGCCCACGAACGCGCCTTCTTCGCCAGCGGTGTCGCCCTCGAAGTCGGCGTCGGCGTCTTCGCGGCTGAGCAGGCCCGACAGGGTCAGGCGCGGACCGATCGCGTCGCCGAACGTGGCCCGCGCCTGCAGGTCGGAGAAGCCGGGCAGGTCGGACTCGGTGAAGCGCTCGGCGACCAGGTCGTAATAGGTGCGGCGGCCGGTGACCAGCCAGGACCCGGCGCCGACCGGGCCCTCCACGATCACGTTGGCGTCCGTCACCGACAGCGCCGTGGAGCCGTTCAGGCCGCTCTCGCGGCGGCCGTTGCGGTTCTCGACCACGAGCAGCGAGGACAGCCGGTCCCCGTAGCGGGCGGAGAACGCGCCGGCGGTCAGCTCGAAGCCCTCGACGGTCTCGGGGTTGAAGGCGGCGACCAGGCCGAACAGGCGGTAGGGGTTGTGGATCTCGACCCCGTCCATCACCGTCAGGTTCTGGTCGGGGCCACCGCCGCGGACCGCGAGGCGGCTGCCGAACTCCTCGGCGCCGGCGACGCCGGGCAGCGTCTGCAGCACCCGGAACACGTTGTCCACGCCGCCCGCGACCTGCAGCACCGCCGCGGGGCGGACCGGGATCGTCGCCGGGCGCTCGGCCTCGGGTGCGAGTTCGGCGGTGACGTCGACCTCTTCGAACAGCCGGCCCTCGAGCAGCACGTCGACTCGCGCGCCGCCCGGCCCGGCGGCCACGTCGGCGGTGGCGACGAGATAGCCGTCGGCCTCCACGATCAGCAGCACGTTGCCCTGCGGAAGGTCGAGCCGGAAGCGACCCGCCGCGTCCGTCGAGCTCATCCGCGTGCCCGCCGAGACGGTGGCGCCGGCGACCGCCTTGCCGGTCACGGCATCGCGCACCGCGCCGGACACCTCGACCGACGACTGGGCGAAGGCGAGGAGCGGCAACGTCGCCAGCGCCAGCAGGGCGGCGAGCAAGCCAGGGCGACGGTCGGTCACGGCGGAGTGCTTCGTCATGGCAGAGGTCAGTCTACCCCGGCCGGAGCGTGTTGAGTAGTTTTTGACCAGTTTTTGCGGTTCGGGGGGAGAGCTACCCGACGGCGACGACGTGGTAGGTCTTCTTGCCCCGGCGCAGCACCACGAAGTCGCCCGGCAGCAGGTCGTCGGCCGCCAGCACGCGGTCGGCGGCCTTCTCGACCTGGCCGTTGACCGCGATCGCACCCTGCTCGACGGCGGCCCGGGCGCGGCCCTTCGAGGGCTCGAGGCCGGCGCCCGCGACCACCGCGACGAGCTGCGCCTGCGGC
This sequence comes from Vicinamibacteria bacterium, assembly GCA_023701125.1. GTDB lineage: Bacteria > Acidobacteriota > Vicinamibacteria > Fen-336 > Fen-336 > WYBL01. Next base: position 23,513 of record JAMPXO010000036.1, on the reverse strand, counting down.
GTGCCGAGCGCGTCCCTGGACAGCGTCGAGCGCGGCGCCTCGGCGAAGGCGTCCTGCAACTCGTCGGCCGACAGCGTGCGCAGGTCGGCGCCCTCGAACAGCACCGCCGACGCCCGCTGCGCCGAGGCCACCGCCCCCTCGCCGTGGACCAGGCGGGTGACCTCGACCGCCAGCGCCCGCTGCGCCTCGCGCCGGGCCGGGTCCTGCTGCGCCGCAGCTTCCAGCTCCGCGATCCGCGGCAGCGGCAGGAACGTGAAGTAGCGCAGGTAGCGCGCGACGTCTGCGTCGTCCGTGTTGAGCCAGAACTGGTAGAAGGCGAAGGGCCGGGTCAGCGTCGGGTCGAGCCAGACATTGCCGGTCTCGGACTTGCCGAACTTGGCCCCGTCGCTCTTGGTGACGAGCGGCGCGGTCAGCCCCCAGGCCGGCTTCGCGCGCAGGCGGCGGACCAGGTCGACGCCGTCCAGGATATTGCCCCACTGGTCGCTGCCGCCCATCTGCAGCTCGCAGCCGTGGGCGTCGAACAGGTGCAGGAAGTCGTAGCCCTGCAGCAGCGCGTAGCTGAACTCGGTGTAGCTGATGCCGTGCTCGCGGCCGTCGAGCCGCAGCTTGACCGCGTCGCGCGACACCATCTGGTTGACCGAGAAGTGCTTGCCGACGTCGCGCAGGAAGTCGAGCAGCCGCAGCTCGCCGAGCCAGGCCGCGTTGTCGAGCATCAGCGCGGCGTTGCTGCCGGAGAAGTCGAGGAAGCGCTCGAGCTGGCCGCGGATGCCGGCCAGGTTCACGTCCAGCTGCTCGCGCGAGAGCATGGCCCGCTCGCTGGCCTTGAAGCTGGGGTCGCCGATCAGGCCGGTGCCGCCGCCGACCAGCGCGATCGGGCGGTGCCCCGCGCGCTGCATCCGCACCAGGTTGAGGATCTGCAGCAGGCTGCCGACGTGGAGGCTGGCGGCGGTCGGGTCGAAGCCGATGTAGACGGTGACCGGGCCCTGGGCCAGCCGTTCGGCGAGCCCGGGCCAGCCGGCGTGGGACGGCTCGGCGCTGCGGTGGACGAGGCCGCGGGCCTCGAGGTCCTTCAGGAGTTCGGCGCTCATGGAGCGGGAATGCTACAGCGGTTGCTGTCACTCTCCACCACTTCTTGTCAAAAGCTATTCAGATACTTGACGTGCCCGAGTGGCCTGCGTAGCTTCCGGGGAGTCGGGCGCTGCGAGCGCCCCCATCGCCAACGCACTCAAGGAGAGACCATGAACTTCCGCAAGTCGTTCGTCGCCGCCGCCGTGGCCGCCGCGCTGGCCGTGCCCGCGCTCGCCCAGGCTCCCGCCGCGCCCGCCGCTGCCGCCAAGGACATCGTGGACACCGCCGTCGCTGCCGGCAGCTTCAAGACGCTCGCGACGGCGCTGCAGGCCGCCGGCCTGGTCGAGACGCTGAAGGGCGCCGGCCCGTTCACCGTGTTCGCCCCGACCGACGAGGCGTTCGCGAAGATCCCGAAGGCGGACCTCGACGCGCTGCTCACGGACAAGGCGAAGCTGACCGCCGTCCTCACCTATCACGTGGTCGCCGGCAAGGTGATGGCCGCGGACGTCGTCAAGCTCAAGGAGGCGAAGACGGTCCAGGGCGGCTCGGTCAAGATCGACACGACGTCGGGCGTCAAGGTCGACGACGCGACCGTCGTCAAGACGGACATCGCCACCAGCAACGGCGTGATCCACGTGATCGACGCCGTGCTGATGCCGAAGAAGTAGTTCCCCGAGGGCGCCCGGCTCGGCCGGGCGCCCTCGCGTCGTTCAGCCCTGGCGACGGGCGCGGACCGCGCCGGCGAGCAGTAGCAGCACGGGCACCGCGGCCAGGAACGGGCCCGGGTTCGGGGTGGTCGTGGCTCCCAGGAAGTCGAGCGACGGGGTCTGCAGCGCGAGATACCAGAGTGCCGTCCACGTCGCCTCGAACGCTTTCGGCGAGCCGGCCACCGCTCCCAGCGCCACCGCCAGCGCCGGCGGGAAGAGAAGCGTGGCCGCAGCGACCAGCCAGCCCTCCGGTCCCGAGCCGAGCGAGCGCGCGGCGACGAACGGAAGGCCGACGACCACGCCGGCCACGAAGCGCGCGAGCAGCGGGCGCAGCACGGGGTGCGGGCAGGCGCGGAGCAGCGGCTCGACAGCCGCATCGGGAGCCCCGAGGCGCGACCACACCAGCACGGGCCACAGCAGCGCGAGCGCACCGGGTCCACGCGGATCGGCGCCCGTGAACGAAGCCACGAACACCGCCGCCGTGGCCAGCCACCACCAGGCGCGGCGCCCGCGCAGCACCCGCAGCAGCTCGGATCGGACCAGCGCCGGCCCCGCGCTCCACCCCCGGGTCGCCGGTGGCAGGTCGTGGGCCTCGGCTGCGGACCGCACCACCACCACGGCCGGAACGCTCACGCCCTCGCCGGCCGCCGCCGGGCCGCGCACCCGGAAGCGTCGGCGGGCGGGGTCGAAGCGGTCGAAGAAGGGTGTCGCCGCCAGCGCGACGAGGGCGCCGAGGCCGATCCACGACAGCCGCAGGCCCACGCGCTCCGCGCTCCAGTCGAGGCCGCCGTAGGCGAAGGTGCGGGTGGCGCGGCGCGGGCCGCCGCCGAGAGTGAAGCTCGGCTCGTCGACACCGTGCTCCGCGCGGATCGCGGCCCGCATGCTGTCGCGGGTCAGCGCCAGGCCGCTGAAGTCCGCCACCGGCCCCAGTTGCATCGAGGCCACCGACAGCATCCCCCAGGCGAAGAACCAGGCCACGTTTCCAAAGCCGCCGCGCAGCCCGGGCAACACCTCGAAGGCGACGACGAGGCCCGCGACGAAGGCCAGCGCCGGCAGCGCGACCAGCGCCATCGGCAGCCACAGCGCGACCAGGTCGAGCCCGCCGGCCTCGGCATTGCGCAGCGTCATCGCCACCGCCGCCAGCGCCAGCAGCGCCAGCAGCAGGCCGAAGTACGCGACGTGGCTGAGCCACTTGCCGACGAGGTAGGCGCCGCGCGTGAGCGGGGTCGTCGCCAGCACCTGTCCCACGCCGGTGACACGGTCGCGCTCGATCGTGCCGCGCACCAGCCAGAAACCGACCAGGGCGAGCAGGTTGGAGGCCGTCACGGCCAGGCTGCCGCCGATCCAGGCCGCGTCGAGGCGACCGCGGAAGTCGCCGAGCTGGACGCGCAGCGTGCCCTCGCTGGTCAGCCAGCCGAGCCAGCAGACGAAGCCGAGCGCCCACAGGAACGGATACTGCCGGGTGCGCTCGCGCAGGTCGGCGCGGGCGATGGCCAGCACGGCGCGCAGCGTGCGTGTCATCGAGGACGCCGGGTCAGGCGGCCGCGCGGGCGGCGCCGACGTGATGGAGGTAGGCGTCCTCGAGCCCGGGCTCGGCGGGTCGTGCATCGGGCGCCGGCGGGTGCTCGCTGACGACCCGCACCGCCACGCCGTCGCTGCGGCGGATTGCCCCGCTCAGGATGTGACGCTGCTTCAGCTCGACGAGAGCCTCGCTCGGCACCACCCACTCCCAGACCTTGCCCGCCATCTGCGCGAGCAGCCGCTCGGGCGCCGCGTCCTGCAGCAGGCGCCCACCGGCGATCAGCGCGATGCGGGTCGCCGTCGCCTCGACGTCGGACACGATGTGGGTGGAGAGGATCACGATCCGCTCGCCCGACAGGTCGGAGAGCAGGTGGCGCAGGCGCACCCGTTCCTCCGGGTCGAGGCCGGCGGTCGGCTCGTCGACGATCAGCAGCCGCGGGTCGTTGAGCAGCGCCTGGGCGATGCCCACCCGCTGGCGCATGCCGCCGGAGAAGCCGCCGAGCGCGCGCTTGCGCACGTCCTGCAGGTTGACCAGCGCGAGCAGGGCGTCGATCCGGCGCCGCGCGGCTCCGCCCGCCAGGCCCTTGGCGGCGGCGACCAGCTCGAGGAACTCGACCGGGTTCAGGTTCGGGTAGACGCCGAAGTCCTGCGGCAGATAGCCGACGGTCTCGCGCAGCGCGTCGGGGTCACGCCCGACGTCGACCCCGTTCCACAACACGCGCCCCGCGCTGGGCTTCGTGATCGTCGCCAGGATCCGCATCAGCGACGACTTGCCCGCGCCGTTGGGGCCCAGCAGCCCCAGCACGCCGGGACCGAGGTCGAGCGAGATGCCCGCGAGGCCCTTGACGCCGCGTCCGTAGTCCTTGTGCACGTCCTCGATCTGGAGCCGCATGCACACGGGCAGACGAGAAATCGGGTCCGCGAGTTCGCCGCATCTCGGCGGAGGCCGTTAATCCCCACTAAACACCACTGAACACACGCCCAACCCGGGAAGGTGCTAGGCTCCGCGCCACTCTTCCGGCCCCCTCCCGCCGGAAGCTATGGGAGAGACAAACGAATATGCGGTTCTTGCGGGTCGTGCTCGCGGGCCTCGTGGTGGCGGCGGTCGGCGCGGGCAGCGTGGCGGCCTATGCGCAGAAGACGGCCAAGGTGACGATCATCAACAAGTCGGACTGGGAGCTCCACGAGTTCTACCTCTCGCCGGTGGACGAGGAAGAGGACTGGGGCCCGGACCAGCTCGGCGACAAGGTGATCGGCAAGGGCGGGAGCTTCACGCTCACCGGCATCCCGTGCAACAAGTGGGACGTCCGCCTGGTCGACGAAGAGGGAGACGAGTGCGTGGTGACCGGCGTGGACCTGTGCAAGGCCTCCGCGACCTGGGAGATCACGAGCAAGGACCTGCTGGCCTGCCAGGCCGGCGAGTAACCTTCCTGTCGTGACGCCGGGGGGCGGCCGCTCGCAGCGGCCGCCCTCTTGCGTTTTCGGACCGGGTGTAGCCTCTGCGTCATGAGCGCTCCCGACCTCGACGCCCTTCGCGCCCGCTTCCCCGCCCTGCGCCGCGTCCACGCCGGCCGCCCGGTGGCCTACTTCGACGGCCCCGGCGGCACCCAGGTGCCCGACGCCGTGATCGACGCGATCTCGCGCTACCTGGCGGAGCACAACGCCAACACCCACTGGGCCTACCCGACGAGCGTGGAGACCGACGCGATCCTGCAGGCGTCGCGGGCCGCGGCGGCCGACTTCCTGGGCGGCGCGCCGGACGAGGTCGCGTTCGGCAACAACATGACGACGCTGACGTTCCACGTCGCGCGCGCGCTCGGCCGCGGCTTCGCGGCGGGCGACGAGCTGGTCGTCACCGACCTCGACCACCACGCGAACGTCGACCCGTGGCTCGACCTGGCGCGCGAGCGCGGCCTGGTCGTGCGCCACGTCGGGTTCGACCCGGCGACGGCCCAGCTCGACTGGAGCGCATTCGAGGCGGCGCTCTCGAAGCACACGCGGCTGGTCGCGCTGGGCGCGGCCTCGAACGCGTTCGGCACGATCAACGACGTCGCCCGCGCGGCGCCACTCGTCCACGCCCGCGGCGCGCTGCTCTTCGTCGACGCGGTCCACTACGCCGCCCACGAGCGGGTCGACGTCCGCCGCCTGGGCGCCGACCTGCTGGTCTGCTCGTCCTACAAGTTCCACGGCCCCCACGCGGGCCTGCTGTGGGCGCGCCGCGAGCTGATCGAGCAGCTCGACGTGCCGAAGCTGCGGCCCGCGCCCGCGGAGGCGCCGGAGCGGCTGGAGACCGGCACCCAGAACCACGAGGGCATCGCCGGCATCGGCGCCGCGATCGACTTCCTCGCCTCGATCGGCGGCCCCGGCCCGCGCCGCGAGGCGCTGGACCGCGCCTTCGCCTGGATGCACGCCCGCGCCCGCACGCTGGTCGCCCGGCTCCACGGCGGGCTCGCGGCGCTGCCCAAGGTGCGGGTGCTGGGCCTGCCTGCGGACGGCCCGCGCACGCCGACGATCGCCTTCACGGTCGCGGGCCGCTCCTCGCTGGACGTCGCCCGCCACCTCGCGCAGCGCGCGGTGTTCGTCTCCAACGGCGACTTCTACGCGACCACGGCGATCGCGCGGATGGGCTTCGGCGACGACGGCGTCGTGCGCGCGGGCTGCGCGCTCTACACCACGGAAGAAGAGGTGGACCGGCTGATCGCCGGCGTCGCCGAGCTTTAGATCAGCCGGCCAGCACTTCCTTCAACTGGTCGACGGCCCAGTCGAGCTGCTCCTTCGTGATCACGAGCGGCGGCGCCAGCCGGATCGTGTGGGTGTGGGTGTCCTTGCACAGCAGCCCGCGGTCCTTGAGCTGGTAGCAGTACGGGCGCGCCCCGCCCGCCTCCGGCTTCAGCTCGACACCCGCCCACAGGCCGAGGCAGCGGACCTCCTTCACCTTCGACGAGCCGAGCGCTTCCAGCCTCGCCTTCAGGTGGACGCCCAGCTCCGCGGCGTGCTCCACCAGCTTCTCCTCCACCAGCACGTCGAGCGCCGTGGACGACACGGCGCAGGCCAGCGGGTTGCCGCCGTAGGTCGAGCCGTGGATGCCGGGCGTGAAGACGTTCATCACCGCGTCGCTGGCGAGGAACGCGGACACCGGGTAGAAGCCGCCGGAGAGCGCCTTGCCGATGGTGATGCCGTCCGGCCGGATGCCGGCGTGCTCGAACGCGAACAGCTTGCCCGTGCGGCCGAGGCCCGACTGGATCTCGTCGAGCACCAGCAGGATCTTGTGCTCGTCGCACAGCTTGCGCAGGCCGGGCAGGAAGCCGGCGGGCGGGATCACGACGCCGCCTTCGCCCTGGATCGGCTCGACGAACACCGCGCAGGTCGAAGGCCCGATCGCCGCACGCACGGCCTCGAGGTCACCGTAGGTCACGATCTTGAAGCCCGGCGTGAAGGGGCCGAAGCGGCTGGTGCTGTCGGGGTCGGTCGAGAAGCCGACGATCGTCGTCGTGCGGCCGTGGAAGTTGCCGTCGAAGACGATGATCTCGGCCTCGGGATAGGGGATGCCCTTGACGTCGTAGCCCCACTTCCGCATCGCCTTCAGCGCCGTCTCCACGGCCTCGGCGCCGCTGTTCATCAGCAGCGCCTTGTCGAAGCCGGTCAGCGTGCACAGCTTCTCGAGCAGCGGCGGGAAGCGGTCGTTGCGGAACGCGCGCGAGGTCAGCGCGAGGCGGCCGGCCTGGGCGACCAGCGCCGCGGCGATCCGCGGGTGGTTGTGGCCCTGGTTGACGGCCGAGTAGGCCGCCAGGAAGTCCATGTAGCGCTTGCCGTCGACGTCCCACAGGTAGACGCCTTCGCCGCGCTCGATCACGACGTCGAGCGGGTGGTAGTTGTGGGCGCCGAAGCGCGACTCCTGGTCGATCAGGGCCTGGGCGCGGGTGGAGGTCGTCGTCGTGGGGGTCATGTTGCACCTGGCGCGACCGGTGGGGTGGCGCCGACGCCCCGGTCGCGGGAGGGCGTCGGGTCCGTGAGAGGCCCTGGCGGGGCCCCTCATTGGACTACTGCCCGGGGGTCGCTGGCAACCGCGACCAGCGCCACGCCAGCAGCGAGCCCGCCATCACGTTCCAGAAGCCCCACGCCGCCGCCACCAGCGCCGCGCCGCCCAGCGTCGGGAAGTGGGTCAGCACGATCACCAGGCCGAGGCCCCCGTTCTGGATGCCGAGCTCGATCGTCAGCGCCCGCCGCGCGGGCTCCGGGAAGCGGCCCAGCGTGGCCGTCAGCCAGCCGAGCGCGAAGGCCAGCGCGTTGTGGGCGATCACCGGCGGCATCAGCACCGGCCCCCAGGCCCGCAACTCGCGCCAGTTGCCGCCGAGCGCGGCCGCCAGGAACACGACCAGGCCGCCGAGCGCCAGCCGGTGGCAGGGCGCCTGGAGCCGTGCGGCGAGCGCGGGCCAGCGGGCCGCGACCAGCATGCCGAGGGCCAGCGGCACGCCCAGCATCAGCGCGGTCTGCAGCAGGAAGGCGCGGGTGTCGATGCCGAGCGCGTGCAGCAGCGGCGCGATCTCGGGATGGCGGCTGCCCCAGAACACGATGTTGAGCGGCGTGGTCACGGTCGCCAGCAAGCTCGAGATCGCGGTCAGCGAGACCGACAGCGCGACGTCGCCGCGCGCCCACTGGCTCAGGAAGTTCGAGAAGTTGCCGCCGGGACAGGCGGCCACCACCAGCATGCCGAACGCCATCGACGGCGTCGGCGCCAGCACGCTGACGACCACGAAAGTGAGGGCCGAGAGCCCGAAGACCTGCACGGCGGCGCCGAGCAGGGCCCGCCACGGGTGGCGGGCGACGTTGCGGAAGTCGTCCACCCGCAGCGCCAGGGCGACGCCGAACATGATCACGAACAGCAGCGCCTGCAAGCCGAGCTGGGCGTTCTCGTCGAAGGACAGGCGGACGGCGTCGAGCGGCATCAGGTCGACGATCGTAGCCCGGCCCGCGCTGGCGTAGCATCCGCGCCATGGCCCTCGTCCACTACTGCCCCGCCTGCCGCGAGGAGTTCCGCCCCGACATCGAGACCTGCTCGGACTGCGGCGGAACCCTGGTCCCCCACGACGACGCGGCGCCGCCGCCGCACGACGATGGCGAAGCCGATGGCCCGGAAGCGCTCGAAGGCGATCTGGCGACGGTCGTGCGCGTCGACCGCGCGCTGTACCTCGACCCGCTGATCGAGCGGCTCGCGGGCAATCACGTGCTGGCCCGGGTCGACCGCCACGGCAACGAGTTTTCGCTCGTCGTCGCGGCCGCCGAGCTCGGGTCGGTGCGGGAGTTGCTCGCCGACCTGCTGCCCGCGGTCCCGGACCTGCAAGGGCACGTGCCCGACGGCCACCCCGAGGGCTTCGATCCCGAGGCCGGCGCGTACACGACCTGCCCGGCCTGCAACGAGCCGCTGCGCGGGCACGCCGAGTGTCCCGCCTGCGGCCTCGCCCTCGGCGCGCCCGAGGAGGAAGGCGGCGCGTGACGAGCGCGGGCGCGGTCGCCACGGAGAAGCACCACCACGGCCTGGCAGCCCACTGGGGCCTGCGCGCCGACGTGCTGCACCTCAACCACGGCTCGTTCGGCGCCTGCCCGAGCGTGGTGCTGGCGGCGCAGCACGCGCTGCAGGCCGAACTCGAGAGCGCGCCCACGGACTTCATGTGGCGGACCTGGCCGCAACGCGTGGCCGAGGCGCGCCGGGCGCTGGCCGCGTTCGTCGGCGCCCGCGACGAGGACCTCGCGTTCGTGCCCAACGCGACCGCCGGCGTCAACGCGATCGCCCGCTCGCTGAGCTTGCGCGAGGGCGACGAGGTGCTGGTCACCGACCACGCGTACGGCGCCTGCCGCAAGACGTTCGAGTACGTGGCGCGGCGCACCGGCGCGCAGGTCGTCACCGCCACCGTGCCGTTCCCGCTGCGCTCCGGCGACGACGTGTACCAGGCGGTGATGGCCGCCGTCACGCCACGCACGCGGCTGGCCCTGCTCGACCACGTGACCAGCCCGACCGCGCTGCTGTTCCCGCTCGTCGACCTGGTCGCGTCCTTGCGAACACGCGGCGTCGAGACGCTGGTCGACGGCGCTCACGCGCCGGGCCAGGTCCCGGTCGACCTCGAGACGCTGGGCGCCGCGTACTACACGGGCAACGCCCACAAGTGGATGTGCGCGCCGAAGGGCGCCGCGTTCCTGCACGTGCGGCGCGACCGCCAGGCCGACGTGCACCCGCTCGCGATCAGCCACGGCTACGACCCCGGCCACGACGGGCAGCGCTTCCGCGAGGAGTTCGACTGGACCGGCACCTCCGACCCGACGCCGTTCCTGGCCGTGCCGGCGGCGATCCGCTTCTTCGCCGGCCTGCTGCCGGGCGGCTGGGACGCGCTGCGCGCCCGCAACCACGCGCTGGCGCTCGAGGCGCGCTCGATCGTGGCCGAGGCGCTGGGCGTGCCGCTGCCCTGCCCCGACGACCTGGTCGGCTCGATGGCCTCGATCCCGCTGCCCGCGCCGCGCCCCGGCGCGCCCGCAGCCGGCCTCTCCGGCGAGGCGCTGATGCACTGGGTCCGCGACCGCGGCATCCAGAGCTGGTTCTACGACTGGCCGTCCGCTCCGGGCGGGGTCCTGTGCCGGGTCTCCGCCCAGCTCTACAACGACCGCGCCCAGTTCCGGGCGCTGGCGGCGCTGCTGCGCGAAGCTTTCGGTGTCTGAGGCCCGCGCCGCGGCGACGGCCATCCAGCCGCGGCTCGGTGCCTTCGACACCGCGATGGTGGTCGTCAGCCTGGTGATCGGGATCGGCATCTTCCGCACGCCGGCGCTGGTCGCGGCCGAAGCCGGCTCCGTGTTCGCCTTCCACGCGGTGTGGATCGCGGGCGGCCTGGTCAGCCTCGCCGGGGCGTTCACGTTCGCCGAGATCGGGGCCCGGCTGCCGCGCGCGGGCGGCTACTACCGGGTGGTCGCCGACTGCTACCACCCGCGGCTCGCGTTCGTGCTGAACTGGTCGCAAGCGCTGCTGCAGGGCGCGGGCGCCGCGGGCGTCGCTTTCATCGGCGCCGAGTACCTGAACCTGGTGCTGCTGCCCGCGGAGGCCCGCACGGGGAACGCGACGCTCGCGTCGGCGATGGCGCTGATGGTGGCCCTGCTGGCCGCCAATGCGCTCGGCATCCGCACCGGCGCGCGAACCCAGAACGTGCTCTCGGTCGGCAAGATCGTGATGATCCTGGCACTGGGCGCGGCGGCCTTCCTGCTCGCCCCGGCGCTCGCGACCGACACCCCGGAGCCGGGCGCGTCCTTCGGCGGTTTCGCCTCGGCGGCGGTGGCGGTCTTCTACACCTGCGGCGGCTACCAGGGAGCGATGAACCTCGGCGGCGACGTCCGCCAGCCCGAGCGCAACCTGCCGCGCGCCATCGCCGGCGGCATGCTGGTCGTGATCGCGCTCTACGTCGGCATCAACTTCGCCTACGAGCGCACGCTCGGGCTCGCGGGCGTCGCCGCCTCGCCGCTGGTCGCGGCCAGCCTGGCGCAGGCCGCGCTGGGCCCGTGGGGCGAGACGGCCGTTTCGCTCGCGATCTTCCTCTCCGCCGCCGGCTTCGTGAACGCCACCATCCTGCAGGTGCCCCGCAGCTACTACGCGATGGCCGAAGACGGCGCGCTGCCGGCCGTATTCCTGCGCGTCGACCCGGGCACCGAGGTGCAGCGGGCGGGGCTCGCCTTCTTCGCGCTCACCATGCTGGGGCCCGCGCTGCTGCTGGGCTCGTTCTCGCGGCTGCTCAATTACGTGATGTTCTCGGACGCGGTGGCGATCGCGACGGTGGCCTCGACGCTGTTCGTGCTGCGCCGCCGCGAGGGCAGGTCGGGTTCCGATGTCGGGCAGAGCCCGCCACCGGTCCCATGGGGGCTACGTCGCGAACGGAGCTCCTCCGCCCCCAAACCCCCGGGCGGTTTCCGCATGCCCGGCTACCCGTGGCTGCCGGGTCTGTTCACGCTGGTGCTGCTGGCGGTCGCGCTGCGCGTGTTGTGGACCGAGCCCGGCGTCGCACTCGCGGGCGCGGCCGTGATGGCCGCCGGCGTGCCGCTGTTCACGCTCTCCCGCCGCCTCTCCGCCCCCCGGTAGACCGGCGGGGTTCACCCCGGCGGCGGTCGACCGCCCGCAGGCGTAGGATCCCGCATGCGCCTCCCCTTCGTCTCGTTCGCCCTCGCCTGCGCGCTCGTCGGCTCAGGCTCCGGCTCCGCTCTCGCCCAGGCCACTGCCGCCACGCCCTCGACGGATCCCGGGGCGGCCCTGCGCGAGGCCGCGCGGACCGGCGATCTCGCCGCCGTGCGCCGGTCGCTGGACGCGGGCACTCCGGTCGACGCGCCCGCGCGTCACGGCCAGACCGCGCTGCAGTTCGCGGCGGAGGGCGGCCACGCGGAGGTCGTGCAACTGCTGCTCGCGCGCGGGGCCGACGTGAACTCTCGTGAGCGCTTCTTCGGCGTCACCCCGCTCGCCGCGGCGCTCGGCGGCCAGCACCGGGCGCTGGCGCTGCTGCTGCTCGCGCGCGGCGCTCGCGACGTGGCCGACGCGATCGAGGTCGCGCTGGAGACGAAGGACGAGGAGTTGCTGGCGGCGGCGCTCGCGGGTGGACACCTCGCCCATCTCGACGCGCTCGCCGCGAGGGCCGAGGCCGAACGTCGCGGGATGGCGGAGTTCGCGGCCAGGCTCGCTGCGGCGACACCACCGCGGACGCCGCGCCCAGCCGTCGCGACCGGGGCCGAGGCGCTGGCGAAGCTGGCGGGCACCTACGACGTCCGCGGCGGCGGGCAGGCCACCGTGGCCGTGGCCGAATCCGGGCTGCGCCTCGCCCGGCCAGGCGCGGCCGAGCTGCTGCTGCGCCCCGTCGGCGACCGCGTGTTCGAGACCGCCGACGGCTCCGCGGAGCTGGCGTTCGGTGGCCGCGCGGGCACCGTCGAGTACGTCCTCCTCAACGAGGCCGGTGTGCTGACCCGCATGGGGCCGCCGGCCGGGCCGATGCAGGCGCTGGCGACGGCCGCGGCAGCCGAGACGGCCCCACGCCAGCGCGGGCCGGCGCGGCCGTGGCCGCAGTTCCGCGGGCCCGGCGCCTCGGGCGTCGCCGACGGCCAGGGCGTGCCGCGGACCTGGAACATCGCCAGCGGCGCCGGCGTGCGCTGGAAGGCGCCGCTGCCCGGGCTCGCGCTGTCCAGCCCCGTGATCCACGGCGGGCGGGTGTTCGTCACCAGCGCCACGAGCGCGAAAGGCGACGCGACGTTCCGCACCGGCCTCTACGGCGACGGCACCTCGGTCGACGACCTGTCCGAGCACGTGTTCAAGCTCCACGCCTTCGACGCCGCCAGCGGCCGGCTGCTGTGGGAGCGCGAGGTGTTCCGCGGCGCGCCCACGGTCCGCCGCCACCTGAAATCGAGCCTCGCCAACGCCACGCCCGCGACCGACGGCGAGCGCGTCGTGGTGCTGTTCGGCGCGGTCGGAGCGCTGGCGGCCTTCGCGGTCGACGGCACGCCGCTGTGGAAGCAGGACGTCGGCGTGCTCGATGCCAACGACCCGCAGTCCGGCAGCGCCGAGTGGGGCCACGCCAGCTCGCCCGTGATCCACGACGGCCTGGTGTTCGTGCAGGGCGACCGCCGCGCCGACTCGTTCCTGGCCGCGTACGCGCTGAAGGACGGCGCCCTCGCGTGGCGCGTCGCTCGCGACGAGACCTCGACCTGGGCCACGCCGGGCGTGCTGCGCGGCCCGCAAGGCGCGGAGCTGGTCACCAACGGCCGCACGATCCGCGGCTACGACCCGAAGACCGGCGCCGTGTTGTGGACGCTCGGGCCCAACTCCGAGGTGGTGGTCGCGACGCCGGTCATCGGCGACGGCGTCGCCTACGTCACCGCCGGCTACCCGCCGATCCGCCCGGTGTACGCGATCCGCGCGGGCAGCCGCGGCGACCTGACGCTGCCGGACGGCGTGCGCAGCAGCGCCGCCATCGCCTGGAGCCACGCTCGCGGCGGCACCTACATCCCGAGCCCGCTGCTGTACGACGGGCACCTGTACACGCTCAACAACAACGGCGTGCTGAGCTGCTATCGCGCCGACGACGGGACCCCGCTCTACCAGACCCGGATCGGCGAAGCCGGCACCTCGTTCTCGGCCTCGCCGATCGCCGCCGACGGCGCGCTCTATCTCGCCAGCGAGACGGGCGACGTGTTCGTGCTGAAGGCCGGCCCGACCCCGGAGCTGCTGCACAAGAACACGATGGACGAGGTCGTGATGGCCACCCCGGCGGCCTCCGACGGACTGCTGATCGTGCGCACGCTGGGCCACGTCGTGGCGCTGACGGAAGCCGCCGCGCTCGCGCAAGGAGGGAAGTGATGACGCGCCTGATCCTGCTGTCGCTGCTGCTGGCGGTTCCCGCCCTGGCGGCCGAGCCCCTGAAGGTGGGAGCGCTGTCGGCCGCGCCCGGCCAGCGCGTCTCGGGCTGGCTGGAGATCCCCGCGGGCGTCGACGAGGCCACCCGGGTGCCGGTCAGCGTCGTCCACGGCGCACAGCCGGGGCCGGTGCTGGCGCTGATCGCCGGCACCCACGGCTACGAGTACCCGCCGATCCTCGCCCTGCAGCGGCTGCTGCCGCAGCTCGACGCGGCGCGGATGAAGGGCTCGGTGATCCTCGTCCACATGGTCGCCCCGGCGGCCTTCTACGGCCGCCGCATCTACTACTCGCCCGACGGCAAGAACCAGAACCGCGTCTACCCGGGCCGCCTCGACGGCAGCCAGAGCGAGCGCATCGCCCACGCGATCACGACCGAGGTGATCGAGCGCGCGACCCACGTGGTCGACGTCCACGGCGGCGACGGCAACGAGGACCTGCGCACGTACTCGTACTGGCAGTTGAGCGGCCAGCCCGCGGTCGACGCGGCCTCGCGCGAGATGGTGCTGGCCTGGGGCTTCGACCACGTGGTCGTCGACCGCGAGCGGCCGAAGGACAAGGGCGCGTCCGTCTACACCTCGAACACGGCGGTGCTGCGCGGCAAGCCGGCGATCACGGTCGAGTCGGGGGCGATGGGCCGCAGCGACGAGGAACTGGTCGCGGCCCACCTCCGCGGCGCGCGCAGCCTGCTCGCCCACCTCGGCATCCTCGACGGCCCCAGCGCCCGCATCGAGCAGCCGATCTGGTTCGAGCCCGCCGAGGTGGTGCGCGCGAAACACACCGGGCTGTGGCAGGCGGAGCGTGCGGTGCGCGACGTGGTCACCGCTGGCACGCCGCTGGGCCGCGTCACCGACCCGTTCGGCAACCTGCTCGAAGAAGTCCGAGCGCCGTTCGCGGGCGTGCTGCTCTACGTGGTCGGCACGCCGCCCGTCACGGCCGGCGAGCCGCTGGCCTTCGTCGCCACCCCGCTCCCCGGCGAACCTCGGCCCTAGCGACCCGCTCTCCACCGCGGCGGTGTCGGGGCGGGTCATTCCTCCGGAACAAACTCGGACGGCTCGGCATCCTTCAGCGGAGCCAGTCGACCGGCGAGCTTCGAGGCGATCATCGTCAGTCGCCCCTTCTGCTTTCGCCTGACCTCCGGCCAGCGCTTCGGGTCCGCAAGCGCAAGCGGGTCGGGGGGCGACGGCGGTCGCCGGTCCATGAGGATGCGTGTCTCGACGAAGCCCAGCGCCTTGAGCATCTGCTTGAGCACCTTGGGGCCAGAGGGATGCCAGTTCGGCCCCGCGACTCCCGACAGGTAGCTGGCCGTGTTCTCGTTTCCCGCGATCAGCAGCCCTTGCCCTGGTTCCGGGTCGAACAGCCAGAGGGTCGCCGTGCCGAGGACCAGGACCTCGTCGGTGAGATCGGCCGCGATCTTCAGGCCGCCCCACGGATCGGGCAGGTGATACAGGATCCCGCGGAAGATGGTGATGTCGAAGGGGCGAAGGCCCAGGGCCGGGACCTCGCCAAGGTCGAGTACCTCGAAGCGCATGCCCTCCGACGCCCACGGGCGATGACGTTTCAGGAAACGGGCCTGCCGGATCCAATGCTCCCGCGCGTCGAACCCAAAGGTCTCGGCGGCGCCGAGCTCCTTGGCCCAGAAGCAGAAGCCGCCGCAGTTGCAGGCACAGTCGAGGACACGCTTTCCTTCCAGGCCGTCCGGGTAGAGCGCCTTCATCGCCGCCTTGAACCAGGGCGCGGAGTCGGAAGGTCGAGTCGGGGTGTGGTCGCACGGGGGCAACTGTTCCTTTGGGAGACCCATCACCCATTCCGTGGACAGGCCAGGAGTCACCTGGACTTTCATGTGCCAAGGGTGGAGGTCGACGAGTCCCTGCCGGAGGGCCTCGTCATCCAGCGGTCTCTCCTGGTCGGTCATTTCGACTTCACCTTGCCCGTTGGCGTCCGGGCGAGCCTGCCTGAGGACGACCACTCGACGAGACGCTGCCTCGGACGCTGCGTGGTAGCCTATCGCGATCCCCAACCGATGAGAGCGTTGGTCACCGCCATCCGGATCATGTGAACCCCGAGAAACGTACATGCCAGGTCGAGGTCCTGAAGCGAACGGGCAGGTCCTGCCGGTCCTGCGTCGGGCCTTTGACCTTGCGGCGGAGCTGAGGAACACCCGCGCCACCGCCGAGGAACTCGGCCTCGAAATGGAGGCGCTTCGCCATCGATTGGCCGACCTCGAGATCCGTCCGCTTCAGGCGCTTCCCGAGGCGCCGCCCGTGCTGCCCGAGGCTCCGCCCGCTCCACCCGCGCCCCCCGCCCCGCCTGCCCGCGCCTCCCTCAGGCGCTTCATACCGGCCCCGGTGCGAGCGCGGCTCCGCCGGTGGAAAGCCCTGCTCAGCGGAGCGGAGCGCTGGGAGCGGGCCGCCGCGTCGCCCCGGTGGACCTGGCGAGGCGCCTTCGATACTCCAATCGAAGCTGCGCGGGCGCCGCACACCGTCACGGGCTGGGTCCTGCACCGAGAGGACGCCGTTTCGAGGGTCGCACTCGCGCTCAACGGGCGCCCCCTGGGGACCGCGCGGATCGGGATGGCCCGCCCCGACATCGCGCGGAGCTTCGAGGAGCGTGACGCTCACATCTCCGGATTTCAACTCGATGTCGACCTGGGAGAACGGCTGGGCTCTGAGGAACGCGTCGCCCGCTTCGAGGCCGTCGTCAGCACGACGACGGGCGAAACGTTCACGTTTCCATCGCTCGACATCCCAATCCGCGCGGGCGACCCGCCAGCCCGATCGAGAACCGCGGGCTATCTCCCGTCGGCGCCTCCGGTGGGGCGGGCTCGGCGTGTTCTTGCATTTACCCACAGCCTCGGGCTTGGGGGCGCCCAGATCTATCTCGTCGAGTTGGTCCGCCGCCTGGTCCGGGACTGGTCCTGGGCCGTAACCGTGGTCACTCCCCGCGATGGCGCCCTTCGACAGGACCTCGAGCGGGCGGGAATTGCCGTGCGCGTTGTGCCCTCCTACGGCGAGTCCGAGCCACAAACCCATGAGTACATGGTTCGCAGGTTCGTCGAAACGGGCCGAGCGGGCCAGGTCGACCTGGTCCTGGTCAACACGATGGACGCCTTCCTGGGCGTCGAGGTGGCGGCCCGCCTCGGTGTTCCCAGCGCGTGGATGATCCACGAGAGCTTCTCGCCACGACTCTTCTGGAAGATCGGCTTCCCCAACACGCTGAGCGATGCCGTGCGGGCCCGAGCAGAGCGAGCGCTCGACCAGGTGAATCTCGGCGTGTTTCCGGCTCGGGCGACCCAGCGCCTTTACGACGACTGGATCGATCCTTCGCGATCGGCCTTGCTGCCCTATGGGATCGATCTCGCCCGCTGGGATACACCGCCCAGCGGCCGACGCGACGCCATGCGCGCTCGATTCGGGCTGCCGCCCACTGCCTTCGTCATTGTCTCCGTCGGCACCATCGAGCCGCGAAAAGGCCAAACGCGACTGGTGCTGGGATTTCGGGACCTGATGGCATCCCAACCCGACGCCCGCCTGGTCCTGGTAGGCGAACACGCGCCGCAGGGCGAGTTCAGCCTGGCCCTGCGTGGGTTCCTGGAACGAAACGCCATGCAGGATCGCGTCCTGATCAGGCCCCTTGGAGATGAAGTGGCCGACTGGTACGCGGCCGCGGACCTGGTCGTGCTGGCCTCGGATGTCGAAGCCTTGCCGTTCTGCCTGATCGAAGCGATGGCCTCCGGCGTGTGCGTCGCCGCCGCCGACGTTTTCGGAGTGCCGGAACTCGTCCGCGACGGCGAAGAAGGCTTCCTGTTCCAACCCAATGACATCGCGTCGCTGCGCGGCACCCTGGAGCGCGTCCTCGACATGAGCCCGACCCAACGTCGCCGGGTCGCTGAGGCAGGCCGATTGCGTGCCAGGACCATGGACGCGGGGGAGTACGCCCGTCAGTTCGTGGGCCTGGTCTCGTCGATCCCTGGCTGGGCCGGCGACGGAGACCGTTCGCCATCGCAGACCATCGGCTCGCGCCGACCGGACCGCGTCCACCCCCGAAAGCTGGCCTTCGTCCATCTCCCGAGGACGGGCGGCACCTACGTGGACTTCTACCTCGGCACCCGAGTCCTGGGGCCCTCCGGCTATGCCATCTACAACAGCGGCGGGTGGGGGCTTGACCGGGACTGGACGGCTGAGGAACTCGAGGAGATCAGGTCTCGCCGAGACCCTCTGGCCTACGTTCACAACCACGCCCCGCGCTGGACGCGAGAAACGCTGCAGCGCTTCCGGGGGGATGGATGGGTCACCTTCGCGTTCGTGCGTCACCCCGGCGACCAGTTGTGCTCCTATTTTTTCTGGCGTCGCGCGCAGCTCAGCGAGGGTCGTCTCGACCCTTCTCTCACCGCCCAGGAATGGGAGTGGCTGGGTCGGGTCTCCCTGGATGAGTTTCTGAGCGCGGCGCTCAGCGGGGAGATGCTGTCGGCCGCCGTGGCGGAACTCGATCCGTCCCCCTGGGCTGGCGGCCTGGACTTCTGCGACCACCTCAGCGACGAGACGTTCGGCCGGTTCCTGCTCGACTATCTCGGCCACGAATACCGGCCGACCCAACGTCTCAATGCCAGCGGCAGTCAGGGCTTCGCTCGACATCTCGCGCTGGGGGACATCTCCCGTGAGGTCGAGAGACTGCTTCTCGACCACCACCTGTACCGAAGCTATCGCGAGATCACGGATCGGTCGCCCGGTCCGGACCCCGTCGCGCGTGCACGGCCGGCGGATATGCTGCGCGCATGAATCTGGCCGCTCCGGCCCAGGGCGAGAGCGCCCCATGAGGCGGGGCTCCCTCCCGGCGGTGTCGATCGTGATGGTCGTGCGCGACGGCGAGGCGCATCTCCACGAGGCACTGGAGAGCCTGCGCGCGCAGCTGCTCGACGACATCGAAGTGCTCGTCGTCGACGACGGATCGAGCGATTCGACGCCCGAGATCCTGGAGCGACAGCGAGCCCGCGACTCGCGCCTGCGGCTGCTGCCGCGGGGCCGCTCGGGGCCCGTGGCCGGACTCAACGAAGCCTGTCATGCCGCGCGCTCCGAGTACGTCGCGCGCCTCGACGCGGACGACGTCTGCAGTCCCTCGCGCCTGGTCGACCAACTGCAGTACATGGCGTCCCGGCCCCAGGTCGTGCTGGTCGGGGGCGCCATCGAGATGATCGACAGCCAGGGCCGCCGCCTCGGCCGGTTCGGGTACCCGACCGCGGACGACGAGATCCGCCGCGCGCTCCGCGAACGGAACTCCTTCGCCCACTCGGCAACCTTCTTCCGCCGCGAGGCCTTCCTGCGGGCGGGCGGATACCGCGAGGGCTATTCGCCGGCCGAGGACTACGACCTGTGGCTGCGGATGAGCGAGCTCGGCGCGCTCGCCAACCTGAACAGGGTCGTCGTGCGCTACCGCCTCCACTCGGATCAGCTCAGCCTCCGACGGCTCGAGGACCAGGCCCTGAAGTCGTTCGCGGCCCGGATCAGCGCGCAGCGCCGGGGACGCGGCGAGGCCGAACTCGAGACCGGCGACGTCGCGATCGCGAGCGCGCTGCGGGCCACGGGGCTGCCCGAGACCCTGCTTCGGGAGTGCGTGCTGAAGCACTACCTGACCTGGGCCGAGACGCTCGCGCTCGCCGGCCCGGAACGCCACGCCGAGACCGAAGAACTGCTCTCGCGCGCGACCGACCTGGCGCTCGCGCCTTTCGAGCGCCGCATGGCACGGGCCCGCGACCACTGGATCCGGGCCAAGCGTGCGTTCGCGGACCACCGCCCCGCCGCGGGCCTCGGCGAGTTGACGTTGAGCCTCGCGGCCGACCCCCGCCTGGCCGCGGAACGGCTGTGGCGACGCCTGGGCATCCGCCCTTCCCCGGGCGCGGCCGAAGCGGCGACTGAAGCCCCCTGAGGCCGCCCGCCTCAGGCGACGGACGACGGGCCGTGCGCGATCGACTCGAGCAGGGCCTGCCAACCGTCGAGGTCCGCGCCTGCAGGTAGCGCGTCCAGGGCGGGGGCCGCTCGCGCCGCGAGGGCCTGTCGCGTGCCGGGATCGAGGGCCAGCGCCCGCTCCAGCCCCGCTCCCAGGGCGCTCACGTCGTTCTCGCGCACGAGGCAGGCCGCGTCGAGGTCGGTCAACAGCTCGGGCACGCCGAACACCGAGGTGGAAACGACGAACAGCCGGTGCGCGAGCGCCTCCAGTATGCAGCGCGGCAGCGACTCGACGTCGGACGCGTTGACCAGCACGTCGGCACCGCGGAACCAGGTGTCGACCTCGGGCGTCAGCGGCACGACCCGCACCCGGCCCTCCAGACCCAGCCGCGCGATCAGCAGGTGGACGGCCTCGGAGTAGAGTCGCGGCCGGTCCCCCACCAGCACGAGGTCGGCCTGCGGATGGCGCGCCGCGAGGCGGGCGAAGGCGCGGACGAGCAGTACCTGCGCCTTGCGCGGCTCGATGGTCGCCATGCAGAGCAACACCACGCGCTCGGGCGCGATGCCGAGGCGGGCCCGAGCCGCGGGGTCGGGCCGCACCTCCGCGGGCGGCACTTCGACGCCGTAGCGAAGCACGACCGCACGTTCCGGCCCCACCGCAGGGGCGTAAAGCGCACGCGTGGACGCGGCGACGAACACAGCCTTCGTCGCCGCGGCGAGCGCACGCTCCCCGCGGCTTCGGACCCGCGGATGCAGGCCGGAACCGAAGGCGACCCTCCAGAACACGTCCGGGGCGAAGCTCTCGTGGATCGCCCAGGCGCTCGGCACGCCGCACGCGGCAGCGACGTCGACGCCGAGGAACGCCCCCATCGTGTTGGCCAGCAGCAGGTCGGGCTGCTCGGCGGCGACCAGTGCGCCGAGGCGACGCGCCGCGCGGTCGTACTCGCCGAGATCGGCGAACGGATAGTCGCCGAAGACCGTGACGTGCACGCCGGCTGACTCCAGGTCTCCCCGCGTGCAGCCGTCGCGCGGCGCCACGACGTGGACCCGCCATCCGGTGCGCCGGCGCAGGCCGGCGAGCAGGTCGCGGAGATAGAACTGGGCGCCGCCCGGGCCCAGGTCGTGGGTGACCACGAGCACGCGCAGCGGCTGCCCGATCGGCGGCCGCGGCGCACCACGGGGATCGGGAGCCGTCGGGGCGGGGGGCGCCTCCTCGTGGTCGGCGGCGTGTCGCGCGACCGGGCACCGCCATGCTTTCCGGCTGCCGTCGGGCGCTGTCGCGATCACCGTCAGGACCGCCTCCGGCGGGGCATCGATCGACGAGAGCAACTCGTAGCCCGAGACGGCGGCCTCCGCGTGGCGATCCTTGAGCGCGACGATCGGCCGCGGCAGGCCCAGCCGCGCGCGTCCGAGCTCGCGCTCCGCCCAGCGCACCTCCACGTGATCCGGCGCGCCGGACGAATGCAGGGCCCAGCCCTCCAGCACCAGGAGCCGGCCGTGCAGCGCTGCGCGCTCGATCTCGCCTCGCCATCGCGCCGGGCCCGCGTCGCCTCGCGGCTGCGCCCGGTCCCGCCAGCGCACGAAGCGCAACGCGGCGGAAGCGAGCCGGTCCCTCACGCCGGGTGCCGGTGTCCCGCGCCGCAACCACCGCAGCAGCGTCCACGACGCCCTCAAGGCACCTTCGCTCCCGCCGACCTTCGGGTGATACTCACGGCCCGACTATACGATCGTGTGAACGGCGGAGGTCGATCCTGATCGGCGTGCAAACGGATCGCGACGGGGCGATCGTGGGGGCCGCGACACCCGTCGCGCGCGCCGGCTCGCGATGACCCTGGAGCGGCTCGTCTTCGTCCACCTGATGAAGTCCGCCGGGAGCTACGTCGAGCGCTATCTCCACGACCACGTGCTGCGGCTGCGCGGCTACGAGTTCCACAACTCGTGGACCCGGCTCGGGCGCGACTACACGCCCGACGAGCTCGACGACATCCGGCGCGGCGCCGGCCGCCGGGCCTACGTGCACAACCACGTCGGCAACTGGCCGGCCGCCGTGCTCGCGCGCTTCGTGGAGGACGGCTGGACCACTTTCACCTTCGCCCGCCATCCGGGCGACCAGTGGTGCTCGCATTATCACTACGCCCGCAAGCGCGGCTGGCTCGCGGCCTTGTCGTCGTCGCTGGACCAGCACCTCGCCCGCGCCTTCGACGACAGACTGCCCTTCCCGCCGCGCCGCAACGTGGACCTGCCCGACTACTGGGAGTCGATCCACCACGTCGCCGTGTTCACCGACGCCTCCTTCGCGCGGTTCCTCGGCCGCCTCGACCACGCCTACTCCCCGGAGGCGCGTGTCAACGTGGGTCAGAACCTCGGCTACGAGCACTACCTCCGGACCGGCGAGATCCGCCCCGCCACCCACGAGCTGCTGCTGGCGTCGACCCGCTGGACCCGGTACCAGCGGCTGCTGGCGCGCGAGACGGCCGCCGGCGACACGCAGGCCGCGATGCCGGTCCCGGGGACTCGACCTTAGACTCGTGGCCATGAAGCTCGTGGCCTTCACCCGGGGCGTCTCCGATCGTTTCGCCGAGTGCGAGCTGACTCATCTCGCCCGCGAGCCGATCGACGTCGCGACGGCCCGCGTCCAGCACGCCGCCTACGAAGACGCGCTGCGCGCCTGCGGCTGCGAGGTGCGGCCGCTGCCGCCGCTGCCCGACCAGCCGGACGCGGTTTTCGTCGAGGACACCGCGCTGGTGCTCGACGAGGTGGCGGTGATCACCCGGCCGGGGGCCGACTCGCGGCGCGCGGAGACGCGCTCGGTGGCAACGGCACTGGCGCCGCTGCGTCCGCTGCGCTTCGTCGCGCCGCCCGGCACGCTCGACGGCGGCGACGTCCTGGTGCTGGGCCGCAACGTGTTCGTCGGCCTGTCGAGCCGATCCAACGCCCCGGCCGTCGCCCAGCTCGGCGAGTGGCTGGCCCCGTTCGGCTACGCGGTGCGCGGCGTGCCCGTCTCCGGCGCCCTGCACCTCAAGTCGGCCGTCACGTCGCTCGGCGACGGCGCGCTGCTGGCCAACCCGGCGTGGGTGGACACGACGCTGTTCGGCGCGGAGACGGTGGTCCACGTCGATCCCGCCGAGCCGCACGCGGCCAACGCGCTGGCGATCGGCGACCGGGTGATCCTGCCCGCCGCGTTCGTGCGCACCGCGGAGCGGGTGCGGGCCCTCGGCCGCACGGTCCTGCCCGTCGACGTCACGGAGGTCGGCAAGGCCGAAGGCGGCGTCACCTGCTGCTCGCTGGTCCTGCGCCTCGCGAGCTAGAGCAGCGCGAGCAGGCCCGCGAGCAGGCCGCCGAGGGCCAGCAGCGAGGTCGTACAGCCGCAGCCGGCGCCGCCCGCGCGCGACACCGCGGCGCGGAACGCGGCCTTGCCCACGGCCTGGCCGACCACCGGCATCGCCTGGATCGCGACGTGGGCCGCGGTCTGCCGCCAGCGCGCCAGCTCTTCCTGCTTGAGCTGCTTCTCGAGCAGCGCCTTCTGCACGTCGACCCGCTCGCGGCGCTTCATCTCCTCGCGGGTGCGCACGACCTCGAGCTCGGTGTGGCCGGGCACGAAGCGCAGCTTCGACGCACAGTAGTCGCAGAGCACCTCGGTCTCGCCCATCGCGACGTGGAGCGGGGCCGAGCAGTTCGGGCAGTGGACGACCTGCGGTTTCACGGCGGCGATTATCCGCCCATCGGGTTCCGGCGCCGGGATGAACCCGGCCCCGGTCCCGCGGGGGCTCACGCCGCAAACGGACCCGGCTCCGCCCCCGCACCCCGCGTCGGGTGCCGGCGCCAGGATGAACCCGGCGCCGGTCCCGCGGGGGC
>JAMPXO010000035.1 GCA_023701125.1 Vicinamibacteria bacterium | reverse complement strand
TACTACGTCGACGGCCAGGAGCGGGGCCAGGCTTCTCTCTACGGCCTCGCCGTCTACGACATCGAACCACGCCAGTGGCTGCTGGCCGACCGCTTCTACGCGCGTCGCGCGTCGTGGAACGGCAGCGTCTACGAGTTGACCGGAGGCTGGCGGCGCACGTTCCTGCCGCAGGCCGCGTTCCGCGAGTTCGAGCAGGCGCGCACGGCCCAGATCGACCCGCCGCAGTACTTCCGCCGCGAGGACCGCGAGCCGGACACGATGGGCTTCGGCGCGCTCTCCCGGTACATCGACTCGCTCGACTCGCTGGGCCTCGACGTGACCCGCCTGCGCGTGCAGTTGCACCGCAAGCTGGCCTTCCCGTCGCTCGGCCTGGTGATGACGCTGATCGGCATCCCTTACGCCTTCGTCGTCGGCCGCCGCGGCGCGCTGCACGGGGTCGCCATCAGCATCGTGGTGGCGATCGTCTACTGGGCCTGCCTCGGCGTGTTCGAGGCGCTCGGCAACAACGCGCTGCTGCCGCCGTTCCTCGCGGCGTGGGCGCCGAACCTGATCTTCGGCTCGGTCGGCGTCTACCTGATGCTCACGCTGGAGACCTGACGGCCGGCGTCGTGGACCTCGGTCGCGGACGTCAGTAGACGGCGAGGTCGTCGAGCAGGATCTCGCCGCGGGTGCCGGGCTCGATGGCGCCCTTGTCGAGCACGAGGGCGACACCCACCACGCGGTCGAGGTCGAGGCGCCCGTCGCTGTTCGGGTTGATCGAGCGGAAGCGCGAGAAGGGCAACGCGACCCGCTGCCATCCGCGCGAGGTGCGCACCGACGCGAACCACCACTCCGTGCCTTCGTCCTTCGAGGCCGGGTTGCGGTCGCGGACCTGGACGTGGAAGCGGTACTCGCCGTCGGCCTTGATCCACAGGGCGAACCCCTGTCGCCCCTTCCAGTCCTGCTCCTCGCGCAGCACCAGCGAGCACCAGGCGTCCGCCCCGTCCTCGACCTGCGCCAGCCGGAACGGCAGCCGCCCGGCGCGCGTCGCCGCCGGCCCGGCCGCGTCGATCGTGGGCGGCCCGTCCATCGCCGAGCGCGGATCGTGCTCCGGACGGAAGCGCGGTTCCCGCTCGAAGTCTTCGATCACCGTCGCGCTTTCGGGAACCGTGTCGGCGGCGGCCGGCGCCGCAGCGGCCAGGCGGGCGGCTGCGACTTCGGCATCGAACACGTAGATGGGATTCGAGATCACCCACGGCGCGGGCCAGCCGTCGACGCGGGCCTCGACGCGGTACACACCCGCGGCCGAAGCGGCGACGTCGAGCGCCTCCGTCTGCTCCACGATCGGCTGGCCGTCCTTCAGCAGCCGCAGCCGGGTCCCCTCCGGCACGCGACCGCCGGCGCGGAAGCGCAGGTCCGGGGCCGGGGCCACGGTCTCCCCCATCGAGAACCGTCGTCCCGCGCTGCGCGCGTCGAAGAAGAAACCGTTCGCGGGCGCCAGCGCCTCGAGAGCGACGTAGGCGCGACCCGTCGCGAGGGCCCCGACGATGCGTGCGCCGTCGGCCACTGCGTCCCCCGCCAGCGGGGCGTCGAGCAGCACGACGTTGTGGGCGAGGCCGAACAGGGCCTCGTAGGAGGGGAACCGCACCCCGCTCCTGCGCGTCACCGGGACCCGCGAGTGGGCATCGGCGCCGGTGATGCCCGCGACGTCCCGCCGGGCGAGCGCCTGGTCCCAGCGCCGCAGCGCCTCCTCGGGCTCGCCGACGGTGCCGAGCAGGGCGTGGCGGGGGTTCAGGGCGTACAGCAGGCCGGTGCGGGCGAGCCGCAACAGACCGGCCGCGCGCCACTGCGAGTCGCCGTTGTGGAGCTCGATCCCCCAGTCCCCCGCCGCGTCCCAGTCCGTCCACAGGAACTCCGCCCGCAGGTTCGTCGGGTGCGCCAGGAAGGCGCGGCCGCCGAGATGGCGGATGTCGTCGAAGGCGTCCCGGGCGTCGCCGGAGAAGCGGAACGCGGGCTTCTCGCCGAGGCCGAGCCCGAGCACGTGGCCGGCCGTCGTCGAGATCTCGGCGCCGACCATGACCAGCACGCCGTCGTGGTAGCCCGCGAACGGCCTGGCGTCGAGGTTGTTGTGATCGCTGATCGCGACGAAGCCGAGGCCCGTGGCCTTCGCTGCGCGGGCGACTTCGGCGGGCTCGCCGCCGCCGTCGGAGAACGTGGTGTGGACGTGGACCACGCCCGGCACACGGACGAGACCGTCGTCCGGTGGCGGGCCGGAGACCGCGAGCGGCGCCTGCAGGGCCACGCGGACGGCGCCGGCAGTCAGCAGGGCCAGGGCGCCGAGTGCGACCGCGCGCCGGCGGGTCACGCGGCTGCCGGAAAAGAGAACGAGGGGCGGCGGTCGCCGCCCCTCGTCACGGGCACGGATGGGAAAGGCGTCAGAGCCCCGCGGCCTTGCGCAGCGCCTCGGCCTTGTCCGTCTTCTCCCACGTGAACTCCGGCTCGGTGCGCCCGAAGTGGCCGTAGGCGGCCGTCTTCTTGTAGATCGGGCGGCGCAGGTCGAGGTACTCGATGATGCCCTTGGGCGTCAGGTTGAAGACCTGACGCACGGCCTCGACGATCTTCTCCTCGTCGACCTTGCCCGTGCCCTTGGTGTTGGCCATCACGGAAACCGGCTCCGCGACGCCGATCGCGTAGGCGATCTGCAGCTCGACCTTGTCGGCCAGGCCCGCGGCGACGATGTTCTTCGCGATGTGGCGCGCCATGTACGACGCCGAGCGGTCGACCTTGGTCGGGTCCTTGCCCGAGAAGGCGCCGCCGCCGTGGCTGCCGACGCCACCGTAGGTGTCGACGATGATCTTGCGGCCGGTCAGGCCGCAGTCGCCCTGCGGGCCGCCGACGACGAAGCGGCCGGTCGGGTTGATGTAGTACTTGGTCTTCTCGTCGAGCAGCTCGCGCGGGATGACCGCGTCGATGACCTTGTCCTTGACGTCCTCGCGGATCGCCTCCAGCTTGACCAGCTCGCTGTGCTGGGTGGAGATGACCACGGTGTCGACCCGGACCGGCTTCGCGCCGTCGTACTCGACCGTCACCTGGCTCTTCCCGTCGGGGCGCAGGTAGTCGAGGATCTCCTGGCGGCGGACCTCGGTCAGTTGCCGGGTCAGCTTGTGCGCCAGCATGATCGGCAGCGGCATCAGCTCGGGCGTCTCGTTGCAGGCGTAGCCGAACATCAGGCCCTGGTCGCCAGCGCCGCCGGGATCGACACCCATCGCGATGTCGGGCGACTGCTCGTGGATCGCCGAGATCACCGCGCAGGTCTCGTAGTCGAAGCCGTACTTCGCGCGGGTGTAACCGACGCCCTTGATCGTCTCGCGCACGATCGTGGGCAGGTCCGCGTAGGCCTTGGTGGTGATCTCGCCCGCGATGAACGCGAGGCCCGTGGTGACCATCGTCTCGCACGCCACCCGACTCATCGGGTCCTGCGCCAGCAGGGCGTCGAGGACGGCGTCCGAGATCTGGTCGGAGATCTTGTCCGGGTGACCCTCGGTCACCGACTCCGAGGTGAAGAGGTGCCTGCCGTTCTTGCTCATCGCGTCCTTTCCTGCGTTGCTTTCAAACGTCTTCGTTCGCGCCGGGGAGGGTAGCAGAGGACCCCCGCAGCGCCAAGGGCGCGGGGCCTGCCCGGGCCTCTCAGGCGCGGGGGTGGAACTGCTCGTAGACCTGGCGCAGCCGCTCGCGGGTCACGTGGGTGTAGATCTGGGTCGTCGAGATGTCGGCGTGGCCCAGCATCGCCTGCAGTGCGCGCAGGTCCGCCCCCCGCTCGAGCAGGTGGGTGGCGAACGAATGGCGCAGCACGTGCGGCGTCAGGATCGAGCCGACCCCGGTCCGGACCGCGTGGCGGCGCACGATGCCCCACAACCCCATCCGCGAGAGGCGGCGCCCGCGGCGGCCGAGGAAGAGCTCGGGCGCCTGGCTGCGACCGAACCCGCCGCGGGCCTCCGCCGCGTAGCGCTTCACCCAGGCCCGCGCCTCGGAGCCGAGCGGCACGATCCGCTCCTTGCGCCCCTTGCCGAGGGTGGTGACCAGCCCGAGCTCGAAGTCGATGTTGGACGCGCGCAGGGCGATCAGCTCGGACACTCGCAGGCCGGTGGCGTACAGCGTCTCCAGGATCGCCCGGTCGCGCAGGCCGAGCGGCGTCGCCACGTCCGGGGCCTGCAGCAGGGCCTCGACCTGGGTCGCGCTGAGGAACCGCGGCAGCGCGGGGAACGCGCGCGGCGCCCGCAGGTTCTCCATCGGATCGGCGTCGAGCCGGCCCTCGCGGACCGCGAAGCGGAACAGCCCGCGGATCGCGTGCACGGCGCGCGCCGCCGAGCGCGCCGAGAGCCCCTCCTGGCGCAGCGCCATCATCCACTCGGAGATGTCGGCCTGGACCAGGGCCAGCGGCTCGCGCCCGCGCCCGGCCGCGAACCGCTCGAGCTTCACGACGTCGCGGCCGTAGGCCTCGAGCGAGTTGGCCGCGAGCCCCCGCTCCACCCGCAGGTGGTCGAGGTACTCGCGGCCGATCCGGCTGCCCGGCCGGCAGCCGGCGCCACGCTCCACGGCGGGAGCGGGACGACTCAGAAGCTGACTTCGCCTCCGAACGTGAAACCGTCCATCCGGTACTGGACGAAGTCGGGCTCGTCTTCGCCCTTGAACTTGAGGATGCGGTAGCCGCCCGTGGCCGCGAGCCGGTCGGTGAAGTGGATGCGCACCGCGGCGTCGCCCTCGTACATGTGGCCGCGCGAGCCGAGAGTGATGCCGGCGAAATCGCCGGAAATCGAGACGCGGCCGGTGTAGAGCCGCAACGCGACGCCGAGCGTCGGGATCGGAAGCCGGAACTCCTCGGTCTCGCGGTCGCCGCGGTCGGGGGCGACCAGCACCACGTCGGCATCCATGTAGCGCGCGCCGACCTTGAGCCCGAAGTAGCCCCACGAGGCCTTGGCGAGGTCGAGCTCGAAGTCGGCCGAGTAGACGCCGCCCTTGATCGTCGTGTAGACGGGCGTGTTGCTGAAGAAGGTCACGTCGCCGAAACGCAGGGTGCGATCGGCGATCGTCTCCCCCGCGTAGTCGATCGGGGTGTAGCTGCCGCGCAGCTTGGTGCCGGGCTTGAACTGCAGCGTGGCCCGCACCTCGAACGTGCGGTCGTCCGCGATCGCCAGGTCGTCGATCAGGTCGATCATCGTGCCGGACGCACCGGCGGAACTGCCCTTGGCCACCAGGCCGGTCAGGCTCGGACGCCACTCGAGGTACTCGGCGCGGAAGCTGTACTGCTCGTACACCGGCAGTTCCTGAGCCTGGGCCACGAACGGCGCCAGCGCCAGGAACAGGGCGAATTTCCTCAAAATCCCACCTCCGGGTCGACCTTCTGGAACTGATCGGACACTAGCACGCGGCGGCGTTGAGCCACAAGGGTTTGTGACGATCGTCCCCGCCACCCCACGGGTTGGGTCGTGGTCAACCCCGGCGCAGTCGGCGTCGCAGGGTATCGGCCGCCAGCGTGGCCTCCGGCAGCCGCAGAGCATGCGCGGCCAGGGCGTAGATGAGCACCCCCGTCACCACGCCGCCGATCGTGCCCAGCAACTGCGCGGAGACGCCGACCGTGCCGACCCACCGTTCGATCCCGGCCGTTGCCGCCGCTGCCGCCACGCCCATCACCAGCGAGGCCCCGACCATCGCCAGCGCGGCCCTGGCCAGCCCCTGTCCGCGCAAGCCGCCCCGGCGGCGCTGGTGGACGACCAGCAGGATGAAGGCGTTGACGAACCCGCCCGCGCTCATGCCGAGCGCCACGGCGAGGTGCCCGAGCCAGCCCCAGCAGGTGGCCAGCACCACCAGGTTGGTGGCGACCGCGGCGAGGCTGCCGGCCAGCGGCACCCGTGGCTCCCCCACCGCGTAGAAGGCCGGGGCCACGACCTTGACGGCGGTCAACGCGCACAGCCCCAGCACGTAGAAGACCAGGGCTGCGGCCACCTGGCGCGTGTCCTCCGCACCGAAGCGGCCGCGTTCATAGACGAGGCGCACGATCGGCTCACGCAGGGCGATCAGGCCGACGGTCGCGGGCAGCGTCAGGAACATCGCGAAGCGCAGCGACTGGCGCAGCGTCCGCGCGGCGGCCTCGTGGTCGCCCTGGGCCACCTGCCGCGACAGGCCGGAAGCCGCGACCGTCGCGATCGCGACGCCGAAGATGCCCAGCGGCAGGTAGAGCAGGCGGAAGGCGTACTCCAGCCACGAGACGGCGCCCGGCATCTGCGACGCGAAGATGCTGCTCGCGAACACGTTGACCTGGACCGCCGCGAGGCCGACCGTGGCCGGCGCCATCAGCGCGCCGATCCGGCGCACGCCCGGGTCGCCCGGGCTCCACTCCGGCGCGAAGCGATAGCCCTCGGCGCGCAGCGCGGGCCACTGAACCAGGAACTGGGCCGCGCCCCCGAGCAGGGTCCCGAACGCCCAGCCGAAGGCGACGCTCTCGCCCTCGAAGCCGGCGGCCCACAGCGCGACGCCCACGGTGATGGAGGCCAGGTTGAACGTCGCGGGCGCGAAGGCGGGCAGGCCGAAGCGGCCGCGGGCATTCAGCATGCCCATCGCGACGGCGGCGAACGACACCATCGGCAGGAACGGCAGCATCACCCGGGTCAGGCGCGTGGCCAACTCGGCCTTGCCCTGGACCGCCGAAAAGCCCGGTGCGATCAGGTCGACGAGTGGCTCGGCGAAGACCCAGCCGACGACCACCAGGAGTCCGAGGCACACCGCCAGCAACGTGAACAGGCGCGAGGCCAGCCGATGGGCGGCCGGCAGGCCCTCCTTCTCGATGGTCGCCGAGTACGTCGGCACCAGCGCCGCGGAGAGAGCGCCTTCCGCGAACAGGTCGCGGACCAGGTTCGGGATCCGGAACGCGATGCGGAACGCGTCCGA
Organism: Vicinamibacteria bacterium; assembly: GCA_023701125.1. GTDB lineage: Bacteria > Acidobacteriota > Vicinamibacteria > Fen-336 > Fen-336 > WYBL01. The sequence goes on along the minus strand of JAMPXO010000035.1, from coordinate 34,200 downwards.
GTAGGGCCCGGCGCCGAGCAGCGCAGCGAACACCTGCTCGCGGACCAGGCCCATCACCCGCGACACGCCCACCATCGAGCTGACGAGGGTCGCGGATCGGGCCAGGCTGCGGTTCTCGTCCTTGACCATCGGGCTCAGGCCCCGTAAACTGCTGGTTTGTCGCGCGGCTCAAAGGCCAGGACGGCCCTCCGCGCCCCAGGAGGCAAGACTTGGCCCATCACGCGTCGGCCCAGAAGCAGGAGAGGCAAGGCCTCAAGAAGCGGGCCCGCAACCGGAAGAACACCTCGCAGCTCAAGACCCAGGTCAAGAAGCTCCGCTCGGCGCTGAGCACGGGCGACGCCGCGGCCGCGAAAGAACTGCTGCCCGCGACGGTCGGCCAGATCGACAAGGCCGTCAAGAAGGGCATCGTCCACGACAACGCGGCGGCCCGCTACAAGAGCCGGCTCACGAAGCGCGTCAACGCGCTCGCGTCGCAGAAGGCCTCCTAGCTCTTCGGTCGGGTTCCGACGCCGACGTGAAGTCGGCGCCGGTCCCATGGGGGCTCCCGCCGCGAACGGAAGCGGCTCCGCCCCCACTCCCCCGGTCAGACCTGGCCGGCCCCGGCCGGGCCGTGCGGTCCGCTCCCCCGAGGGCCGCCACCAGCGCCGCCGCCAGCGTGGCTCGCGGCTCGGCACCCAGCTTCAGCCGCCGATCGGCTTCCTGCAGCCCCGCGAGGGCGCTGTCGAGCTGTGCGTCCGTCCACTCGCGCGCGTTGGCGACGGTTTCCGCGACCTTGAACGGGAGCACCCCGAGCAGCGAGGCGTGCTCGCTGCCGACCCCGCGCAGGCCCAGCGCCCGTGCGCCGCGCAGGCCCCGAACCGCCGAGTAGATCCGGCCCAGCAACAGCGGCGGGTACTCGCGCAGGTCCAGCTCCTCCTCCACGAGGGCCAGCGCCGCGGCCAGGTCGCGGCGCCCGACCGCCTCGCCCAGCAGCCAGGGCGGGCGGCCCATCGCCCGACCGAGCGAGGTCGCCGCTTCTTCGGCCGAGAGCCGACCGCCGGCCGCCAGCAGCTCGAGCTTGTCGACCTCGCCCATCAGCCGGCGCAGGTCCTGCCCCACTCGCGCGATCAGTTGCTCCACGGTCTCGGCCGAGAGCTGCAACTGGCGTTTCGTCAGCTCCTGCCGCAGTTCGGCCCGCGCCTCGGCCTCCTTCAGCGGCAACGCAGGGTGCACCGTCGCCCGCTCGAACAGGGCCTTCCACAGCTTCAGCCGCTTGTCCGTCTTGGCCGCGATCACGACCAGGGCGTTGCCGGGGCCCGGCGACTCGAGCGCAGCCAGCAGCGGCTCGGCGTCGTCGGTCACCGATTCCGCCCGGCGCACGACGACCACCCGCTTCGACGCGAACAGCGAGCCCGAGCGCAACGCGTCGGCGATCTCGGGCCAGGTCGCCCGCTCCTCGCCGCGGAACGTCACGATCGCGTCGGGCGGCGGGTCCGCCCCCAGCCACTGGGCGCAGATCCGCTGCAGCCACCGCTCCGCGAGCCAGGAGTCGAACTTGTCCTTGTCGCCGTGGACCAGGTGCAGGAAGGCGGCGGGCGCCGCGCCACGGGCCACGAGGACTAGAACGCCTCGAGCATGGTGGCGACCAGGGTCCGCGCGAACTGCAGCGCGAGGCGGTCGAGGGCCTGGCCCTCGCGGTCGAAGAACTCCGCCGGGTTGCCGCTGATGTCGTACTCGTCGCGGAACTGGAAGGCGTCGTTCTGGTACAGCGGCTCGTCGACGCCGGTCTTCGTGTAGCGGACGCGGGCGGTCAGCACGACGGTGTAGCGGCTGGCCTGGGTGGTGCCGGTGGCGCCCTGCTCGAAGCCGACGGGGTTGATCGCGTAGCCCGTCAGCTCGCCCTCGACCAGCGCGTCGACGCCGGCTCGATCCTGGACGACGTTGACTCCCGAGCCGCGCTTGAGCAACTCCTCGATCACGCGCGAGGTGATCTTCTGGTCGAGGCCCGGCTTCCCCGTGGCGTCCTTGAACAGCGGGACGCCGAGCCGCTTGATCGTGGGATCGAGCGAGCCGCCGCGGCCGACCAGTCCGTAGCCGCAGCCGGCCAGGCCGGCGACCATCGCCGTGAGCGCCGCGCGGCGCTTCACTTCACCACCACGCTGACCAGCCGACCGGGCACCACGACCACCTTCACGATCTCCTTGCCCGCGATCTGCTCCACGACCTTCGGCTCGGCCAGCGCCGCTGCGCGGATCGCCTCCTCCGCCGTGCCGGCAGCCACGCTGATGCGGGCGCGGACCTTGCCGTTGACCTGCACGGCCAGCTCGACCGTCTCCTCGCGGGCGACGGCCGCGTCGGCGACCGGCCACCGGGTGTCGACCAGCGGCCCCGTTCCGGCAGGCTGCAACTTCTCCCACAACTCCTCGGTCACGTGGGGGGCGAACGGGTTCAGCAGTTGCACGAGGGTCACCACCGCCTCGCGCAGTGCGAAACGACCGGCCGGGTCGTCCTGCAGCGCGGGCTCCGCCGCGTGGATCTCGTTCGACAGCTTCATCAGCGCCGCGACCGCGGTGTTGAGCTGGAGCCGCTCCGACACGTCCTCGCTGATCTTGGCGATGGCCTGGTGGGTCCGCCGGCGCAGGTCGCGCGCCGCCGCGGACAACTCGGCGGGCATCGGCTGCCCGGCCAGCGGCCGCAGCACGTCGGCGTGGCGGCCGACCAGCCGCACGAGGCGCAGCAGGAAGCGGTGTGGCCCCTCGATGCCCTCTTCGCTCCACTCCAGCGACATCTCCGGCGGGGCGGCGAACAGCACGTAGAGGCGCAGCGTGTCCGCGCCGTAGCGGGCGTTCACGTCGTCGGGGGCGATCGTGTTGCCCTTCGACTTGGACATCACCTCGCCCTTCCAGTGGACCATGCCCTGCGGGAACAGCCGGGTCACCGGCTCGGCGTCCTTCACCAGCCCGAGGTCGCGCAACACCTTGGTCCAGAACCGGGAGTAGATCAGGTGCAGGATCGCGTGCTCGATGCCGCCGACATAGAGGTCGATCGGGAACCAGTGAGCGACGGCCTTCGGGTCGAACGGGCCGCCCGCGTACTTCGGCGAGCAGTAGCGATAGAAGTACCAGGACGAGTCGACGAACGTGTCCATCGTGTCCGTCTCGCGCCGCGCCGGGCCGCCGCACGACGGGCACTTCGCCTTGACGAAGGACTCGACCTTCTCCAGCGGGTTGCCGCCTTCGCCCGTGAACGGCGCGTCGGGCGGCAGCTTGATGGGCAGTTCGGAATCCGGAACGCCCTTCACTCCGCACTTGTCGCAGTACACGACCGGGATCGGCGTGCCCCAGTAGCGCTGGCGGCTGATCAGCCAGTCCTTGAGGCGGTAGGTGACGGTCGCCTTGCCGAAGCCCTTCGCCTCGGCGTGCGCCGCCATCTTGTCCTTGGCGGCCTCCCAGTCGAGGCCGTTCCACTCGCCGCTGTTGACGAGCTTGCCGGGGCCGGAGTAGCACTCCGTCAGCGTGTCGCCGGACAGCGCCGGGCCGTCGGGCTGGATCACGACCCGCACGTTCAGGTCGTACTTGCGGGCGAACTCGAAGTCGCGCTGGTCGTGGGCGGGCACCGACATGATCGCGCCCGTCCCGTAGCCCATCAGCACGAAGTTGCCGACCCAGATCGGAATCCGCTCGCCGTTGAAGGGGTTCACCGCGTGGCGGCCGGTGAAGACGCCCTCCTTCTCGACCTGGCCCGCCAGTCGCGCGCGCCGGTCCTGCCTGTGCAGCCGCGCGACCGCCGCCCTGGCCTCGTCACCGGCGACGCTCGCCATCAGCGCCTCGACCCGCGGGTGCTCCGGGGCCAGCAGCAGGAACGTCGCGCCGCAGATGGTGTCGACGCGGGTCGTGAAGACGCGGATCGGCTCCTTCTCGCCTGCGACCGCGAAGTCGACGTGGGCGCCTGGCGAGCGGCCGATCCAGTTCTTCTGCTGGACGAGCACGCGCTCGGGCCATTCCGTCAGGCCGTTCATGTCGTCGAGCAGCTCGTCCTGGTAGTTCGTGATGCGCAGGAACCACTGGTCCATCTCGCGTTCCTGGATCGCACTCTTGCAACGCCAGCAGATGCCGCCCTCGGCCTGTTCGTTGGCGAGCACGGTCTGGCACGACGGGCACCAGTTGACCGGCGCCTTCTGGCGATAGGCGATGCCGCGCTCGAGCATGCGCAGGAACGTCCACTGGTTCCAGTGGTAGTAGTCCGCGTCGCAGGTCGCGATCTCGCGGCTCCACGGGTAGCTGAAGCCCATCCGCTGGAGCTGCTGCTTCATGCTCGCGATGTTCGACCGGGTCCACGTCTCGGGATGGGTGCCGCGCTTGATCGCCGCGTTCTCCGCGGGCAGCCCCAGCGCGTCCCAGCCGATCGGGTGCAGCACGTTGAAGCCCTGCATCCGCTTGACGCGCGAGACGACGTCGGTGATGCAGTAGTTCCGCACGTGGCCGACGTGGATGTCGCCTGACGGGTACGGCAGCATCTCGAGGCAGTAGAACTTCGGGCGCGAGGCGTCCTCGCGCACCTCGAACGTGCCCTCGTCATGCCAGCGCTTCTGCCAGCGCGTCTCGATCGCCTCGAAATCGTAGTCGCTCATCGCTCGTGCTTCGTCCTCGTTGCCGTTCGAACCGTGAATGCTAGCGCAGGACCGGCCAGTGGCCGGAATGGGCGCTGCGGAGCGCGCCCAGCAACGCCTCGAAGCGGGGCCCCGGTGCGGGTGGGGCCGCCGACGGCGGCTCGCCGAGCGCGACCCGGGCCACCGCGGCCGCCGAGGTCGCGATGCCCTCGAGGTCGTAGCCGCCCTCGAGCACGAACACGACCTTGCCGCCGGCCGGCGCGGCAGCCGCGAGGCACGTGCTCGCCAGCCGGCCGAAGCCGGGAGCACTCACCTGCATGCCCGCGAGCGGGTCGTCGGCGTGGGGATCGAAGCCCATCGAGACGAGCACGAGTTCGGGCTCGAACGCGGCCACCACCGGCGCCACCAGCCCGTCGTAGAGCGCCACGTACTCCGCGTCGCCGCAGCCCTGCGGCAGCGGCAGGTTGACCGTGTAGCCGCGGCCGCGGCCCTCCCCCATCTCGGCCAGCGCGCCGGTGCCGGGGTAGAACGGCCAGGCGTGCGACGACGTGAACAGCACGCGCGGGTCGTGCTCGAACGCCTGCTGCGTGCCGTTGCCGTGGTGGACGTCCCAGTCGATCACGGCGACCCGCGCGAGCCCGCGGGCCAGCGCGTGAGCGGCGCCGATGGCCACGTTGCCGAGCAGGCAGAAGCCCATCGGGCGATCGCGAAGGGCGTGGTGGCCCGGCGGACGCACCGCCACGAGAGCCTGGTCCAGGTCCCCGTCGAGCACCGCGTCGACCGCGCCGGTCACCGCGCCGGCCGCCAGCAGTGCGGCCTCGAAGGAGCGCGGCCCCGCCGGGGTGTCGGGGTCGAAGGCGAAGCGCTGGCCGCGGGACGCCTCCAGGTCGCGCAGCAGGCCCTCGGAGTGCACGCGCAGGATCGCGGCCGCGTCCGCCTCGCCAGCCTGCCGGGCGATCAGCCGGCCCGACAGGCCGGCCTCGCGCAGGCCGCGCTCGAACGCCAGCAGGCGCTCGGGCCGCTCGGGGTGGCCCGGCCCGGTGTCGTGCTCGAGGAAGACCGGGTGATCGAACAGCCCGACGCGGGGGGAACCCGAAGGACTCCCCCCGCTCACCGGATCAGAGGTCGTCGTAGCGCGGCCCGCCGCCGCCCTCCGGCGTCACCCAGGTGATGATCTGGTACGGATCCATCACGTCGCAGGTCTTGCAGTGGACGCAGTTCGAGAAGTTGATCTGCAGCCGCTCCTGCTTCGGGTCTTCCGTCTTCGGCACCATCTCGTACACCGCCGCCGGGCAGAAGCGCTCGCAGGGGTTGCCGAACTCCTCCTTGCAACGCGTCTCGCAGATGTTCGGATCGGCCACGTGCAGGTGGGCGGGCTGGTCCTCCTCGTGCTTGGTACCGGAGTTGTAGACGTCCGTCAGCCGGTCGAAGGTCAGCTTGCCGTCCGGCTTCGGCCGCTGGAACGAGTCCTTGCTCAGGCTCCCGCCCCAGTACTTGCCGAACGTCTGCATCTCGGCGTAGCCCTTGCCCGGCTCCAGCGGGTCTTCGATGCCGTGCCCGCCGGTGATCTCCTGCAAGCCGAGCTGCGGCAGCGCGAACCACAGGCCGTTCTTGAACGCGGCGTGGAAGTTGCGGCTCTTCCACAGCTCTTCCTTGACGTACGAGCCCTGCACCCGGTCGTCGAACGCTTTCAGCTTCACGGCCGAGGTGTCGTCGGCGACCAGCGCATCCAGCGCGGTCTCGGCCGCCTGCATGCCGGTCTTGAGCGCCAGGTGCACGCCCTTCAGCCGCGCGGGGTTCAGGTAACCCGCCGCCTCGCCGATCAGCATCACGCCGTCGGCGTACGGCTGCGGGATCGAGTACCAGCCGCCCTCGCCGAGGGTGCGCGCGCCGTAGCGCACCATCGAGCCCTTCTCGAGCAGCTTCTTCACCAGCGGGTGCTGCTTCATGCGCTGGAAGAGCCCGTGGGGATCGGTCAGCGGATCGCGGTAGTCGAGCCCGACCACCAGGCCGATCGAGATCAGGGTGTCGGTGAAACCGTAGATGAAGCCACCACCGAAGGTGTCCTCCTCCAGCGGGAAGCCGACCGTGTGGATGACCTCGCCGCGCGGCAGCGTGCCGGCGGGCACTTCCCACAGTTCCTTGATGCCGAGGGTGTAGACCTGCGGGTGCTTGCCCTTGTCGAGGCCGAGCCGCGGCACCAGCGTCTTGGTCAGGCTGCCGCGAGCGCCTTCCGCCAGGATCGTGACCTTCGCGCGCAGGTCGACGCCCGCCTCGAAGTTGCCCTTCTTCTTGCCGTGCTTGTCGATGCCCTTGTCGCCCGTGCGCACGCCGACGACGCGGTCGCCCTCGTACAGCACCTCGGCCGCGGGGAACCCGGCCAGCAGGTCGATGCCCCGCTTCTCGGCCTGCCCCGCCAGCCACTTCACGAGCTGGTTGAGGCTGATGATGCGGTTGCCGTGGTTCTGCAGCGAGGGCGGGACGATCGGCAGCCGGAACTGCCGGCCTTCCGTCAGGAAGTACACGCGGTCGCCGGTGACGCGGGTCGACACCGGCGCCCCCTGGGCGTCGAAGTCGGGGCAGAGCTCCTGCAACGAGACCGGGTCGAGCACGGCGCCCGAGAGGTTGTGGGCGCCGAACTCGGCGGCCTTCTCGACCACCATCACCGAGGCCTCGAGCTTCTTCTCGGCCTTGGCGTTGTGGGCGTCGAGCAGGTCCTTGAAGCGGATCGCGGCGGCGAGCCCCGCGGGCCCGCCGCCGACGACCAGGACGTCCGTCTCGAGAACGTCGCGCTCGGCCATCGCCTAGCCCTTGGCGGCGAAGTACGCCTTCGCGGCCTCGGTCAGCTTCGGCATCACCTCGAACGCGTCGCCGAGGATGCCGTAGTCGGCCACCTTGAAGATCGGCGCGTCGCCGTCCTTGTTGATGGCGACGATGATGCGCGAGGACGACATGCCGGCCAGGTGCTGGATCGCGCCGCTGATGCCGCAGGCGATGTACAGCGTCGGCGACACGGTCTTGCCCGTCTGGCCGACCTGGACGTGATGGTCGACCCAGCCGGCGTCGACGATCGCGCGCGAGGCGCCGACCGCGGCGCCGAACGCCGCCGCCAGCTCCTCGACCAGGTGGAAGTGCTCGGGCCCCTTCATGCCGCGGCCGCCGGAGACCACGGTCTGGGCTTCGGTCAACTCGATCTTGCCGGTGGCGGTGACGTTGACCGCGGTGACCTTCGCGCGGGCGGAGGCCTCGACGGTGCGGGGCACGACCTTGGCCGCGCGCGACGTGTCCGGCTTGGCAAGCGAGAACACGTTGGCGCGCAGCGTGGCCATCTGCGGCTCGCCGCTCCAGCGCACGGTCGCGAATGCCTTGCCGGAGTAGACCGCGCGACGGGCCTCGAGCTTGCCGTCCTTGACCGCGAGCGCGGAGCAGTCGGAGACGAGGCCGGCGCCCGTGGCCGCGGCGACGCGCGGGGCCAGGTCCTTCCCCGTTGCCGTGAACGGGACCAGGACGGCGGCCGGCTTGACCTCGCCGATCACCTGCGCGAGCGCCCGGGACCAGACCTCGGTGGCGTACTTGTCGAGGTCCGCGGCGTCGAACACGTGGACGACGTCGGCGCCGTAGTGGCCGAGCTCGGCGGCGAGCGCACCGCTGCCGGGGCCGATCACGACGGCCTCGACCTGGGCGCCGCCCATCGCCTCGGCGACACGACGGGCCTCGGAGACGGCCTCGAGCGAGGGGCGCCGGAGCTTGCCGTCGCGCTGTTCGGCAAACGTGACGATGGACTTCATCAGATCACCTTCGCTTCTTCGTGGAGCAGCCGCAGCAGCTCGCGGGCCTGGGTCTCGGGATCGCCGTCGATCATGCGCACGGCGGGACGCGCCGGCGGCAGCTCGAGGCTGGCGACCTGGGTCAGCGGGGCGAGGTCCGCGGCGGCAATGCCGAGAGCCGCGGCGTCCTTCGCCTCGATCGTCTTCTTCTTGGCCGCCATGATGCCCTTGAGGCTGGCGTAGCGCGGCTCGTTGAGGCCCTTCTGGGCGGAGATCACCGCCGGCAGCGAGGTCTCCCAGACCTCGGTCGCGCCTTCGATCTCGCGGGTGACCGTGGCCTTGCCGTCGCCGGTCTCGAGCTTGATCGCCATCGTCACCTGCGGCAGGTCGAGCAGGCCGGCGAGCAGGCCCGGGACCTGGCTGTTGTCGCCGCCCACGCCCTGCTGGCCCGTGAGCACGAGGTCGTAGCCGCCGATGCCCTTGATCGCGGCCGCCAGCGCCTTCGCCACGCCCATCGTGTCGGCCGCGTCGAACGCCGCGTCCTTCAGGTGCACGGCCGAGTCGGCGCCCATCGCCAGCCCGTTGCGGAGCGCCGTCTGCGCGCGGTCGGGGCCGAGCGAGACGAGCACGACCTCGCCCCCCTTCTGCTCCTTGATCCGCAGCGCCTCTTCGATCGCATGTTCGTCGTACGGCGAGACGACCCAGTTCACGTCCTGCTCCACGATGCCGTTCCCCTCCGGGTTGATCCGGATCCGGGTCTCGGTGTCGGGGACCTGCTTCACGCAGACGATGATCTTCATCGGTCCCTCAATTCAGGCGAGGAATGAATGACTACTGGTAACGGCGGAACAGCAGTGCCGCATTGGTGCCCCCGAACCCGAACGAATTCGAAAGCGCGTACGTGATGTCGGCCTTGCGCGCGACGTTCGGCACGCAGTCGATGTCGCAGGCAGGGTCGGGGTTGTCGAGGTTGATCGTCGGCGGCAGCACCTGGTCGCGCAGCGCCAGCGCGGTGATGACCGCCTCCACGCCGCCGGCCGCACCGAGCAGGTGGCCGGTCATCGACTTGGTCGAGGACACTGCCACCCGCGACGCGTGCTCGCCCCACACGGCCTTGATCGCCGTGGCCTCGATGCCGTCGCCCGCGGGCGTGGACGTGCCGTGGGCGTTGACGTAGCCGACGTCCGCCGGCGTCACGCCGGCGTCGCGCAGGGTCGCGTTCATCACCCGGCGGATGCCGTCGCCGTCTTCGGCCGGGGCCGAGATGTGGAAGGCGTCCGACGACATGCCGTAGCCGACGACCTCGGCCAGGATGCGGGCGCCACGGGCCAGCGCGAGGTCGAGCGCCTCCAGCACCAGCAGGCCCGCACCCTCGCCGATCACGAAGCCGTCGCGGTCCTTGTCGAACGGCCGCGACGCCTTCTCGGGCGCGTCGTTGCGCTGCGACAACGCGCGCATCGCGCAGAAGCCGCCGACCGCCAACGGCGTGATCGCCGCCTCGGAGCCGCCGGCCAGCATGCCGTCCGCATCGCCGCGCTGGATGATGCGGAAGGCGTCGCCGATCGCGTGGGCACCGCTGGCACAGGCCGTGACGACGGCCGAGTTGGGGCCCTTGGCGCCGGTGCGGATCGAGACCCAGCCCGAGGCCAGGTTGATGATCGCCGCCGGGATGAAGAACGGGCTGATCCGACGCGGCCCGCTCTTCATCAACGTCTCGTGCTCGCGCTCGATGGTCGCGAAGCCGCCGATGCCGGAGCCGATCAGCACGCCGATGCGTTCGGCATTCGAATCGTCGATCGTCAAGCCGGAGTCCTTCAGCGCGTAGTCCGCGGCGGCCACCGCGAACTGCGTGAAGCGGTCCATCTTCTTGACGTCTTTTTTGTCCACGTGGGCCAGCGGGTCGAACCCCTTGACCTCGCACGCGAAATGGGTCGAGTGCGCGGAGGCGTCGAACAACGTGATCGGGCCGGCACCCGAGCGCCCGGCCTGCAGTGCTGCCCACGTCGCCTCGGTGCCGATCCCGACCGGGGACAGCACGCCCACGCCCGTCACCACGACGCGCCGCTTCTGGCTCACTCACTCGCTCCTTGCTGAGCACCGGCGCCGTGACGGTCACGGCGCCGGTCTCCACGGGGGCTCCGTCGGACCACGAACCCTCCTCCGCCCCCGCACCCCCGGGGAGCCCGGCCGTCGGAGTGGTCGCCACGGGCCTAGCGCGGGGGAAGCGTGCGGCGTGGACGGCTACTTCTTCGCGGCGTGCTTCTCGATGTAGTCGACCGCCTCGCGGACGCGGGTGATCTTCTCGGCGTCCTCGTCCGGGATCTCGACGCCGAACTCCTCCTCCAGCGCCATCACCAGCTCGACGGTGTCGAGGCTGTCGGCGCCGAGGTCGTCGACGAAGGAGGCGTCGGGGTTGACGAGGTCTTCCTCGACACCCAGCTGCTCCACGATGATCTTCTTCACGCGATCGGCAACAGGCTCCATGCGGTCCTCCGGGGAAGCGCCACCGGGACGCTCCCCTCTCCTCCCTCTAGTCGCGACGAAATGGATCCACCCGGCTCGACGCCCCGGGCGGGCCATTCTACATGTGGAAGCCGCCGTCCACGCCGAGCACCTGCCCGGTCACGTACGACGCCGCCTCCGAAAGCAGGAACACCACGGCACCGGCCACGTCTTCGCCCCGGCCCGGGCGCGCCAGCGGAATCGCCGCCAGCATCGCCTCCCGCGCCTTGTCGGTCATCGCCGCGGTCATCTCCGTGTCGATGTAACCCGGGGTCACGGCGTTGCACGTGATGCCGCGCGAAGCGACCTCGCGGGCGACGCTCTTGGTGAAGCCGATCAGGCCCGCCTTGCTGGCGGCGTAGTTGGCCTGGCCGGCGTTGCCGGTCATGCCCACGACCGAGGCGATGTTGACGATCCGCCCCGCGCGCTGCTTGAGCATCGGCTTGATCGCGGCCTGGGTGCAGAGGAAGGCGCCCGTCAGGTTGGTCCGCAGCGGGGCCTCCCAGTCGTCGTCCTTCATCCGCAGCAGCAGCCCGTCGCGGGTCACGCCGGCGTTGTTGACCAGGCCGTCGATGCGGCCGTGGGCCGCCAGCAGCGCGGCGAAGGCCGCCTCCACCGACTCGCGCTTCGCCACGTCGAGCGCCAGCGTCGCAGCCTTGCCGCCCGCCGCCTCGATCTCCGCCCGCACCTCGGCCAGCTTCGCCTCGTCGCGCGCTGCCAGTACCACGACCGCACCTTCCGCGGCCACGGCGCGGGCGATCGCCCGCCCGATTCCGCGCGAGGCGCCCGTCACCAGCACGACCTTGTCTGCCAGGGTTCCCATCAGGCGACTCCCGCGAGCGCCGCGACCGCGGCTTCCAGGCTCTTCGGGTCCTCGACGTTCAGGACCCGGGCCGACTTCAGCGTCTTCTTGACGAGGCCCGAGAGCACGGTGCCCGGGCCGATCTCCACGAACGTGTCGACCCCTTCGGCGGCCAGCTTTTCGAGCGACTGCTGCCAGCGCACCGCGCCCGAGACCTGGCGCACCAGGCCGTCGCGGCAGCCGTCCGCCGAGCGGACTGCCGCCGCGTCGACGTTGTTGAGCAACGGCATCCGCGGGTCGGCGAAGGCCAGCGCAGCGAGGTCCGCCGCCAGCCGATCCTGGGCAGGTTGCATCAGCGAGCAATGGAAGGGGGCGGACACGGGCAGGCGCACCGCGCGCCTGGCGCCCCTGGCCTTGCACGCCTCGCTGGCGCGATCGACGGCCGCGGCGTGGCCGGCGATCACCACCTGACCCGGGCAGTTGATGTTGGCCGCGGAGACCGCCTCGCCCTGCGCGGCCTCGCGACAGGCCTCTTCGATCGCCGCGGTGTCGAGCATCAGGATCGCGGCCATCGCCCCGACCCCGACCGGCACGGCCTCCTGCATGTACTGGCCCCGCCGGCGCACGGTGCGCACGGCGTCGGCGAAGGACAGCGCCCCCGCGGCCACCAGCGCCGAGTACTCGCCGAGCGAGTGGCCCGCGACCCACGCGGGCGCCGCCACGCCGCGCGCCTCGAGCGCGCGGAGGGCCGCGATGCTGGCGGTCAGGATGGCCGGCTGGGTGTTGGCCGTGAGCTGCAGGTCGGCCTCGGGCCCGTCGAAGCACAGCCCCGACATCGACTCGCCGAGGGCCGCATCGGCGGCCGCGAACACCGCCTTGCTCTCCGCGAAGGCCTCGGACAACTCGCGGCCCATGCCCACTTTCTGCGAGCCCTGGCCGGGGAACACGAACGCGACGCTCATGCCGTCTCCGCCGTTGCGGCCGACGCCTTGCGCGCGGCCAGCCCGCGCAGCGCCTGCTCGATCTGCTGGTTGACGCCGCTCGAGTGGAAGTGGGCCGCCACCCGCACGCCGTGGTGGATCGCGTAGGCGCTGGAGCTGCCGTGGCCGATCACGCACGCACCGCCCACGCCCAGCAGCGGCGCGCCACCGTACTCCGCGGGGTCGATCCGCTTCTTGACGGCCCTGAAGGCGCCGCGCGCCAGCAGCGCGCCCGCCTTGCGGATCGGGTTCCGCATCAGCTCGCCCTTGACCAGCTCCATCAGTTGCGCGGCCAGGCTCTCGCTGGCCTTCAGGATGACGTTGCCGACGAAGCCGTCCATCACGATCACGTCGAAGCGCCCGTTGAACACGTCGCGCCCCTCGGCGTTGCCGAGGAAGTTGAGCGCCGAGCCCTTCAGCACCTCGTGGACCTCGCGCACCAGGCCGTTGCCCTTGGTCTCCTCCTCGCCCACGCTCATCACGCCCACGCGCGGGCGCTCCACGCCGAACATGGCGCGGGCGTAGACGTCGCCCATCAGGGCGAACTCCTCGAGGTTGCGCGCCTTGCACGAGGCGTTGGCACCGACGTCGAGGATCACGGTCTGGCCGCAGCGCGAGGGCATCACCGCGGCCAGCGCGGGGCGGTCGACCTCCTCCAGCGTGCCGAGCACGAGGCGAGCGATCGTCCAGCAGGCGGCGGTGTTGCCGGCGGAGAAGAAGGCGTCCGCTTCCTTGTCGCGCACGGCCTCGAGCGCCACCAGGATCGACGAGCGCTTCTTGAGCGTGGGGCGGGTGACCTTCTCCGCCATGCCCACCTCTTCGGGGGCATGACGGACCTCGACGGGCAGGCCGCCGGCGCCCACCGCCTGCAACTCGCGGCGGATGGCGTCCTCAGGGCCCACGAGGAGCACACGTATGCCGTACGCGCGGGCGGCGTCGACGGCCCCGCGCACGGCCACGCTCACTCCGTGGTCACCCCCGAGGGCGTCGACGGCGACCCGGGGAGGAACGGGTGTCATCGCTTGGAAGGGCGGCTGACCGAGGCGGCTCAGGCCTCCTTGGAATCGACGACCTGCTTGCCCTTGTAGTGGCCGCAGTGCGGGCACACGCGGTGCGGCAGCTTCGGCTCGTGGCAGTTGGGGCAGTTCGACAGCCCCGGCGCCGTGAGGTGATCGTGCGCGCGGCGGGTCGAGGTGCGGGCCTTGGAGTGACGGCGCTTGGGATTCGGCATCGGAAACGCTCTCCTGTGGCGGCGGACCGCACTGCGGCCGCCGCGGGTTTTTCTCTAGGAACTCTACTTGGAACCGGGACCGAGGAGGTCGGCGAGGCCCGACAGCCGCGGGTCGGCGAGCGGCTTGCAGCCGCAGTCGTGCTGGTTGCGGTTCGCGCCGCACTGCAGGCACAGGCCACGGCAGCCCTCGACGCACAGCGGCTTCATCGGCAGCGACAGCACGATCTGCTCGCGCACCAGCTCGCCGAGGTCGAAGCGGCCGCCCTCGTAATACGCCACGACCAGGTCGTGGTCGGACAGTTCGACGTCGTCTTCCTCTTCCGCGTCGACGGTGCGATCGACGATCCGCGGCAGGTAGAAGACGTCCAGCGCCTGGCCGACCGGGAACAACGAGCGCTCCAGACAGCGGCTGCAGCCGAGGCCGGCCTCGGCCGTGAACCGGCCCTTGACGTGGACGGAGTCCCCCTCGCCGCGCTCGATGCGGCAAACAAGGTGCGCGCCCGCGTTCAGCTCGAAAGCCCCGTCCGCCTCCAGGTGGAGGGCGCCGGCGTCGAGATCCGTGTCGACCGCCAGGCCCTCGGGAGGGATCTGGGCGAGCTCGATGACCAGACTGGTGTTTGCGCTCAAAACACTTGATTTTGCAGGGTTTTGGCCCCGGCTGTCAAGCCCCGGGACCGGCTACAGGGCCGCGAGGAACGACTCCCCCGCTTCCAGCCGCACCACGCCGAAGTTGTCGGCCAGGGTCTGACCGAGGTCCGCGAACGAGGTGCGGGCGCCCAGTTCCACCGACTTCCGCACGTCGGGCCCCCAGACCAGCATCGGCACGTACTCGCGGGTGTGGTCGGTCGAGACGTCCGAGGGGTCGCAGCCGTGGTCGCCGGTCAGCATCAGCACGTCGTCGCTGCCCAGGGCGTCGAGCAACTCGGGGATCCGGCGGTCGAGCGCCTCGAGGTTGGCGGCGAACCCCGGCACGTCGTTGCGGTGGCCGAACAGGGTGTCGAAGTCGACCAGGTTGGTGAAGATCAGGCCCTCGCGCTGGGTCTTCATCCGCAGCAGCGTCTGGTCGATGCCGTCGGCGTCCGATTTCGTGTGGACTGCCTCGGCGATGCCGCGGCCCGTGAAGATGTCCTCGATCTTGCCGACGCCGAACACCGGCTGCCCCGCCGCCGCGAGCCGGTCGAGCAGGGTGTCGCCGTGAGGCGGCACCGGAAAGTCGCGGCGGTTGTGGGTGCGCTTGTAGGTCGCCGGCCCGTCGCCCACGAACGGCCGGGCGATGATCCGGCACACGCCGTACTCGAGGCAGGCCAGCTCGTACGCCTGGCGACACATCTTGTAGAGGTCGGCGACCGGGATCGTCTCCTCGTGGGCCGCGATCTGGAACACCGAGTCCGCCGAGGTGTAGAGGATCGGACGGCCACTGCGGCGGTGCTCGTCGCCCAGTTCCTTGATGATCTCGGTGCCCGACGCGGCCACGTTGCCCAGCACGCTGCGGCCGATCCGGCGCTCGAAGGCCTCGACCAGCGCACCCGGGAAGCCGTCCGGATAGGTCTCGAAGGGCTTCGGGGTGAGCAGGCCCATCATCTCCCAGTGGCCGGTCGCGGTGTCCTTGCCGGCGCTGCGCTCCGCCAGCTTGCCCCACGCGCCGCGTGGCGCGCCGTGACGGGCGCCGTCGAAGGAGGGCGTCAGGTTGCCGAGCCCCAGCGCGGTCAGGTTGGGGATCGCGACCCGGCGTGACTGGAGCACGTGGCCCAGGGTGTCGCTCCCCTCGTCGCCGAAGGCCGCGGCGTCGGGAGCGGCGCCGACCCCCAGGCCGTCGCAGACGATCACGATCGCACGTCGGAAACGCGGGGTCATGCAGCCTCCTCGTCGAGCCAGGCGCGCGCCGCATCGCGCAGCGCTGCTCCGTCGGTGTACCAGAAAGCACCTGCGACCTGGTGCCGGAACCAGGTGCGCTGGCGCTTCGCGTACTGCATCGTCGAGGCGACGATAGCACGCGGCAACTGCTCGCCCGGGAGCGCGCCGCGCAGGTGGGCGACGGCCTCGCGGTAGCCGATCGCGGCCAGCGCGCGGACCTCGCCGTGGCGCTCGAGCAGGCGCCGCGCTTCCTCCACCAGGCCCGCCTCGAGCATCGCGGCCGTCCGCCGCTCCACCCGCGGCCGCAGCGCGGGCTGGCCCGGGTCGAGCACGTACGTGCGCACCACGAACCCCGCCAGCGGCTGCTCACCCGTCCCGTGGTGGGTGGACAGCGGGCGGCCGGTCAGATGGAAGACCTCGAGCGCGCGCACGACCCGCAGCCGGTCGCGCGGAGCGATCCGAGCCGCGGCCGGCGGGTCGACGCGGCGCAGGTGCCGCCACAGCCGCACATCGCCGAAGCGCGCGGCCAGCGCGTCCAGTCGTGCTCGCAACACCGGGTCGCGCGGCGGCGCCGGGGCCAGGCCGTGCAACAGCGCCCGCAGGTAGAGCCCGGTACCGCCGACGACCACGGCGAGCCGGCCGCGCCCGGCGATGTCGTCGAGTGCGGCCCGGGCCGCCTCGAGATAACGCGCCGCCGAATAATCCTCGTCGGCCGCGGCGACGTCGACGAGGTGGTGCCGGACCCGCGCCCGCTCGGCTGTCGATGGCTTGGCCGACCCGATGTCGAAGCCGCGGTGCACCTGCAGGCTGTCGCACGACACGATCTCGCCGCCGCGCTCCTCGCACAGGCGCAACGCCGCGTCGCTCTTGCCCGCGGCGGTCGGGCCGGCGACGACGACTACCCGAGGCGCCACAGCCGCCAGGCGACGACCAGCAGGATCGCCAGCAGGATCCAGGCACTTCCCCGCAGGCGGGCGCGCACCGCGGGGTCCACGACTACTTCTCGCGGATCGCCTTGATGATGTTGGCCTCGTGATCGGAGCCGAGGGTGCGCTTGACGGCGAGCAACTCGGCGTAGAGCAGCTCGTTGAGCGCGTCGACCAGCAGCGAGCGGCGCTGTTCCTCGGGGAAACGGTCGAGGTTCTTCTCGAGCAGCCCCATGTCGAGCGTCCCGTCCTTCTGCAGCTTGACCCCGGCGAACACCTCGCGCCGGCTCTCGCGCAGGCCACCCAGGTACTTCTCGAGCACGTTCTCCGCGATCGGCCCGACCTCGCGCACCATGTACCGGAACACGTACGAGTACATGTTGTTGAAGGACTGGACCACGGAGACGACCGAGTCCTCGGGCACGAAATCGGAGTCGAGGGCGTGGACCTTGCGCCCGCGCGGCTTCAGCAGGCCGACGCTCAGCAGCGCGTAGAGCACCTTCAGCGTCTCGCTGTCGCCGATCTCGCTCTCGCGGCAGACGTCGTTCACTGCGCGCTGGCCGTCGACCAGCCCCAGCACGTGGCGCTCGTACGCTTCGAGCCCCGCGTCCGACTCCCCCGCGACCCGCTCGAGCACCACCGACGGCTCGGGGAAGCGCTCGGACAGGGCGCCGGCGGCGTCGACGGCACGCAGTCCCGAGAGCACGAGGTCGCGCACGTCGAGATCGACCGTGATGCGCTCCTGCTCCGGCAGCGTCGAGGACTCGAAGTGGAACTGGCCCTCGTCCCACGGGAAGATGCTGTGGACGATCTCGCGGACCTGGAACTGCACGCCTTCCCAGAAGTCCTTGGGCGACAGGGCACCCATCTCCACCAGCACGCGGCCCTGGCGCTTGCCCTTGGACAGCGCCTTGATCGAGGCCTCGTACTCCTCGACGCTGATCTTGCCCTCGCGCAGCAGGATCTCGCCGAGGCGATCGTTGGGAAGGTTGGAGGTCGCGAACACGACCCGGCCATCCCTGACGTAGACGGACTTGCGGGCCCCGCCCGCGACGACCGACAACACCCCCGTGGCTTTCGTCTGGCGCAGGTAGGCCAGCAGTTCGGGCAGCGGCAGGTCGGCGAGCCCACCGCGCAGGCCACCCTCGACCGCGAAGGCCTCGATACGCTTGGGCAGCGGAGCGGTGCTCATGGGCTGCGGCATTGTAGCCGCTTCCGCGTTAGCGGGCGGTTTCGACCGCGATGCCCCGGTAGTAGTGGCGCAGGATGGCGTCGAACTTCGCACCGGCCCGGGCCAGCCCGAAGGCGCCCACCTGACACAGGCCGACGCCGTGGCCCCAGCCCTTGCCGGTGAACACGAAGCGCGCGACCTGGCCGTCGTCCCCGTACTCGCGGTCGATCACGAACAGGTTCTCGCGCAGGCCGAGGCCCCACCGCACCTGGAGCCCGGTCAGCGTCAGCGTGCTCTCGGCACCGACGACGTCCAGCTCGAGCACGCGGCCGGAGATGCCGATCTGCTTGACCTTGAGCTCGCGCACGGCGCCGGGCGTGCCATAGCGGGCCACGGCCTTCTCGACGTCGGCGGGCGTCAGCCGCACCTCCCAGCGGTACAGCCGCGACGTGCGGTCGGCCGCGGCACCGAGCTTCGTCTGCTCGACGTCGACGTACACCACGCGTCCCCCGTCCTGCACGACCCGCACGCGATCGCCAGTGGTGATCAGCAACGCCGAGGCCGGCAGCGCGCGCCCCTCGTAGGCGCGGAACAGCCGCGCGTCCGGCGCCACGGCCAGGCTCCGCGTCTCCTCCCCGACCTGAAGCAGCAGCCGGCCGTCGCCCGGCTCCGAGCTGCGGAACTGGCCGACCACGAGCCCGGGCGGCCCCGCCTCGAGCGCCGCGCGGGCCAGCAGCGACGCGGCCTCGACCCGCGAGATCGTCGCCTCGGGTCGCAGCCGGTTGTCCGCATCGGGCGCCACGATCCCGTAGCCGAGCAGCACGGCGGCGGCCTTCCGTTCGGCATCGCTGGCGAAACCCGCGGCGTCCTCGACCTGCAACAGGTACTCGGCGTCGCGCGGCGCCAGCAGCCTCGCCCCGCGTTCCTGCCAGCACAGGCTCGACGCCACGTGGAGGAACGCGCTGCGCCGCTTGTGGATGGGGGCCGCCGCTGCGCTGTCGCAGCCCTTGCGCTTGAGCGCCGCCACCAGTCGCGAAGTCCAGGTGCGGATCTCGTCTTCCGTGGCCGCGCCGTCGAGCCCGCCGGTTCCGGAGCGCCCGGAGCCGAGCACGCCCAGCGCCGTCAGCAGCGCCAGGTCACGAGCCCGATCTCCGCCATCGCCCCCGAACCGCAGCGGCGCCGCGGTCGAGCGCAGCGTCGTCCACGCGCCCTGCTCCGGGACGCAGGCGACGCCGGCCAGGTACGGCGCCGGATCTCCGCCCTTGAAGACCGCCGCGCCCTGCTCGGTGTGGCCGCCGCAGGTCGAGGTGTAGAGGGCGTTGATCGGTCGTCCGCCGCTGGTCGCGACCAGGCCGCGGGTCTCGGCGATCGCCTGGTCCGTCAGCGGGTGCTCGGTGCCCTGGCCGCGATAGACCTGGCAGGTCGGGGTCGCGCAGATGTCGTAGCCGAGCGCCTCGAACTGGCCGCGGTTGCGCACGGCGTAGGTGCGCGCGGCCACGGCCTGCGCCTTCAGCGCCTCGAGTTCCGGAAAGGCCGACGGCGAGAGTTCGTTGGGCACGACGCCGCGCAGGTACTCCTCGAGCGGCAGCACGTTGATCGCGGACAGCGTGCCCTCGGGCGTCGCCCGCAGCTCGAAGCCGCCCCGGTACGGCTCGGCGCCGAGTGCCACGAACTCGTCCGCGGCCGCGGCGCGCACCCGGACGCCGTGGACCTCTTCGCCCGTCTCCAGCACTCGCAGCCGGCCGACCGCTCCCCCCGCTGCCCCCTCGGGCGCGACGAAGCTGCCGCCGAAACCCTCTCGCGAGAGCGTGCCGGTGAACAGCACGGCCTCCTCGCGGGTGGCGAACGGCCCGATCCGGACCTGCCAGGTGCGGGTCGGCTCGCTCCACTGGATGACGGCCTCGCGGTGGGTGGAGGCGGCGACCTGCTGCGCCATGCGCTCGGCGGCGGCCTTGTCGATCAGGCTCGCCACCTGCACGCGGTAGCCCGCGGACGTCGCGGCCGAGGTCGGGATCGCCGACAGCCGGGCCAGGCGGAACGGGCGACCCCAGTCACCCGGGGTGCGCGCGACCCACACGTCGAGGCCCGAGTCGGCGCCGAGGGTCGCCCGCTTCGCCGCGGTCAGGACGCCGACGCGGATCGCGTCGGGCGTGAGTGCCTGCTCCCACGAGCCGGCCGGCGCGGGCACCACGGGGCTGGCCGGAGCCGGCGTGGTCGCGGCGGCGGGGCGCGGGGCGTCGGGCACGACCGGCGGCGCCGCGCTGCGACAACTCGCGGCCAGCGAGACGGTGGCTGCGAACAGCGCGACGGCCGACTGCCGCCAGGTCGCGGAGCGGCGCCCGTGGATCGCGCGCCGCACGAGCGACCAGCGGGCGCTGCGGGCCTTGCGCCGCGCGCCGGATTCCAGGCGGACCCAGGGACTCACGAGACGGGCGCTTCGCCGTAGTAGAAGCTGACCGCCATGGTCACGGTCTGCGGTGCGAAGTCGGCCGGCAGCGCCAGCAACTGCGAGCCGATCAGAGCGTTCTGGGCCGCTCGGTCCAGCGACGGCGTGCCTGAGCTCTTGATCAGCCGCAGGTCGGTGATCTTGCCCGCGCGATCGAGCGTGAAGGTGATGTCCACGTGGCCGGCGAAGCCCATCATCGCGGCCTGCGGCACGATCCAGTTGCGGTAGACCTCGTTCTTGAAGTGGTTGAACCAGACCGTGAAGTCCGCGCCCTGGTCGTCGAAGAACAGCGGACCCATCTGGCGCCCCGTGCCGGAGGCGAGCCCCGACGGCCCAGCGGCCCGCAACCGGCGCTCCACGCTCTCCTGCACCGTCGACGACAGCGGCCGGGCGCTGGGGTCCCGCGGCGGACCGACGGGCACCGTTCCGACGCCGGGCGGCAGCGGCAACCGGAGGCCGGCCTCCTTGCGCGGCTCCGAGGCGCCGTCCAGCTGGAACGGCGTGGGCTGAACGACGGGCTTCTGTGGCGTGTCGGCCTGCGCCTGCCGGGCCTTCTCGCTGCCGTCGCCCTCGCGGCTGCCCTTTGGCGTCTTGGTCAGGTCGTCCTCGCGGCGCAGGATCAGCTTCTCGGCCCGCTGGTCCGACGGGGCGCCGATGCTGATGCGATCCTTCGCGCCCTCTGCGGGCGGCTGCGGGGGCGGGGTCGGGACCGGCCGCGGGGCGGGCGGAGGAGGCGGCTGGGGCCGGAACTGGGAGAGCACCTCGGGCGGGGGCAGGAACACCCGGCTGCGGACCTCGGTCGGCGCAGCGGCCTCGGGGGCCAGCACGCGGAGGTCGCGGCCCGCCGTGGAAAGGAGCAGGGACATGGCCAGCAAGTGGATCAGTGCAGATGCGAGGAAGCCCTGCCGGCGGTCGAAACGGTCCATCCCTGCTCGAAGGCACCCCTCTTGCGAAACCCCTATTCTACTTGGACGCGCTGCCGGGGCCAAATGGCGGCCCCTTCCCTTGTGGGGCTATCACCCCACCCTACAAGGAATTGCGGGGGTCAGCCGCGGATGCGCTCGAGGATCGTCTCGGCGAGAGCGAGCGCCCGGCGGCCGTCGTGGCCCGAGACGACCGGCGCCGTCCGGGTGGCGACCGACCGCACGAAGGCCGCCAACTGCCGGGCCAGCGGTTCTTCGTTGGCGGCGGTTCCCCGCTCGACCTCGATGTCCGGCTGGCCGTCCTTCTCGTTGAGCCGGTAGATCACCGCCTCCTTGCCCACGAAGTCGGCCGAGACGTAGGTCCGGGGCAGGAACACCCTGAACTTGCGGACCTTCTCCGCCGAGACCCGGCTGGCCGTCAGGTTGGCGATCAGGCCCGAGGCGAAGCGAAGCCGAGCGTTGGCGATGTCGACCTTCGGGGTCAGCACCGGGACGCCGACCGCGTCGACCTGGACGGCCTCGCTGCCATCGAGGGCCAGGACGATGTCGAGGTCATGGATCATCAGGTCGAGCACGACATCGATGTCCAGGCTGCGCGGGGTGAACGGCGCCAGGCGGTGGACCTCGATGAAGCGCGGCGCCCCACCGCGGAACAGCAGGTCGGCCGCCGGGTTGAAGCGCTCGATGTGGCCCACCTGCAGGATGCGGCCGGCCGCCTCGCCCGCCGCGATCAGCGCGTCCGCCTCGGCGAGGCTGGGCGCCAGCGGCTTCTCCACCAGCACGTCGCAGCCGGCCGCGAACGCGGCCCGGGCCACCGCGAGGTGGTCGATCGTGGGCACGGCCACCGACACCGCGTCGCACTCTCCGAGCAGGGCCTCCAGCGAGTCGAAGCCGCGGCCGCCGTGTCGTTCCGCCACCTCCTGGCCCCGTCCCGGGAGCTGGTCGAAGGCGCCGACGAGGCGGGCCCCCGGGGTGTTCGCGTAGACGCGGGCGTGGTGCTGGCCGAGGGCGCCGGTGCCCACCACGCCGACCCGAATCGTCTCGTTCACTCGGCCTCTCCCACGCCAAAGACGCTGATTCCGGCCGCGTCCGCCGCCGCCAGGAACGCCGGGCGGTCGAGCAGCAGCGTGCGGCCGGCCTCCACCGCCAGCACCCGCGCCTGCGCCTCTTTCATCGCCTCCAGCGTGCCCGGCCCGACCACGGGCACGTCGAAGCGCATGTCCTGCCGGGGCTTGGCCACCTTGACCACGCTGCAGCCGGGGCCCGCGATGCGACCGGCGCGGCGGATCACCTCGTCGGTGCCTTCCATCGCCTCCAGCGCCACGGCCGCCTGCGACTTCACCACGGCGGTCTGCCCCAGGTCGTTGGCGGAGAGCACGCGGGCGATCCGCGTGCCGTACGCCACGTCCTTGCGTTCGTCGCCGCTCAGCCCGCGACGAGTCATCAGCCCCGGCGTCGCGAGCTGGTCCGACAGCAGCTCCACGGACGAGGCGAGGCGGATGCCCTCGCGCTCGAAGGCGTCGGCCACGCCCCCGATCAGGCTGTCGGTGTTCTTGAAGGCCAGCCGCGCCAGCACGCCCATCAGCGTCAGGTCCGGCACGATGCCCGCGAAGATCTGGCGATGCTTGACCTGCCCCGCCATCACGGCCTCGCGCACGCCAGCGGCCTTCAGCGTGGCGATCGCCTTGCCGAGCTGGCCGAGGCCGATCGGGTGCCACTCGTCGACCTCGGCCTCGAGCTCGGGAAAGGCCTCCTCGCGGATCGCGAGGGCCACCACCCGGCGTCCGTCGCGGCGGGCGGCGCGGGCCAGCAGGAACGGGAACTGGCCGTTGCCGGCGATCAGCCCCAGGGGATCCACGCGGTCAGTCCTCGGCTTCGTCCTCGGCCCCGCCGGCGCGACGCCGGCGGGTGATCACGCCGCGCTCGCTCTCGCGCACGAAGGCGAGCAGGGTGTCGATCTCCGGCGTGGCCGGGCACTCGGCTTCGATTCGCTGCAGCGCCTGCGAGGTCGACAGCTTCGTCGACATCAACAGCCGGAACGCCTGGCGCACGGCCGCGATCTGCTCGCGGTCGAGCCCGCGGCGCTGCAGGCCGACGGTGTTGACGCCGAACAGGCAGGCCCGGTTGCCCACCGTCTTCGAGTACGGCAGCACGTCCTGGGTCGCAATCGTCCCGCCGCCGATGAAGGCGTGGGTGCCCACCCGGCAGAACTGGTGCACGCCCGAGTAGGCGCCGATCGTGGCCCAGTCCTGGACCTCGACGTGGCCGGCCAGCGCCGCGTGGTTGGCGAAGATCACATGGCTTCCGACCTGGCAGTCGTGGGCCACGTGGGCGTAGGCCATCACCAGGTTGTCCGAGCCGACGCGGGTGACGCCGCCGCCGCCCGCCGTGCCGATGTGCAGGGTGCAGAACTCGCGGAACGTGTTGCGGTCCCCGATCTCCAGCCGCGACGGCTCGCCGTGGTACTTGAGGTCCTGCGGCACCAGGCCCGCGGTGGCGAACGGCAGGAAACGGTTGTCGCGGCCGATCCGGGTGTGGCCGGCGAGCACGACGTGGGACTCGAGCACGGTGCCGTCGCCGACCTCGACGTGCGGCCCGATCACGCAATAGGGGCCGACCCGGACGCCCGCTCCGAGCACGGCACCCGGTGCGACCCTGGCCGTGGGGTCGACCTCGGAGCGCGGCACCTCGGCCACGCGCAGGAACAAGGTGGCCTCGGCGACCCGCGCGTCCTCGCAGCGCACCTCGCCGCGCACCTTGCACAGGTCGCCGTGGCGGCGCAGCACGCGCACGTCGATCGAGAGCCGGTCGCCGGGCACCACCTGGCGCCGGAACTTGGCGCCGTCGATGCCGACCACGTGGACCTCGAGCAGGCTCGGGTCCTTCGCCTCGTTGAGCAGCCAGATGCCGGCCGCCTGCGCCAGGCTCTCGAGGATCAGCACGCCCGGCATCACCGGCGCGCCCGGGAAGTGGCCCTCGAAGAACTCCTCCGAGCCGGTCACGCCCTTGATCGCGCGCAGGCCGGCCTGGTCGTGGTCCAGCACCCGGTCCACCAGCACGAACGGGTACTGGCTGGGGATCTGGCGGATCAGCCGGCCGATGTCGATCGTCTGCATGCCTCCTCGGAAAGAAACGGGCCCGGGCGGCGCCAGCCCGCGAGGGCCAGGGCACCGCCCGGGAAGAGGACGACGGGAGGGCTACTTGCCCGCCGGCGAGGCCGCCGGCGAAGCCGCGGGGGCCGCCGCCGGCTTCGGCTTGGCCGCACGCTCGGCATCGTCGGCCTTGACGATCACGTCGCGCGAGATGTCGTAGTCCTTGGTCACCGCCAGCGCGGCCTGCGAGTCGATCAGGATGTCGACGCCCTTCTCCTTGGCCACGGCCTCGACGATCGGACGCACCTTGAGCTGGAACTCGTTGTTGTACTGCTGGGCCTGCTGCTGCGCGCGCTCGCGCATGCGGCCCAGCTCGGCCTGCGAGTCCTCGACGAAGGCCTGGCGATCGCGGGTCTTCTTGACGATCTCCTGCTGCTTCTTCTCGGCGCCCTCGGGCGAGAGCACGTTGGCCTGCTTTTCGAGTTCCTCGCGCAGCGTCTTGATCGAGGTGTCGAGCTTGGTCAGCTCGTTCTGCTTCTTGGTGGCCTCGGCGCCGATCTCGTTCTGCAGGTTCTCGAGCTTCTGGGCGTAGCTCTTGCCAAGCAGGCTCTCGTTCGACACCCGCGTCATGTCGATGACGGCGATCTTGGGCGCCTTGGCGGGCAGCCCCGCGGCGGCAGGCTCCTGCGCGAGCACGGCGGGCGCCGCGACAAGCAGCAGCAGGGTCAGGCTCTTCGTCATGATCTCTCCTTGAATGAACGACCCGTCAGAACGTGGTCCCGACGGCGAACTTGAACGTGGTCTTGGGCTGGAACTCGTCGCGGTGCGGGTTCCAGGCGTAGATCAGCCGGAACGGCACGTTGAGCACGGGCATGATGAAGCGCAGCTCGGCCCCGGTCGACGTGCGCAACTCGTTGATCTTGTACGACTCGCCTTCCAGGAACGCCTGGCCGGCGTCGAAGAAGAACAGGAAGCGCAGCGGGCCGGCGATGTCCCAGTAGTACTCGGCGTTGAACAGCAGCGACTTGTTGCCGCCGATCGCGTAGCCGTTGGCGTCGCGCGGCCCGACCGTGCGCAGGTTGTAGCCGCGGATCTGGTTCTCGCCGCCCATGAAGAAGCGCTGGTAGAAGGGCAGGTTGGGCAGGCCGTTCGTCGCGTTGAGCTCGGCGGTCTCGTTGAACGGCTTGATGTAGGCGGCTTCCGCGCGCAGGCCGAGCGCCGTCTTCCGCAGGTGCGGCTTGTAGTAGATCGTCTCGAAGCTGGGGCGGATGTAGTCGAGGGTGCCGCCCAGCGGCCCGCCCGTGAGCTGGGTGGTGGCGGTGATCTTCCAGCCCGCGCGCGGCGTGTACGGGTTGTCGACCGTGTTGTAGACGAGCGACGGCGTCAGCCGGCTCTCGCGGCGCTTGCCGAGGTCTTCCTGGAACGGGTTGTTCGGGATGATCGGCAGCGTGGGGTCGAAAATCTGGTCGGGGTCGATCACGTCGTCCGAGATCTCGATCTTGATCACCTCGTACGCGTACGAGGCGAACAGCCGAGAGAAGCGGCCGAGCGGCACGCCCGACACCAGGCTGAAGCCGGTGCGGTCGTCGATGTAGCCCTGCAGGTTCTCGCCCGAGTAGGTCTGGTACTCCAGCCGCCGCCTGTAGATGTCGACGCCGGCGGTGATCGGCCGGTCCAGGAAGTACGGCTCGGTGACCGCGACCTGGTAGACCTTCGTCCGGCGCCCGCTCTGGGCCGAGACCGAGAACGTCTCGCCCAGGCCGAGGAAGTTCGAGGTCGAGAACGCGGCGTTGATGAACGCGCCCTCCAGCCCGGACACGCCGCCGCCGAACGTGAACTGGTTGCGGTTCTGCTCCTCGACCTTGAACGTGACGTCGAGCTTGTCGTCGCCGAGCGGGCTCTGGCTGAGCTGCGGAATGCCCTCCATCGGCTTGAAGTAGCCGAGCTGGTTGATGCGCTTGATCGAGAGCTTGAGCAGTTCCGTGTTGAAGACGTCGCCCTCGGTCAGGTACACCTCGCGGCGGATCACCTTGTCGCGGGTGGTCTCGTTGCCCGTGAAGTTGATGCGGCCGACGAAGTAGCGCTTGTCCTCTTCCATCTTGAGGACCAGGTCGACGACCTTGCGCTCGGGGTCCGGCTTGCGCTGGGTCAGCGCCGTCCACTGGAAGTAGCCCTGCGCGCCGTAGGCGTCGCGCAGCTTCTCGTAGCCCTTCTTGATCCGCGAGTCGTTGTAGATCTCGCCGCTCTTGATCTTGAAGATCGGCAGGATGCGGTCGGACTGGAAGACGGTCATGCCGTCGACCTTGATGTCGCCGACGCGGTACTGGTCGCCCTCGGTGACCGGGATCTCGACGTGGACCTGCTTGATCGGCTTCTTCTTGAAGAAGCCCGACTTGCCGTCGGTGTAGCTGAGCCTGGGCTCGCCCACCTGGGCCGCCACGTAGCCGTGGTTCAGGTAGAACTCGCGGATCTTCTCCTGGTCCTCGCCCCACTTCTCGCGGGTGTAGGTGGTCTTGCCCAGCAGCCAGGTCAGGTTCCAGAAACCCGTCTGCTTGATCGACTTCATCTGGCCGCGCAGCTTGCCGTCGGCGAAGCGCTCGTTGCCGGTGAAGGAGATGCTCTTGACCTTGGCCTTGGGGCCCTCGTCGATCGTGAACGTGACCTGCACCCCCGCGCCGCCCAGCGTGCGCGCCGTGTGGGTGACCGTCGCGAAGGGCTTGCCCTTCTCGTCGAGCATCTCCTTGATCAGCGTCTCGACGCGGCGCGCCTTGGCCAGGTCGTAGAAGCTGTCGATCCGGAGCTGCGCTTCCTTCTCCTTCAGCTTCTCCTCGATGTTCGAGGTGGTGATCGCCTTGGTGCCGCGGTAGTCGACGATCTGGACCCGCTTGCGCTCCTGGACGCGGAAGACGACCACCTTGCCCTGGCGCCCGTCGAGCACCTGCAGGCTCATGTCCTCCAGGAAGCCCGTGTCCCACAGCCGGCGGAAGTCTTCCTTGAGCTTCAGCTCGTCCAGCCGCTCGCCCACCTTGGTCTGGACGTAGAACAGAAGGGTGTCCTTCTGCATGAACTGGTTGCCCTGGATGTCGACCCGCTCGACGAGCGGTCCCTCGGGCTCCACCTGCGCGTACAGGGCTCGCCCGTACACGAGGGCCGCGAGGGCCGCGGCCCGCACCGTTCGCTTCATGCCGAGAGAGCCCCCCCGTCCGCCCCTTGCCAGTACCAGAGCTGCCCGTCGTGGACCGAGACCCGGATCGGCACTCCCGACAGGATCTGCCCGCGGATGAAGGCCTCGGACAGCGGGTCCTCGATGAAGCGCTGGATCGCCCGCCGCAGCGGCCGCGCCCCGTAGCTGCGATCGCCCAGCGTGCGCTCGAGGATGAAGCGGACGCCGGCGTCGTCGATGCCGATCGCCAGCGCCTTCGCCTTCAGGTTTTCGTTGAGTTGTTCGACGAGCATCCGGGTGATCGCCTCCAGGTCGCTTTCCGAGAGGGCCTGGAAGACCACGATCTCGTCGATGCGGTTGATGAACTCGGGGTTGAACGTGCGCTTGACCTCGCCGCGCACCAGCTCGTCGATGCGGTCGTGGGTCTCGTGGGCCTCGCCGGAGCTGAAGCCCATGCGGCCGCGCTTCTCGATGAAACGGGCCCCGATGTTCGACGTCATGATCAGGATCGTGCTCTTGAAGTCGATCGCGTTGCCGAGCCCGTCCGACAGCCGGCCGTCCTCGAACACCTGCAGCAGGATGTTGAAGACGTCGGGGTGGGCCTTCTCGATCTCGTCGAGCAGCACCACGCAGTAGGGGTTGCGCTTGACGCGCTCGGTGAGCTGGCCGCCCTCCTCGTGGCCGACGTAGCCGGGAGGCGAGCCGATCAGCTTGGAGACCGAGTGCTTCTCCATGTACTCGGACATGTCGAAGCGCACCAGCGCCCGCTCGGAGCCGAACAGGAACGAGGCCAGGCTGCGCGCGACCTCGGTCTTGCCGACGCCGGTGGGCCCGAGGAACAGGAACGAGCCGACCGGGCGGTTGGGGTTCTTCAGCCCGGCCCTCGTGCGGCGGATCGCCCGCGCCACGGCGGAGATCGCCGCGTCCTGCGAGATCACCCGCCGGTGCAGCTCCTCTTCCATTCGCAGCAGCTTGGCCGACTCTTCTTCTTTCACCGCCGTGATCGGGATCCCGGTCCACTTCGAGACCACCTCGTCGACGTCGGCCTTGCTCACCGGCCGCGGCGCGGCGCCGCCCAGCTCCCAGTGCTCGCGGAAGATCTGCACGTTCTCGCGTTGCGCGCTTTCTTCGTCACGGAACACCGAGACGCCACGCTCGTCCGTCTCCGCGCCGCGGTCGACGACCAGCCGCACCTTGCGCGTGAACTCCGGCACCTCCTGCGGCACCTCGACCTCGCGCAGCTTGACCCGGCTGCCGGCCTCGTCGAGCAGGTCGATCGCCTTGTCCGGCAGGAAGCGGTCGGGGATGTAGCGGCTCGACTGGTAGACGGCCGCCTCCAGCGCCTCGTCGGTGTAGGTGACGTGGTGGAACTTCTCGTAGCGCTCCTTGATCCCGCGCAGGATCTGGATCGTCTCTTCTTCGGTCGGCGAGGCGACCTTGACGGCCTGGAAGCGGCGCTCCAGCGAGCGGTCCTTCTCGATGTGCTTGCGGTACTCGGTGGGCGTGGTCGCGCCGATGCACTGGATCTCGCCGCGCGACAGCGCCGGCTTCAGGATGTTGGCCGCGTCCAGCGAGCCCTCGGCCGAACCCGCGCCGACCAGCGTGTGCAGCTCGTCGATGAAGATGACGATGTTCTTGTTCTCGGTCAGCTCGCGCATGATCGACTTGAGCCGTTCCTCGAACTGGCCACGGTACTTGGTGCCGGCGACGATCAGCGAGATGTCGAGGGCGAGGATGCGCTTGTCGGCCAGCCAGGCCGGCACGTCGCCCTGCACGATGCGGTTGGCGAGGCCCTCGACCAGCGCCGTCTTGCCCACCCCGGGCTCGCCGATCAGCACCGGGTTGTTGCGGGTGCGCCGGCACAGCACCTGGATCACCCGCACCAGCTCTTCGTCGCGGCCGACCAGCGGGTCGAGCACGCCGCGGCCCGCCGCCTCGGTCAGGTCGCGCGAGAACTCGGAGAGCAGCGGCGTCTCCTTGGCCTTGCCCGCGCTCGACTTCTCGTTGAGCAGGCCGACGATGTCGTCGCGCACGGCGTTCAGCCGCATGCCCTTCTCGCCGAGGATGGCGGCGGCGACGCTCTGCTCCTCGCGCATCAGGCCGAGCAGCACGTGCTCGGTCCCGATGTAGTTGTGGAGCATGCGCTCCGCCTCCTCCGAGGCGAACGAGAGCACCCGCTTCGACTCGACCGACAGCGGGATGTCCACCGAGGTCGAGACCTTGTCGCGGTGGACCGCGCGGCCCTCGATCTCCTTGCGGATCGCCTCCATCGACAGGTGGCTCTTGGCGAAGATCCGCGAGGTCAGGCCCTTGCCCTCGCGGATCAGGCCCAGCAGCAGGTGCTCGGTCTCGATCGCGGGGCTGCCGAGCTGGCTCGCCTCGTAACGGGCGAAGAAGATGACCCGCCGGGCCCGCTCGGTGTATCGCTCGAACATAGGAACTCGGGAATTCTAGCCGATAGCGCCGGGAGCGGTCCCGAGCCGCCCGGCCTCGATCCGCAGGACCCGGTCGCACAGGCCCGCCAGTCGCTCGTTGTGGGTCACCACCAGGATCGTCAACCCCTTCTCCCGGTTGAGACGCCTCAGCAGCTCGTGCAGTCGGTCCCCCGTCTCGCGGTCGAGGTTTCCGGTCGGCTCGTCCGCCAGCAACAGCCGCGGCGAGCGCACCAGGGCCCGCGCCACGGCCACCCGCTGCTGCTCGCCGCCGGACAGCATCGCGGGCCGATGCTCGGCCCGTTCGGCGACCCCCATCTCGGTCAGCAGCGCCAGCGCCGTGGCCCGCGCCTCGGCCTCGGGCCGGCGGGCGATCAGCATCGGCATCATCACGTTCTCGAGCGCCGTGAACTCGGGCAGCAGGTGGTGGAACTGGAACACGAAGCCGATCGCCTCGCTGCGGAACGTGGCCAGCGCGTCCGGGGACAGCGTGGCCAGGTCGCTGCCGGCCACGATCGCCGTGCCGGCCTCGGGCCGGTCCAGCGCGCCGACGACGTGGAGCAGCGTCGACTTGCCGATGCCCGACGCGCCGACCACCGCCACCATCTCGCCGGCCGCCACCGAGAGGTCGAGGCCGTCCAGCACCTTCAGGTAGCCGGCGGGCGTGCGGTAGCCCTTGACGACGCCGCGGGCCTCGATCATTCGTAGCGCAGGGCCTGGGCCGGGTCCAGCGAGGACGCGCCGCGGGCGGGATGGAGGGTGGCGAGGAAGCAGATCAGCAGCGCGCCGACGATGACGAGCGCGGCGTCGGCGGGCAGCAGCCGGAACGGCACGTGGGAGATCTGGTACACGTCCTGCGGCACCTGCAGCAGCTTCCAGTGGTCGAGCACCCAGCAGGCGCCGATGCCGAGCACGGCCCCCACCGCCGTCCCCACGGCCCCGATCACGCTGCCCTGCAACATGAACACCCGCGACACCATCGCCCGCGTGCAGCCCATCGCCATCAGGATGCCGATGTCCTTGTGCTTCTCCATCACCATCAGCACCAGGGTGGCGACGATGTTGAGGGCGGCGACGCCGACGATCAGCCCGATCGTGATGCCGATCGCGGTCTTCTCCAGCCACAGCGCGGAGAACAGGCTCTCGTTCATGCGGATCCAGTCGTTGGCGACGTAGCCCGGGCCGACCGCCTCCAGCAACAGCGGCGCGATCTCGCGCACCGCGTACATGTCGTCGACCTTGACCTGGACCAGCCCCGCGCGGTCGCCGGTGTCGAAGATCCGCTGCGCCGTGGCCAGCGGCACGTAGGCCCACGCGGAGTCGAACTCGAACAGGCCGCTGCGCACCGTGCCGGCGACGCGCAGCTTGGCGGTGCGCGGCAGCACGCCCATCGGCGACAGCCGGCCGTTGGGCGAGGTCAGGGTCAGGATGTCGCCGACCGTGACGCCCAGGCTGCTGGCGAGGTCGCGGCCGAGCAGGATCGGATCGGGCTGCCCCTCCACCCGCCGCAGGTCGGCCAGAGTGCCGTCCTGCACCTGTCGCGCCAGCTCCGTCACCTGCGCTTCGTCCGCGGGAATCACGCCCTTGATGGTCGCGACGCCGGAGCCGGTGCGGCTCGACAACAGCGCCTTCGCGTACAGCGCGGCCGCCGCACCTTCGACCCGCGGCTGCGAACGCAGCCGGTCGGCGATCCGCTCGTACTCGTCGAAGGCGTCCTGGCCCGAGCGAAAGATGCTGACGTGGGCCGTGGCGCCCAGGATCCGCGAGCGGATCTCGGTCTGCAGGCCCGTCATCAGCCCCAGCGCGATCAGCAGCGCCATCACGCCGACGGCCACGCCCAGCACGCTGATGCCCGAGATCAGCGACACGAACGCCTGGCGGCGGCCGGCGCTGAGATAGCGCAGCGCGATCCGCAGCTCGAAGGGCAGGCTCACTCCTGCGGCCGCCCGGCCTCGGGACGCATGTGGGGGAACAGGATCACGTCGCGGATCGACGTGCTGCCGGTCAGCAGCATCGCCAGGCGGTCGATGCCGACGCCGCAGCCGCCGGTCGGCGGCAGGCCGTGGCCGAGCGCGCGCACGTAGTCGTCGTCCATCAGGTGGGCCTCGGCGTCGCCGCCCTCGCGCTGGGCGATCTGGTCGAGGAAGCGCTGCCGCTGCTCGAGCGGGTCGTTGAGTTCCGAGAAGCCGTTGGCGATCTCCATCCCGCCGGCGAACAGCTCGAAGCGGTCGGCCACCTGCGGGTCGCGCTCCCAGGCCTTGGCCAGCGGCGAGATCTCGACCGGGTAGTCGATGATGAAGGTCGGCTGCCACAGCGCCTCTTCGCAGAAGTCCTCGAAGAGCTGGGCGATGCGCTTGCCGTACCCGAGCGTCTTGTACGCGGCCGCATCGACGTCGTGGGCGCGGCAGTGGGCGACGAACGGCGCGCTGGTCACGAACGCCTGAAGCCCCGGCGGCGTCGCCAGCGCCTCGGGCGTGAAGCCCAGGCCGGCCACGGGCGCCAGCGCCTCGGCGATCGCGTCGACCATGCGCAGGCGGCGGAACGGCGCCGCGAACGACAGCGGCTTGCCGTCGAAGCTGGCCTCGGCGCCCTCGCCCAGCACCCGCGCCGCGGACGCGGCGATCAGCCGCTCGGTGATCGCCATCACGTCGCGGCAGTCGAAGTACGCGGTGTAGAACTCGAGCATCGTGAACTCGGGGTTGTGCATCGACGACAGCCCCTCGTTCCGGAAGTTGCGGTTGATCTCGTAGACCCGCTCGAAGCCGCCGACGACCAGCCGCTTCAGGTACAGCTCGGGGGCGATGCGCAGGTAGAGGTCGATGCCGAGCGCGTTGTGGTGGGTCTTGAACGGCCGCGCCAGCGCGCCGCCGGGGATCACCTGCATCATCGGCGTCTCGACCTCGACGTAGCCAAGGCCGTCGAGGAAGCGGCGCATGGCCGACACCATCGCGCTGCGGCTGGCGAAGGTGCGGCGCACGTCGGGGTTGCTGACCAGGTCGAGATAGCGCTGGCGGTAGCGGGTCTCCGGGTCGGCCAGGCCGTGCCACTTCTCCGGCAGCGGCAGCAGCGCCTTCGACAGGAAGGTCCACGCCAGCGCCTGCACGGTCAACTCGCCCTTGCGGGTGCGCATCACGCGGCCGTCGACGCCGACGAAGTCGCCGCGGTCGACCAGCTCGATGAAGCGGCGGTAGCTCTCCTCGCCCAGGTCGTCGATGCGCAGGTAGATCTGGAGCGTGGTCTCACCGTCGGAGAGGGTCGCGAAGCTGGCCTTGCCCTGGCCGCGCTTGAGCATCACGCGGCCGGCGATCCGCACCTCGTGACCGTCGGCCTCGAGCTGCTCCAGGGTCTTGTCGGCGTGGGCGGCGACGATTTCCTCGAGCTTGTGGCTGCGCTCGAAGCGGGCGGGGTACGGCGACACGCCCGCCGCCCGCAGCGCCTCCGCCTTCTGCAACCTGGTCGCCGACTCGGCGGCCCAGCCGGGTACCGGCGGTTGCGGTTGCAGGTTCTCGCTCTCGCTCATCGCTCGCGCCGGCGCTTGCTGCGCGGGCCCTCCGCGGTCGCCTCCGACCGCACCTCGTGGTAGACCGCGTCCAGCACGCCGTTGACGAACGACGGCGAGTCCGCCTCGCCGAAGCGCTTGGCGACCTCGACCATCTCGTCGATCACGGTCTTGCCCGGCGTCTGTGGCACGTTCATCAGCTCGTGCACGCCGAGCCGGAGCACCGTCTTGTCGATCGGGGCCAGCCGCTCGAAGCGCCAGTTCTGCAGGTGGCGCGTGATCACCGCGTCGATCTCGGGCAGCCGTTCCTGCGCTCCGCGGGCGAGGCCGTCGGCCAGCGCGCGGGTGCGATCCGTGCTCGCCCGCAGCTTCCAGAACCGGCCCATCACCCGCGAGATCGGGTCGCCGGTCTGATCCCACTGGTAGAGCATCTGGAACGCGCACTCGCGCGCCTTCGAGCGAAAGCCCATTACGTCTTCCGCAGCGCGGCCAGCAGCGCCACCTGGGCGACGGCGGCGCGGGCGGCTTCGGCGCCCTTGTTGTCGGGGCCGGCCTGGGAGCGCACCAGCGCCTGCTTGACCTTGCGCACGGTGAGCACGCCGAACGCGACGGGCACCAGCGTGTCGAGCCCCGCCCGCATCAGCCCCGCGGCGGCCTCGCGGGCGACGTGCTCGTAGTGGTCGGTGTCGCCCTGGATCACGGCGCCGAGCGCCACGACGGCATCGAAACGGCCGCTGCGGGCCGCGGCCAGCGCGGCCTGAGGCAGCTCGAAGGCCCCGGGCACGTCGATCACCTCGACGTCGGCCGCGCGCGCGCCGAGCGAC
>JAMPXO010000034.1 GCA_023701125.1 Vicinamibacteria bacterium | reverse complement strand
GCGACGTCGCCGACCGGCTGCTGCCGAAGGTGCGCGAGCGGCTGCGCAGGCTGAAGGTCGCGCCCGGCCTCGAGCCCGGCGCCGAGATGGGGCCACTGGTCACCCGCGAGCACCAGCAGAAGGTGCTCTCGTACGTCGAGAAGGGCGTCAGCGAAGGCGCGACGCTGGTCGAGGACGGCCGCGCCCACGGCGTGCCCGGCGACGGCTACTTCCTCGGCCCCTGCCTGTTCGACAGGGTGCGGCCCGAGATGGCGATCTACAAGGACGAGATCTTCGGGCCGGTGCTGGGCGTCGTGCGCGCCGAGAGCTACGAGGAGGCGCTGGCGCTCGTCAACGCCAACCCGTGGGCCAACGGCGTCGCGATCTTCACCAACGACGGCGGCGCGGCGCGACGGTTCCAGAACGAGGTCCAGGTCGGCATGGTCGGCATCAACGTTCCGATCCCGGTGCCGATGGCCTACTACTCCTTCGGCGGCTGGAAGGCGTCGCTGTTCGGCGACTCCCACGCCTACGGGCGCGAGGCCGTGCACTTCTACACCCGCGGCAAGGTGGTCACCGCGCGCTGGCCCGACCCCAAGCACCGCGGGGTGAACCTCGGTTTCCCGCAGATGAAGTGAAGGCGCCCGCGCTCGACCGCGAGCTGCTCCGACGGGGCTCGGCGTCGGTCGCGCGCTGGAGCAACCTCGGCCTCTGGGACGGCACCGATGACGACGACTACGGTGCTGCGTGCGAGGCGCTGGCCGCGGCCGTGGGGCGCGCCGCGGGCGTGGGGCCGGGCGTCGAGGTGCTCGACGTGGCCTGCGGCGGCGGCGCGAGCCTGCGCCTTTGGCGTGCGCTCGGCGCCTCCCGCGTCGTCGGCGTGGACGTGCAGGAGTCGGCCATCGCGGATGCACTGAGCTCCGGCTGGCCCGCGACCGAGCTGGCGCTGGCCGACGCGACGAACCTCTCGGGCTTCGGCGACGACGGCTTCGACGCTGTCGTGAGCGTCGACGCCGCTTACCACTTCGCGCCGCGCAGCGCCTTCCTGGAGGAGGCGGCGCGAGTGTTACGGCCAGGCGGCCGCGTTGCGTGGAGCGACCTGACGCTGCCGGCCGGCAGCGCGTTCCGCGCCGTTGCGCCGCTCTTGGCGATCCCCGCCGCCAACCTCGGTCCGGCCAGCGCACTGGCCGCCGAAGCGGCGGCCGCCGGGTTCGTCGAGGTGCGAGTCGAGGCCCTCGACGGCCGCGTCCTCGAAGGTTTCCCCCGCTTCGCCGCCCGGCTGTGGCGCGAGCACCGCAGCCTGCGCCCGGGCTTCCTGCCGATCCTCGCCACGGCCCTGGCGCTGCGCGCTCTCGTCCCGCGAGGGCTCGGCTACACGATCGTGTCCGGCCGGCGCCCGGGCCAGCGGATATCATGAGCCGCGCGAGATCGGACAACGGGGAGGAAGTGGCGTGCGCATCGCGGTCATCGGCAGCGGCATCGCCGGCCTCACCAGTGCGTGGGCACTCGGTGGCCGCCACGAAGTCCACGTGCTGGAGGCGCAGCGCGCGCCCGGCATGCAGGCCCAGGCGGTGGAGGTCGGGGCCGCGGTGCGGGCCGTGGTCGACGTGCCGCTGCGCGTGTTCTACCCCGCGTACTACCCGACGTTGCTGCGGCTCTATGCCGGCGCCGGCCTCCGCGCGGAGTGCGTCGACGCCTCCGGCTCCTACACGCGACTGGACGCGGGCCGCGCCCACTTCCGTTACCGCAACCTGCGCCTGCCTGGCCGCAGCCTGCCGTGGGTTTCGCCGCGCACCCTGGCCAGCCGCAAGGGGCTCCGCATCCTGCTCGACTACGGCCGCTTCGCCCGCGAGGCCCGGCGCTGGAGCGCTGCCGGCCACTTCCCCACGACCAGCCTCGGCGACCACCTGCGCAGCGCGGGTTACTCGCCTGCATTCACGGACGGGCTGCTGCTGCCGTCGTTCGCGGCGATCGCGACGTGCAGCCACGATCAGGCGCGGGCCTATCCGGTCGAGGTCGTCGCGCGCTACTTCACGGACGGCTTCCTGTTTGCCTCCGTCCAGCGCGCGCGCGGCGGAGCGACGGCCGTGGCCCGGGCGCTGTTGGCCCGCGCCGCGAGCGTGCGCCTCGGGGTCGCGGTCGCGGCCGTGCGGCCCGCGGCCTCGGGCGTGGAGGTCGAAGTCGACGGAGCGAAAGAGCGGTTCGATCACGTGGTGGTGGCGACCCAGGCCAACCAGGCCGTCCGCCTCGTGGCCGACGCGCTGCCCGCCGAGGCCGCCCGGCTGGCGGAATTCCGCTACGAGCCGGTGCGGGTCGTGATGCACACGGACCCGCGCCTGATGCCGCCGGATCGCCGCGACTGGGCGCCTGTGAACCTGCTGACGACGCCGGCGGCCGATCGGCCGATGGCCACCATCTGGGTCAACGCCGTGCTGCCTGCCCTCGTGGGCGAAGCGCCGGTCTTCCAGACCGTGCACCCGCTGCGCGAGCCCGCGCCTGAGGCCGTGACCTCCGACGCGCGCTTCGAGCGGCCGCTCGTCGACGCCGCCAGCGCCGAAGCGTGGCGGCGGCTCGAGGCGGCGACCCGCGAGGCCGGCCGGCGCGTCTGGTTCTGCGGCTCCTACGCCTCGCCCGGTGTGCCGCTGCTGGAGAGCGCCGCCGCCTCGGCGCTGCGGGCCGCGACCGCGATCGACCCGGGGTGCACCGGCGTCTGAACGCGGAAACCTGCCGGCGGCCTTGACCCTCGCGGCCGCGGGTGGCACCTTCCCGACCATGGCGACTCGCGCGACCAAGGCGGCCCCGAAGAAGAAGGCGTCCACGAAGCCCGCGGCAGCCACCCGCAAGGCGGCGCCCGCCAGCATGCCCGGTGCCCTGGCGCGGCTCGAGGCCAGCCACGAGGCGCTGCGCGAGGCGCTGCAGGAGGTGCCCAAGGCGGCCGACTTCCAGCCACTGGCCGACCACCTCTACGAGTTCGCGCGGATCGCCCCCACGCTGTCCGAGCGGCTCGGCGACTTCGCCTCGATCGTGGAAACGCTGCAGGCGCTTCACGGCGCGCTGTCGGAGGCGGTCTCGCTCGTGCCCCGGGCCGAGGAGTACGAGCCGCTGGCCGAGCCGCTGCGCCGCTTCGCACAGGCGGCGCCGGCGCTGGTCGCCTCGCTGGACGAGGTCGTCTCCGCCACCCGACCGCTGGCCGCGCCGCTGCGCGAGTTCGCGACGGTGGCGCCGGCGCTCGGCGAACGGCTCGCGGACGTGGCCCGTTCCGCGGCCCCGCTGGCCGAGTCCGTCAAGCGACTGCAGGGCCTCGACGCCGCCATCGCGCGCCTCGAGCGGCTGGCGAGTGCGGCACCAGCCGACGCCGCGTCGTCGGCCACGCCCCCGCTCGGCGACACGCCAGACCAGGTCGCGCGGGCGCGGGCGCTGATCATCGAGGCACTCGAGTCGCTGCCGCGGCGCGAGGAATACGCGCCGGCCGCGGCCCAGTTGCGCGAGATCGCCAGCGTGTCGCCGACCCTGCTCGACTGGATGGCCGAGGTGCCGCGTCTGTCGGCGCCGCTGCGCGACTCGATCGAGCGCCTCTACGAGGCGACCGCGCTGCTCGGCGAGGTCGAGCAGCGGCTGATCGCAGCCACCCGCGGTCGCTAGAAAGTTGAGGATGGTCCGGGTCCCACCCACGTTGGGATGAACAAAGCCGTCCTGGCCGTGGCCGCATCGATGCTCACCGCCGCCTACCACATGCTCGAGCACGGCGTCGAGTACCGAGACCTCGGCCCGCTCCACTTCGAACGCGACAAACAGGCCCAGGTCACCAGGCTCATTCGCCGTCTCAAGGGCCTCGGTGTCGAGGTCTCCGTCAGCCCCGCCGCCTGATAGAGCGGGCGCAAGGGTTTCTTTCTAGCCGCAGCGCGGCCACCCGTCGGGGACGCAGCCCCCATGGGACCGGCGACGGGCTCCGCCCGGCGTCGGAACCCGTCCGCGAGCGACTCAGCGCGATAGGATGCTCGCGCAATGAGTTCGGCTCCGCCCAGTTTTCGCTTCGCCGGGTTCCGGCTGTCGCCTGCGCGGCGCCAGCTCACCCGTGACGGGCACGCGGTGCCGCTGATCCCGCGCTACTTCGACCTGCTGGTCCTGCTCGTCGAGCGGCGGTCCGAGGCGCTGCACCGGCGCGAACTGCTGGACCGGGTCTGGGCCGACGTCGTGGTGTCCGAGGGGGCACTGACCCAGGCCGTACGCACGCTGCGGCGCACGCTGGAGACCGACGGCGCCGATCCCGAGTTCATCCGCACCGTTTCGCGCCACGGCTACCAGTTCACCTGCCCCGTGACCGAAGAACTCGACGAGGGCGAGGCCGACGTCGCGCCCGACCGCGTTGACCCACCCACGCCCGTGGCGGGGGTCACCGAGCGGCGAACCGAAGCGCTCGCGCGCCTGCTGTCATCGGAGGTCGACGACGAGGAACGCCGCGAGGCCGCCGCGACCCTTCATGCGCTCGGAACCGGCGAGGCGCTCCAGCGGCTGCCCCACGACGGAGCGGGCGCTCGGGCGTGGGCCTACCTGCGTGACACGCGCTGGGACCAGGCCGAGGCCGGCGCGGTCCCGGTCGCCACCGCGCCGGGCGGTGCGCGGGCGTGGGCGGCGCTGTGCTCGCTGCGAATGCGGCGCGCGATCCGGCTCGTCGGCGAACGGTGGGCCGCCGCCAGCGCGGGCGGCGCCGCGGCCGGCGCGTTCGCCGGGCTCGCCGGCGGCGTGGCGCTCGCCTTCTTCCGAGGGCAGTCGCTCGATCCGTCGCTGCTCGCGACGCTGGGCCTGGTGGGGATCGTGATCGGCGGCCTCGGCGCGGCAGGCGTCGGCTGCGGGCTGGCGGCAGCCGAGGCCGCGGTGCGCTCGTGGCGGACGCTGGCGCTCGTGCTGGGCGGCGGCCTGGGCGGCGGCCTGGTGGGGGCCCTGGGCAACGGGCTGGCCCGCGGCCTGCTGGTCACGCTGGCGGGCCAGGACGTGCCGACGATCGGGGGCGCCATCGAGGGCCTGTGGATCGGCGCGGCGGCCGGCCTCGCCTACGGGCTGGCCACCCGCAGCCCGGAGGGCGGCATGGCGTCACCCCACGGCTGGCGGCGCGCCCGCCCCGCGCTGGCCACGGCCGCGGCTTGCGCGCTGGCGGCGGTGGCGATCACCGCCGTCGGGGGCGCGCTCGGCGCCACCAGCCTGCACAACCTCGCCGAGCACTTCCCCGACTCCCGGGTCCGGCTCGATGCGATGGGGCGGCTGACCGGGGAACCCGGCTTCGGCCCGCGGACCCGGCCGGCGCTGGGCGCCTGGGAGGGCCTGCTGTTCGGGGGTGGCCTGGTGTGGGGGCTCACTCGGCGGCCGCGTGGCGGGGCGCTCAGGGAGTCCTGAGGCAACCCTCACAACTCCGTCAGGTCCGCAGCGGCCCCACGACCGATCCTGACGGGGCATGGAACTCACGCTTCTGCCCGCGCTTCACCGGTTCGGGGCGATCGAGGGCGAACTCCGCTTCACCACCACCGCCCCGCTCGAGTGGATCGACCTCACGCCCCGGCTCGAGAGCTTCGTCGCCGGCTCCGGCCTGCAGACCGGCCTGGTCAACGTCCAGGTCCGCCACACGACCGCCGCCATCGTCGTCAACGAAGACGAGCCGCTGCTCCGCCAGGACCTCGAGCGGCTGCTGGAGCGCGCCGCCCCGGCCGCGGCGGGCTATGCCCACGACCAGCTCCACCTGCGGGAAGGGGTCCCCCCGGACGAGCGGCCCAACGGCCACTCCCACGCCAAGGCGCTGTTCCTGCGGGCGTCGGAGTCGATCAACGTCGCGCGCGGCCAGTTGCAGCTCGGGCGCTGGCAGCGGGTGTTCCTGCTCGAGCTGGACGGCCCTCGCGAGCGCCTGGTCTCGCTGGTCGCCCTCGGCGCCGGCATCACCGTGCGGTGATCGCCAAGCTGATCCTGCCCGCCCTGACGGAGGCGAGAAGCCCGTTCTTCCGGCCGATCAAGTACTCGTTGTTCCCGCCGCTGGGCCTGGCGACGCTGGCCGCGTACCTGGCTCCCGACGACGACGTGGTCCTGTGCGACGAGCACGTCGAGACGCTCGACCTCGACGACGAGCCCGACCTGGTCGCGATCCAGGTCTACGTGACGTCGGCGCGGCGCAGTTACGAGATCGCCGATCACTATCGCCGCCGCGGCGTCCACGTGGCGCTGGGCGGCCTCCACGTCACCTCGTTGCCGGACGAGGCCGCCGCCCACGCGGACACCGTCTTCCTCGGCCCGGGTGAAGACACCTGGCCGCGCTTCCTCGCCGACTTCCGCGCCGGCCGTCCCGGCTCGCTGTACCGCTCGACGAGCCGCTCGCTGCACGCACTGCCGCCCGTTCGCCGCGACCTGATCCGCCGTGCGCGCTACCTCGTCCCCAACTCGATCGTGGTCTCGCGCGGCTGCCCCCACGCCTGCGACTTCTGCTACAAGGACGCCTTCTTCGCAGGCGGTCGCGGGTTCTACGTCCAGCGGGTCGACGCCGCGCTCGCGGAGATCGAGCGGTTGCCCGGCCGCCACCTCTACTTCCTGGACGACCACCTGTTCGGCGACCCGCGCTTCGCCGCCTCGTTGTTCGACGGCATGCGGGGCATGGGACGCTTGTGGCAGGCGGCCGCCACCGTCAACGCCGTGCTGCGCCCGGGCCTGCTGGAGAAGGCCGTGGCCTGCGGCCTGCGCAGCCTGTTCGTCGGCTTCGAGACCCTCGACCCGGCGGCGCTGCGGTCCCACGCCAAGCACCAGAACCTGGACCGCGACTACGCGGAAGCGGTGCGCCGGCTGCACGGGCTCGGCGTGATGGTCAACGCCAGCTTCGTGTTCGGGATGGACGAGCACGACGAGAGCGTCTTCGATCGCACCGTCGCCTGGGCGGTCGACCAGGGCGTCGAGACCGCGACCTTCCACGTGCTGACGCCCTACCCGGGCACGGCGCTCCACGCGCGGATGCGGGCGGCGGGCCGGCTCCTGCACGACGACTGGGACCTGTACGACACCCGCCACGCCGTGTTCCGCCCGGCGCGCATGAGCGGCGAGCGGCTGGAGCGGGGCTATCGCGACGCGTATCGCGACTTCTACGCCTGGCGCTCGATCCTGCGCGGAGCGGCGACCAAGCCGGACCTGGCCGGGGCCTTGCGTCACGCGGCGTATGCCGTGGGCTGGAAGAAGCTGGAGCCGCTGTGGGACGTGCTGATCCGCCTGTGCCGCGTGGGCCAGGCGCTACCCGTGCTCGAGCGCGTGCTGGAGGGCGCCTGGCCCGAAAAAGGAAACGGCCGACGCGCTCCCCTCGGGAACGCGCCGGCCGTCGGGTAACCCCCGGTCGGGTGTTCTCTAGAAGCCGAGCTTCTTGCCCACCGCGCCGATCGTCTTCGCGGCGTCGGCCTTGCCGCCCGTCAGCTTCGTCCGCACCACCTCGGCCAGCGCGTCCTGCAGTTCGACCAGGGCCGCGTGGGTCTCGGCCGCGGGACGGCCGGCCGCCAGGATGCGCTCGCGCAGGCCGCGGCCCGCGGCGCGGTCCGCCTCGACGTAGGCGGCGACGACGTCCGCGAACGAGGCCTTGGTCGCCGCCATCGTCTGCGAGACGAAGGCGATGCCGGCGTTGTTGACCAGGTCGTTCACGAGCGTGGTGCCCACGATCTCGCGACGCAGCGGGTGGCTCTTGAAGTGCTCGCGGAAGCGCTCGCGCAGCAGCGGCGGGAAGTACGCGTCGAGGAACGGCGCGCACAGCTCGCTCTCGGGCAGTTTCGTCTCCAGGATCTGGTCGAACGCC
Source organism: Vicinamibacteria bacterium (assembly GCA_023701125.1). GTDB lineage: Bacteria > Acidobacteriota > Vicinamibacteria > Fen-336 > Fen-336 > WYBL01. The sequence goes on along the minus strand of JAMPXO010000034.1, from coordinate 33,352 downwards.
CACATCTTGGTGATGCCGAGCAGCACCGCCAGCAGCGGCCGCGGCAGGCCGCGGTCACGGCTGGGCAGCGCCAGCAGCTCGTCACGGGTCGGGATCGCGTCGTCCTTGCGGCTCAGCACGCCCGCCGCCAGCATCTCCTCGATCCGCGCCACGTGGTCCTCGTAGCTGCGCGCGCTGCGCAGCCCGTCGAGGGTGATCGCGCGGGCCTGGTTGGCGTTGTCCGCCAGCACCAGGGCGCCGACGTCGTTCGTCATCTCGGCCAGGACCTTGTTGCGCTCCTCCTTGCCCTTGATCACGCCCTGCCGGACCAGCGGGTCGAGCAGGATCTTGATGTTGACCTCGTGGTCGGAGGTGTCGACGCCGCCGGAGTTGTCGAGGGCGTCGGTGTTGATGTTGCCGCCGGCGATCGAGTACTCGAGCCGGCCGCGCTGGGTGAAGCCGAGGTTGCCGCCTTCGCCCACCACCCGGCAGCGCAGGTCGCTGCCGGTGATGCGCAGGCGGTCGTTGGCGCGGTCGCCGACCTGGGCGTCCGTCTCGTTGCTCGACCGAACGTAGGTGCCGATACCGCCGTTGTAGAACAGGTCGACCTTGGCGGTCAGGATCTTCTTCATCACCTCCTCGCCGGAGGCGGTGTCACCCTCGAGGTCGAGCAGCTTCTTCATCTGCGGCGAGACCGGGATCGACTTGGCCCCGCGGTCGAAGATGCCGCCGCCCGCGCTGATGATCGAGGCGTCGTAGTCCTTCCAGGTCGAGCGCGGCAGATCGAACATCCGCTGGCGCTCGGCGAAGGACTTGGCGATGTCCGGCTCGGGGTCGATGAAGATGTGCATGTGGTTGAAGGCCGCCACCAGCTTCATCACCGGCGAGAGCAGCACGCCGTTGCCGAACACGTCGCCCGACATGTCACCGATGCCGACCGCCGTGAACGGCTCCTTCTGGATGTCCTGGCCCAGGTTGTGGAACAGGTGCTTGACGCACTCCCACGCGCCGCGGGCCGTGATGCCCATCTTCTTGTGGTCGTAGCCGGCGCTGCCGCCCGAGGCGAACGCGTCGCCGAGCCAGAAGCCGTACTGGGCGGAGACGCTGTTGGCGGTGTCGGACAGGTGGGCCGTGCCCTTGTCGGCCGCGACCACCAGGTACGGATCGTCACCGTCGTGGCGAATCACCTCCGGCGGGTGCAGCACGGCGCCGTTGACGATGTTGTCCGTCACGTCGAGCAGGCCGGAGATGAACTCGCGGTAGCGGTCGATCAGGTACGCGTCGAGCGCCGGCCGCGCGGGCACGTCGCCCTTCAGCACGAAGCCGCCCTTGGAGCCGACCGGGACGATGATCGCGTTCTTGACCATCTGGGTCTTCATCAGGCCCAGGATCTCGGTGCGGAAGTCGTCGTGGCGGTCGGACCAGCGCAGGCCGCCGCGGGCGACCTTGCCACCACGCAGGTGGATGCCCTCCAGCAGCCGCGAGTGGACGTAGATCTCCACCATCGGCCGCGGCGAGACCATGCCCTCCACCTTGCGCGAGTCGACCTTGATCGAGATCACCGGTCGCTCGGGCCGCTGGTAGAAGTTGGTCCGCAGCGTGCACTGGACCTGGTTGAGCAGGGCGCGCAGCACCTCGTCCTCGGCCAGGCTCTTGACGGCCTCGAGCGCCTTGCGCACGCCCGCGGCCGCCTCGGTCATCGCCGCCTCGCGGTCGCCCACGAGCCGCGGGTCGAAGCGGGCCGCGAACAGCGCGAACAGCGCCGCCGAGGCGCCGGGGTTGCGCGACAGCACGCCGCTGACCGTCTCGGCGTTGTAGGCCGAGCGGATCTGCAGCAGGTGGTTGCGGTAGGTGCGCAGCGCCTCGACGTCGCGCCAGCCGAGCCCGGCGTCCAGCACCAGGCTGTTCATCGCGTCGTCGGTCGCGCGCTGCTCGTCCAGCGCGCGCAGGGCGGCGGCGAAGCGCTCGCCGTCGGCCACCATGGCCGCGATCCGCTGCGGCGAGGCCTCCAGCTCGAAGCGGTAGAGGAAGGCCTTGCGGCCGTCCGGCAGCTCGAGCGGAATGCGCATCTCCTCGGTCGCGGTCAGGCCGAGGTTCGACAGCGTGCGCAGCGTCTCGGTCAGGCCCAGCGGCCGCACCGAGTACAGCTTGAGGGTCGCCGTCTCTGCCGAGCGCGGCAACACCCGCAGTTCGAGCTGGCTCTCGAGCTGCTCGAGGCGAGCGAGGTCCTCCGGCACCTGCGGCGGCGGCGTCGCCTCGCGGTACAGGCCCGAGCGCGACTCGTCCGTGACGTAGCGCGCGAGCAACCGGCGTCCCTCGCGCTCGCCGAACGCCTTGACCAGCTCGGACGCGACCTGGTCTTCCCAGGTCGTGATGTGGGATTCGACCCGCCCGCGCACGTCGGACTCGTCGAGCGGCCGCTCCAGCTGGCTGCTCTCGAAGTAGAACAGCATCACCGAGACCGCGCCGCAGTCGGCCGAGGTCGCGAACGAGATCGGGCCGTAGTGCGCGGCCAGCTCGCCCTTCAGCTCGCGCTCGACCCGGAACGAGTAGCGGGAGCGGGCGAAGGCGACGACCAGGGCGTCGTAGCCGCGGGCGCGGCGGACGTGGACCGCGACGTCCTCGTCGCCCGCCATGTGCACGATGCGGTCGAACGTCTCTTTCAGCAGCGCGCGGTCCGAGTAGAACAGCTCGCGTTTCGGGAAGCGGTTGAACAGGGCGCGGATCTCGCGGTACGCGTACGAGTTCTGCGCGGCACCCGAGCTCTCCAGCAGCCAGTCGTGCTTGCCCTTGAGCAGCGGGATGTCGGCCGACTTCTCGGTGAACGCGCCCATCGCGAGGCGTCCGAGCAGCAGCGTGGCGCCGGCCAGGGTGCCGTCGGCGTTCCACTCGCGGATCACGACGTCGTCGATCGGCTCCAGGTGGTAGATGGCCTGGGCATGGTTGCAGTAGTCGACCTCGACGATCCGCTCGTCGTCGGCCGCCGGCACCAGGTGCGGCTCCAGTTCCTCGAGCAGGCCCGGGAACACCACCGGCAGCAGGTCCGGGTCGGTGAAGACGCCGGCCGCGCTCTCGTGGACGAGATCGGGGGAGCCATCCGTCCCGATCTTGTAGTGGGCGGAGCCGAGCAGGATGTAGTTGTCGTCCATCAGCCAGCGCAGGAACTCCTGCGCGGCGGGCACCATCGCGTCGCCGTGGCGGCCCTTCAGGCGCGGCGCCAGGTCGAGCACGCCCTTGCGCATCTGCTTGAAGTCCTCGACGGCGAGGAACACGCACTTGAGCACCGAGTGGATCTCGTGCTCGATCCGCCGCAGCCGCTCCTTCGAATCGATGCGCTCGATCCGGAAGTGGCAGAACAACTCCTTGGCCCCCTCGTCCTTGGGCCCGCCGATGGCGACGATGCGCTCCCACTGGCGGCGCACGGACAGGATCGGGTGGATCGCGGAGAAGACCCGGATGCCGGACTTGCGGAAGTAGTTCTTGAGGCTCTCGAAGATGAACGGGGCGTCGATCGTGTGGGTCTCGACGATCGTCGTCTCGTGCGGCAGGACGCGCCCGTGCAGGGTGCGGTCCATCATCGAGTCTTCCGCCTGGCGAGCGACGACGTGGATGCCCGGCAGCCCCTTGTAGAGCTGGCCGGAGGGCGGCATCTCCTTGCCGAAGAAGCGGAAGTAGTCGGCGACGCGGGTTGCGATCACGGCCGGGGTCAGGCCCAGCATCAGCCGGTCGGGGAGTTCGCCCAGGAAGGCCCGGGAGAAGGAGACGAGGAGGTCGCGGTCCTCGGGCGCGGACTCGCGCGAGAGGATCTCCTCGACCTCGGCGAGCCTCAGGGCGCGCTGCTGCGGATCGATGGTGAGCATGGGGTGCCTCGCAGGAAGGGGTATAAGGCCGACGACCGGGAAATGGTAAACCTTTCGCGGAGGGGGTTCCATGCAAGGTGGGTGCCTCCCAAGACTGCTAGACTGATCGACCTTTAGGAGCCAGGAGAGGTCCTCGAAACAGGTGCGCTTCCACGTCCGCTACGCCTCGGGCACCGAGCACGACGTCGACCTCACGGGGACCATAGCGACGCTGGGCCGCGACCCGTCGTGCGACCTCGTGCTCAACGACCCCAAGTGCTCCCGTCGCCACGCCGTGCTGGAGGGCGAGCCGGGCGCGCTCTCGATCCGCGACAGCGGCAGCGCCAACGGCGTCTTCGTCAACGGCAAGCGGGTGGACCGCACGCCGCTCGTCGGCGGCGACGTGATCCAGGTCGGCGAGGTCTTCCTGACCGTGCTGGAGGAGCCGACCGAGCGCACCGTGGTGATGGAGCCGGACGACCTCGAGCTGTCGCCGACCTCGTCGCATCCGCCGGGGACGCTCGATCCGGAACTCGCCACCCGGCCCTCCGACGCCGTGCGCGACGAGCCGCAGCCGCGGCCGATCGTGCCCCGGCTGCCGACCAGCGCCGACCTCGCGGGCACCCCGCTGCCGCTGCCACCGCCGCCCGCGCGACCGCCGCTGGCGCCCGCGGCGGCCATCCCCGCGGCGCCAGCCGAAGTGCGGAACGAGCCGCCGCGGCCTCGCCCCGTGCCCCCGCGTCCGCCGGTGGCGCCGCAGCAACCGCCCGCCCCGCCACCGGCGCCCGTGGCCGCTGCGCGACCGCCGATGCCCCGGCCCGAGGCGCCAGTTCGGCCTGCGATCCCGGCCCCGCTCGGCCTGGCGGGAGCCGCGCCGCAGGCCGTGCTGGCGCCCCTCACCGTTTCCACGCCGCCGCTCGATCGACGGCCGATGGCGGTCACCGCGCTGGCCGGGGCCGCTTTCCTGAACGCCCTGGTCGCACTCGCCGTGGCCTTCGCCCTCGCCCTGCTGACGCCCCGCTCCTTCCCCGTGCCGCCGGTGCTGGCGGCGCTGGGCGCGGCCCTGGTCTCGATCGTCTCGGGCGTGCTGGGCGTCGGTTTCGCCGCTCGCGCGCCGTGGGCCCGGGCGACGGGCATCGTCGCCGCGGGAGCGGGCGTGCCCACCTGCGCCATGACCCCGATCGCGGTCGCCACCCTGGCCTACCTGCTGCGGGAGGAGACGCGGGTCCACTTCCTGCCCGCGGCCGAACGCCGGCGGGTCGGCGCCGAACTGGCGGCCCGCGCGAACGACGACGGCATGGACCTGGCGTTCGCGGGCGCGATCGCGGGCGCCGCCGCGCTCGGCCTGATGGTCACCGTGGTCGGGCTCTACTTCGCCTTCGGCCTCGGCTCCGCCCGGCCCTGAGCGGCCCGTTTCGTTGACGCCGCGGTCACGGGCAGCTATAAGCAGGGAGAAGGCATCTCTCATCGTTCTCACCGGCCTTCCCGGAGCGGCTCCCGGGCGGCCCTAGCTTGTCTTCAGGAGACAGATGACTCGAGAAGAGGCGTTCCGGCTCTACCGCCAGATGCTGCTGATTCGGCGCTTCGAGGAGCGCTGCGCCCAGATTTACGTCGAGGGCAAGATCGGCGGCTTCCTGCACCTGTACATCGGCCAGGAGGCGGTCGGCGTCGGCGCCATGAGCCTGCTCCGCGACGACGACTACTTCATCACCTCGTACCGCGACCACGGCTACGCCATCGCCCGCGGCACCGACCCGCGGCCGCTGATGGCCGAGCTGTGCGGCAAGGCGACCGGGATCAGCCGCGGCAAGGGCGGCTCGATGCACTTCTACGACGTCCCGCGCGGCAACTTCGGCGGCGACGGCATCGTCGGCGGCCACCTGCCGATCGCGGCCGGCATGGGCTACGGCATCCGCCTGCGCGGCACCGACCAGGTGGCGCTGTGCTTCTTCGGCGACGGCGCCGTCAACGAGGGCGCGTTCCACGAGGCGCTCAACGTCAGCGCGCTGTGGGACCTGCCGGTCGTCTACATCATCGAGAACAACCGCTACGGCATGGGCACGAGCCTCGACCGCGCGTCCTCGGTCAAGGACCTCTACCAGCGCGGCTCGGCCTACGGCATGCCGCGCCGCGAGGTCAACGGCATGGACCTGCTGGCGGTGCGCAACGTGCTGGGCGAGGCGATCGACCGCGCCCGCAAGGAGAAGCGGCCGACCCTGATCGAGGCCGAGACCTATCGCTTCCGCGGCCACTCGATGTCCGACCCCGGCAAGTACCGCACCAAGGAAGAGGTCGAGCAGATGATGCAGGTCGACCCCATCTTCCTGTGGAGCAAGCGGCTGATGGAGCAGGAGCGCTTCACGATGCCGGAGCTCGAGGCCGTCGACAAGGAAGTGATCGCCGTGGTCGACGAGTGTGTCAAGTTCGCGGACGAGAGCCCGTGGCCGACCCACGAGGTGCTCTACGAGGACGTCTACGTGCGCTCCCCCTACATCCACCTCAAGGCCGCGGACAAGGACCCCGCGTGGCGGGCGTCGATCCGCGAGGACAAGGTCCCGGACGAGTTCTGGCGCCACGCCGTGAAGGAAGGGAAGTAGCGCCATGGCGATCCTGACGATGCGCGAGGCGCTCAACCAGGCGATGCGCGAGGAGATGTCTCGCGACCAGAACGTGTTCCTGCTCGGCGAGGAGGTCGGCGCCTACCAGGGCGCCTACAAGATCACCCAGGGGCTGCTCGCCCAGTTCGGCGAGTGGCGGGTGCGCGACACGCCGATCGCCGAGGAGGCGATCGCCGGCATCGCCGTCGGCTCGGCCTTCATCGGCCTGCGGCCGATCGCCGAGATGATGACCTTCAACTTCGCGATCCTGGCGATGGACATGATCGTCAACCACGCGGCCAAGTACCGCTACATGTCGGGCGGCCAGATGCGCTGCCCGATGGTGCTGCGCGGGCCCTCGGGTGCCGCGGCCCAGGTGGCGGCGCAGCACTCGCAGGCGTTCGAGGCGTGGTTCGCCCACGTGCCGGGCCTGGTGGTCGCGATGCCGTCGACCCCGAAGGACGCGAAGGGCCTGCTGAAGGCCGCGATCCGCGACGACAACCCGGTGATCTTCATGGAGAACGAGGTGCTCTACAACCTCAAGGGCGAGGTGCCCGACGAGGAGTACCACATCCCGCTCGGGCAGGGCGAGGTCAAGCGCCAGGGCAAGGACGTGACGATCGTGGCCTGGAGCCGCTGCTGCGTGACCGCCCTGGCCGCCGCGGAGACGCTCGCCAAGGAAGGGATCGAGGCCGAGGTGATCGACCCGCGCACGTTGCGCCCGTTCGACGAAGACCTCGTCTTCGACTCCGTGCGCAAGACCGGGCGCTGCGTGATCGTCGAGGAGGCCTGGCCGGTGGCCAGCTTCGGCGCGTGGGTCGCCGACCGCGTCCAGCGCGAGTGCTTCGACGCGCTCGACTCCCCCGTCCTCCGCATCAACGCCCCGGACGTGCCGATGCCGTATTCGAAGGTGCTCGAGAAGGCCTACGTGCCGCAGCCAGAGCGCGTGATCGAGGCCGTCCACCAGGCGCTGTACCGCCAGGAGCGCTGAATGATCACCAAGGTCGTGCTCGCCAAGCTGTCGCCGACGATGGAGGAAGGCGTCATCGTCAAGTGGACCCGGAAGGAGGGCGACGTCGTCAAGCAGGGCGACGTGCTGGCCGAGATCGAGACGGACAAGGCCAACATGGAAATGGAGGCGATGGGCAACGGCACGCTGCGCAAGATTCTCGTGCCGGCGGGCGGCAAGGCCCCGGTCGGCTCGCTGATCGGCGTGATCGCGGACGCGGCCGACGACATCGCGCCGCTGATCGCGTCGGCGGCGCCTGCGCCCGCGGCGGCGGCCCCCGCTCCGGCTCCCGCCGCTCCCGTCGCCGCTGCCGCGGCTCCGGCTGCGGCTCCGGCTGCGGCTGCGGCTGCGGCTGCGGCTGCGACGCCAGCTCCCGCTGCGGCGCCGGTCGTGGCGGCTCCTGCCCCAGTGATCGAAGGTGCCCGCGTCAAGGCGAGCCCGCTCGCGCGGGCGATGGCGGCGGGCCGCAACATCCCGCTCGGGGCGGTCGCCGGCAGCGGCCCCGGCGGTCGGGTGATCAAGCGCGACATCGAGTCGTATGCGGCGGCCCCCGCGGCCGCGGCGCCCCCGGCGGCATGGCCCGCCCCGGCAGGCGCGCAGCCGGCGTCGGCTTCTTCGCCCGCAGCGCCGGCCGTGCCTGCGGTCACCGCCGGCCAGGAGCTCCCGCTCTCGCAGATGCGGAAGACGATCGCGAAGCGGCTGTCGGAGAGCGCGTTCTCCGCCCCGCACTTCTACGTCACCGTCGAGGTCGACATGGACCGCGCCGTGGCGATGCGCGAGCAGGCGGGCGCGGCCGGCGTCAAGTTCTCCTACAACGACCTGGTCGTGAAGGCCTGCGCGCGGGCCCTCGCGGCCTTCCCCACCGTCAACGCCTCGTGGGGCGGAGACAAGATCGTGACCCACGGCGAGGTCCACGTCGGCGTCGCGGTGGCCATCCCGGACGGCCTGATCACGCCGGTCGTGCGCTACGCCGACCGCAAGCCGCTGTCGACGATCAGCGCCGAGATCAAGGACCTCGCGACCCGCGCCAAGGACAAGAAGCTCAAGCCCGAGGAGTACATGGGCTCGACCTTCACGATCTCCAACCTCGGCATGTACGACGTCACCGAGTTCACCGCGATCATCAACCCGCCCGACTCCGCGATCCTGGCGGTGGGTGCGGTGCGCAAGCAGCCGGTGGTGGGCGCGGACGACCAGATCCGGGTCGGCCACCGGATGAAGCTCACGATGAGCTCGGACCACCGCGTGATCGATGGCGCGCTGGCAGCACAGTTCCTGGCCGAAGTGCGCCGCCTGCTGGAGACCCCCGTCCTCGCGCTGCTGTAACGGCCCCGGGGGTGCGGGGGCGGAGGAGCGCCCGTTCGCGACGTAGCCCCCGCGGGACCGGCGCCGGGTTCATCCCGGCGTCGGAACCCGTTAAACCCCGCCGGGGAGGCCGGCGCGGCGGGCGACCTGGTCCTCGACCACGTCCTCGAGCAGCTTGAGGTCGTCGGTCGGGATGTTCTGGAAACGCAGGCCGAAGCCGCGCGGCAGGCCGTGGATCGGGTGCTGCTGATGGGCGTTGACCCAGGCCACCACGCCCGAGAGCGTCAGCACCCGCTCGCTGTCGGGCAGCCCGAAGCGGCAGCTCATCGGTTCGCCGGGCGTCGGCAGCGTCTCGTCGACGATGTAGGCCCCGAGCACGTTCAGGTTGACGAGGAAAGCCTCGCGGCTGCTCTCGTCCTTGAAGGTGAGCTTGCAGCGACGCACGAACGGCACGCGCACGAGGCCGCGCGGCGCGCCCTGCACGTTCGAGGGCGGGCGCGGGATGCCGACCGTGTAGTCTTCGGGCCGATCCGTCACGGCGGGAGTGTAGCTCACCCGATCAAGTAGCGGTCGGCCCCGGCGCGGCGAGTGACCCGCGCCCGGTCCAGCCACTCGAGCAGCGGGATCACGAACTTGCGCGAGAGGCCGGTCATCGCCTTGAGTTCCGCCACGTCCACCCGGGCGCCGGGAGCCACCCGCGCGCGCAGCCCCGCGGCCAGCCCGGTCAGCGCGGCGACGTCGACCAGGCGCTCCCCCACGCGCACCAGAGCGCCCTCCTGCACCAGCACCCGCAACACCCGCTCGACGACCCGCGGGTCACGGCCGAGGCCCGCACCCGCCTGGGCCGGTTCGAACCCCTCGACGCCCGCGGCCCCGGACCGGCTCCGCAGCGCCTCCGCGACCGCCGCGTCTTCACCGCCCAGGCGCACGGCGTGGCTCGCGAGCGCGAACCCGTCCGCCTCCGCGCGCACGACGCCGCGGCGCAGCAGGTCGTCCGTCACCACGCCGAAGGCCCCGCCCGCCGCCCGCGCGAACGCGCGCGCCCTCAGTTCTTCGCGCGGCATCGCCGCTCGCAGCGGCTGCTCGGCGTGGAAGCGGCGCAGCACCGCCTCCGCGGCCGTGGCGAGTTCCGCGAGTGCCGCGCGGGCGATCGCGGTCTCGGCACCGCTCTCGCCCGGCACCAGCTCGACCGCCGCCGCAGCGAGCCGCGGTCGCAGCACCTCCGGGGCGAGCCCGAGGCGGGCCGCCAGGTCTCGCAGGTCGACCCCCGCGCGCGCGCCGGCCCCCACCAGCGCCGCGATCACGGCCGCGGCCTCGGCCCCCGCGGGCGGCGCCGAGCCGGGACGGCGGCGGGCGGGCGCCGGGTCCAGCACGCGAGCGCCGCCGATCGTCTCGGCCGGCGAATAGGAGCGCACCACGAGCCGGTCTCCGCGCACCGCCAGCACCGGCGCCTCCAGCCGCAGTTGCGCATCGATGCCCTGGCCCGGGGCCAGCGGGCCGCCGGGCAGGCGGACGCGCGCCAGCACCTCGGCGCTGGCGGCGTGGACCCGGACCCGGGTGCGATCGGTCAGCTCGCGCGCGCCCGGCAGCAGGTCGAGCCGTACGTCGAGGATCGACGTCGCGCGCAGTTGCCCCGGGTGGCAGACGACCTCGCCGCGGGCGAGGTCGGCCACGTCCAGCCCCGCCAGGTTGACGGCGGCCCGGTTGCCGGCCCCGACCTCGTCCTGCGAGCGGCCGTGGACCTGCAGCCCGCGCACCCGCGCGCGGCGTCCACTGGGCAGCACCTCGACCTCGTCGCCCAGCGCCAGCCGGCCCGCGACCAGCGTGCCGGTGACCACGGTGCCGAAGCCGTGCAGCGTGAAGACGCGGTCGATCGGCAACCGCAACAGCGCGTCCTCGGGCCGCGGGCGGGGCCGCGCGGCCAGCACGTCGAGCGCGCGGCGCAGGTCGTCGAGCCCCGCGCCCGTGCGGGCGGAGACCCGCAGCAGCGGCGCCCCGTCGAGGAACGAGCCGCGCACCAGGTCGCGCACCTCGGCCTCGGCCAGTTCCTGAAGCTCGTCGTCCGCGAGATCGCAGCGGGTCAGCGCGACCAGCCCCTGCTCGACGCCGAGCAGCCGGCAGATCTCGAAGTGCTCGCGGGTCTGCGGCATCACCGACTCGTCCGCCGCCACCACGAGCATCACCGCGTCGATGCCGTGGGCGCCCGCCAGCATGTGGCGCACGAAACGCTCGTGGCCAGGCACGTCGACGAAGGAGGCGACCTGGCCCGAGGGCAGCGCGCAGTGCGCGAAGCCGAGGTCGATCGTGATCCCGCGCTCCTTCTCCTCCTTGAGGCGGTCGGGGTCGATCCCGGTCAGCGCGCGGACGAGCGTGCTCTTGCCGTGGTCGATGTGGCCGGCGGTGCCGACGATGAGGGCGCGCGAAACCACGGTCGGCGGCAATGCGGTCGGTGGCGGCCGCTACTCCTCGCGCTGGCCGACGCCGAACACCGCCTCGGCCGTCTTGTGCAGCTTGGCCGCCAGCGCCAGCCGCGCCTCCTTCTCGGTGCGGACGATGAAGGAGTAGTTCTCGCGCGCCACCTTGATCAGGAACAGCAGCTCGTCGCGAGTCAGGCTCAGCAGCACCCGGCTCTCGCCCTGGTCGTAGGCGGACTCGATCAGCTTGTCCTTGAGCTTGAGCCGTGCGCTCTGCTCCTCGTCCGTGATGAAGTGGTACTCCTGCCGCGTCACCTTCTGCAGGAACACCAGCTCACGGCTCGTGAGGTTCAGCGCCACGGTGCGGACTTCGCTCATCAGCCCCTTCCTGGCTTCCCTGGCCCCGGGCCGGCCACCGGCCGTGCTTCTCCGAAGACGGGAGTTTACCGGAAGCGGTCGTCCCCGCGCTCGTGTTCCCGCTCACCTGCTCGCAACGCCGTCGGCGGGGCTGGCTCGCCACGCGAGTGGCGCAGCAGCGCCAGTTCCTGGGCCAGGTCCTTGACCTGCCGGGTCAGCGTCGTCAGCCGCACCGAGAAGTCGAGACACAACGCCGCCAGGAACAGGATGCAGAGGAAGAACAGGGTCGACGTCGGCACCACGGCGCCGACCGTCTCCGTCAGGGCGAGCAACAGGTCGTAGCGCAGGATCAGCAGCACGATGCTGGCGCCGGAGGCGAGCCAGACCCAGGAGTACTCGACGCGCAGCCGTCGGCGCCGCACGAGTTCCAGGATCACGAGCAGCAACAGCCCGGTCAGGGCCAGGAACACGACCTGCTGGCGCAGCGGCATGGCCGATTCTCCCGCTACTCGCGCAGGTCGCGGGCGCGGCCGAGCGCCGCCACCAGCAGCGAGAGCACCATGTTGGCGGCGTAGGCGAACGGACGCAGGCCGTCGTGCATGGAGTGGACGTTGCGCGAGGCGCGCATGCGGGCCGGGCGCTGGGTCAGCAGCAGCCCGGCGCGATGGGCGACGACGAGGGCGTCGGCGTCGGGGAAGCGGTCGGGAAAACGACTGGAGGCGAACAGCGCCTGGGCCCGGGGCCCGAGCGCCTTCAGGCCCGAGGTCGGATCGTCGAGGGCGAGGCCCGTCAGCGCCCCGCACAGGGCCGCGAAGAGCCGCCGGCCGGCGATCCGCAGCGGGCCGCCCTGGTACGCGCCCGGGGCCTGGAAACGCGAGCCGAGGGCGAGGTCCGCGCCGCCGGCGACGGCGGCCACCAGCGGCGCCACGTCGGCCGGGTCGTGCTGGCCGTCGCCGTCGAAGGTGACGACCACGTCGTACCCCCCTCGCTGCCCGAGCTTGATCCCGGCCTGCACCGCCGCGCCGTAGCCGAGGTGCAGCGGCAGCCGCACGACGTCGCAGCCGAGGCGCGCGGCCACCTCCGCGCTGCCATCGCGCGAGGCGTCGTCGACGACGGCGATGTCGTCCTCTGGCCGCACGGACCGCAACTCCCCCACCACGTCCGGCAGGTTGCGCGCCTCGTCCCGACACGGGATCACGATCAGGGTCCGCACGCTTCTCCCGTCACTCCCCTCCAGCCGTCGCGAGCGCCCCGCACGGCCGCCGCCAGCGCCGCGCCGCGGGCGACGTCCCGCTGCACCACCGCATGGGCCATCGCCAGCCCCAGCAGCGCTGCCCGGCGCAGGCTGTGCCAGGGCGCGGTCTGTGGCCACAGCACCTCGGCCGCCCGCACGTGGTTGCGCGCTGCATAGTAGATCCGCAACGGCGACGCCGTCCCCAGCGTCGCCGCCCCCTCGTGGTGGCAGCGGGCCGCCGCCACCACGAGAAGCCGCAGGCCGGCCCGTCGCAGCCGCAGCGAGAGGTCGACGTCCTCGAAGCCGTGGAAGTAGTCCTCGCGCAGCGGCCCGACCTGCGCCAGAGCGGGCAGCGACAACATCAACGCAACGCCCGACAGCGCCTCGACCTCGCCGCCCGCGGCGGGCGCGACGCGAGCGCCGTGGCCGCGCAGGCGCGGGCGCAGCAGAGCGGGACCGAGCGACAGGCCCGCCGACTCGACACGGCCGTCGCCCGCGCGGAACACCACCGGGGAGGCGGCAGCGACGCCTGCCACGCCCACCGCCTCGGCCAGCGCCCTCAACGCGCCCCGCTCCAGCCGCGCGTCGTTGTTGAGCAGCAGCACGCGGTCGCAACCGCCTTCACGGAGCGCCACGATCCCGGCGTTCATGCCGGCCGCGTAACCGCCATTGGCCGGCAGGCGCAGGCGCGCCACGCCCTCGGGCAGCGGACCCTCGAGGCCCGGGCCGTTGTGCACCACGAGCACCTGCGGCCCGACGCCGGCGTCCAGCGCCGAGGCCGCGGTCCGCGCCGTCCGCTCCGGGGCCCCGCGGTCCAGCACGACGACGCCCACCCGTCCGATCCCCGACCGGAAGCGCTCGGCCGCGTCGCGGTAGACGCTCTCGTGGCCGTCGAGCATGGCGTCCAGAGTCGGCGGACGTGGGGCTGCTGCGGCCAGCCGGGGCAGCAGGTCGGGCTCCTCGCGCAGGCGGAGGAGCGCCGCTCGCAGCGCCCCCGCGTCACCTGCCGTGAAGTGGAGACCGTCGATCCCGTCCCGCACCGCCTCGGCCAGTCGCCCGTGGCCGCTGACCACCGGCACCACGCCGCCGACGAACGCCTCGTCGACGACCCGCGGCGCGTTCTCCTCCCACAGCGAAGGCACGACGAGCACGTCGAGCGCCGCGAGCCGGCTCGCCAGCTCGGCCGCGGGGAACGGCCCGCGCAGGGCCGCCGCGCGGGCACCGAGCCCTTCGCGCAACCGTGCCGCGTAGTCGGCATCGCCGTGGTAGAGCGGCGCGGGCCCGTGCAGCTCCAGCGCGTAGGCGGGCCCCAACCCGGCTACGGCGTCGACGAGCACGTGCACGCCCTTGGAGGGAATCAGCGAGCCGACGAACCCGATCCGCAACGGCGCGGCGGGATCGCGTGGAACCCGCGGCACCGGGGTCCGCAGCGGCAGCCCCGGGGCCACGACCCGCGGCTGTGGCCAGCCGAGTGCCACCAGCCGCCGGGCGAAGTACTCCGAGGGCGCGATCAGCCCGTCGGCCGCCCGCAGCAGGTCACCGATCGCCGCCTGCCGGCGCTCGAACGGGCGCCGCAGTGCCGGCACCGCAGCCATCGCGGCCGGCGCGATCACGCGCACGGCCCCCCGCACCCGCGACTCGACGAGGCAGGTGGCGCATCGCGCCGGCGCGGGCCCCGGACAGGGGCGCAGGTCGCGATCGATCAACTGGCCGAGCAGGCACGACGGCCAGTGGTCGTGCAGCGTGAGCACGAGTGGACACCCGCCCGCGCGCACGGACTGCAGCGCCGCCGAGCCGAAGCCCGCGACGTGATGGGCGTGGACGAGGTCAGGGCGCCAGGTCGCGATCACCTGACGCAGCGCGTGGCTCGCCACCAGGTCGAAGGTGCCCAGGTCGCGCGCGTGGCGGCCCGTGTTGTTCAACCTCCACAGGCGCACGCCGGGGCTCGCCGCGGCCTCGCACAATGCGCCGTCCGGCAGCGTCGGGTCCCCTTCGCGGGCCAGCACCGCGACCTCGTGGCCGCGTGCCGCGAGGCCCACGGCGAGCTCTGCCACGTGCAACTCGGAGCCGCCCGGCGTCGCGTCCGGCCAGCCCTGGTGGACGAGCAGCAGCCTCATGCCCAGCGCGGGTACGGCCGGCCCCGGCGCTCGTCGCGCGCGCCGCGGTACTCGCCGCAGGCTTCGGCGATCGCCTGCCACGGCGCGCGGACCAGCGCGCGGCCGGGTTCACGCGCGCGCCAGGCGACCGTCAGGTCGTGGAGGGCGCCGCCGACGGCCGCCCGCAGCAGGCCGCTCACGCTCGGCACGACGGCCAGGCCGAACACCCGCATCAGCGCGCGGTGCTCCAGGTAGCGACGCCGGAACAGCACGCTCACGCTGCGCTCGTGGGAGTGAACGACCTCGGCCGCCGGTGCGACGGCGAGACCGAAGCCCGCGCGCAGGACGCGGTCGGCCCACTCCACGTCCTCGCCGAAGCGCGAGGCCGGGAACGGATGGGCGAGCCACACGTCGCGGCGCACGGCCGCCGCGACGTTGTCGAACGTGCAGGCGCGCAGTCGCTCCAGGGCGGGCATCGCGTCGAGTTCGGCTGCGGTGGCGAACACCCGGCGCGCGCGCGTCTCGGCGAGGCCACCTCGCGCCAGCCGCTCGCGGGTGATCGCGTCCGCATCGGGTCGTGGGCGTTGCCGCGCGCTGACGCCGGCCAGCCGCGGGTCCTGGCGCAACGGCTCCACGAGCGCCTCCAGGAAACGGGGCCCGACCGGCAGCGCGTCCTGCGACAGGAAGACCAGGAAGGCGCCCTGCGCTTCGCGCGCGCCGCGGTTGCGCGTCGCGCCGTGGTCGAACTCCGCGGGCCCCACGTCGATCCGCGTCAGCGCGAAGTCCTGGGGTGCCGCCAGCAACTCCCGCGAGCCGTCCCGCGAGCCGCTGTCCAGCGCCACCAGCTCGAAGCCGCCCGTCACCTGCTGCTCCCGCAGCGCGGCCAGCAGCGCGGGCAGATGCGCCGCGCCATCCTTCACGGGCACGACGACGCTGACGGCTGCAGGGGACATCTGCACGCAGTTTACGTCGCGGCCGCGGCCTCGTAGAGCCGCAGCAGGTGGGCCGCGGCGCGGGTCGGGGTCCAGAGGTCGACAGGCGGCAGCGGCTCCGCGAAGCTGCGGCCCGAGACGGCCTCGACCAGGGCGGCGCGCAGGGCCGCTGCGTCTCCGGGCGGGACCAGCCGGCCCCACGGCTCCCGCACCCACTCGGGGACGCCGCCGATCGCGGAGGCGATCACGGGCACCCCGGCCGCCAGCGCTTCCTGGACCACGAGCGGCGCGTTCTCCCACCACAGGGACGGCACGACCAGCACGTCCATCGATGCGTAGGCCCGCTCGCCGTCGTCGACGGCGAACGCCCCGGCCAGGCTCACGCGGGGATCGCCGGCCGCAACGCG
This sequence comes from Vicinamibacteria bacterium, assembly GCA_023701125.1. Taxonomy (GTDB): domain Bacteria; phylum Acidobacteriota; class Vicinamibacteria; order Fen-336; family Fen-336; genus WYBL01. Next base: position 17,183 of record JAMPXO010000034.1, on the reverse strand, counting down.
AGCGAGCTCGGCCGCGTAGGCCGGCGCGCTGCGCCCGCTCCCCCACAGCGTCAGGCGCGCTCCCGGCTCGGCCACGCCCCGGAAAGCCTCCACCAGCACGTGCGCACCCTTGTGCGGCGCCAGCGTGCCGACGAAGCCGAAGTGCCGGCGCGGGCGGACCGGGAAGGACCGCGGGGGGTGAGCGGTGACGCCGTTGGGGACGACGTGGATCTCGCGGCCGAGGCCGGATTCGGCGGCCCGGGCCGCGGCGAAACGACTCGGGGCGACGACGACGTCGGCGGCTCCGAAGGCCGAACGCAGCGCCGCCGCACGGCGCAGGACATCAGCTGCCGATACCGTCGGAGACGACGCCGCGCGCAGGGCCCCGAGCGCACGGGCGCCGAGTCGCGGGAAGCGGCGGTGGGCGGCCTGCACGGCGCCGCCCAGTCCCAGCCCCGCGGCCGTCGCGAGCAGCCCGCGCTGAACGGGTGGCGCGAGGTAGGGGCTGTCGGCGAGGCAGCGAGCGCAAATCGCCGGCTCCACCACCGCGCAGACCGTGAAGTCGGCGCGCTGCCGCAGGCCGTCGCGGCCGCACGACAACCAGTAGTCGTGCAGGGTCAGCGCGGTCACGGCGCCCAGCTCGCGGGCGGCGGGCAGCAGCCCCGCGGACAAACCCAGCAGGTGGTGGAAGTGGACGACCTCGGGTGCGAACGCGCGTAACGCGCCGAGCGCGGCCGCTTCGACCTCCCGCTGCGACCACGTCGCGTCCAGGCCGCCGCCCGCGTCGTGGTTGTTGACGATCTCGACGACGTCGAGGCCGAGGTGCCGGCGCCGCCGGCTCGTGCCCGTGGCGGCGCGCAGGTCACGGGCGGCCGCGACGATCTTCACGTCGTGCCCCAGCTCCTGCAGCGCGAGCCCGTGGCGCAGGGCGCAGACCTCGACGCCCGCGACCGAGTCCGGGGGAAAGCCGTGGACGACGAGGGCGATGCGCATCGGGAGGGCGGCCGGCGGCCCCGTGGTCTAATCGACCGGTGCCGCAGCTCGTGAGCGCCATGCTAGCAGCGCCCTTCGCCGCTCCGGCGTGAAGGTCTCGGTCGTCATCCCCACCCGCAACGGGGAGGCCACCCTCGGGCGCTGCCTCGAGGCGGTGTTCGCCCAGCAGGCGCCGTTCCCGTTCGACGTGCTGGTGGTCGACTCCGACTCGACCGACCGCACCCGCGAGGTCGCCGCGCGGTTCCCCGTGCGCCTGCGCGTGATCGACCCGCGCGACTTCGACCACGGCGACACCCGCAACCTCGGCGCGCTGCTGACCGAGGGCGACCTGATCGCGTTCCTCGTCCAGGACGCCTGGCCCGCCTCCCGCGACTGGCTGCGAGCGCTGGCGGCGTGCTTCGACGATTCCGCGGTGGCGGGCGCGTACTGCCGGGTGTTGCCGCGCCCCGAGGCCAGCGCGCTGGCGCGGCGGGCGGCCGAGCGCGACTTCGCCTTCCGCGCCCTTCGCCGCGTCGTCCGCATCGACGACCGCGCCCGCTACGACGCGATGTCCCCGCACGAGCGACGGCTCTTCGTGGACTTCAACGACGTCGCCTCCTGCCTGCGCCGCTCTGCCTGGCGCGTGCTGCCCTTCGCGCGCACCGCCTTCGGCGAAGACCTGCTGTGGGCGCGGGGCGCGCTGGAGGCCGGGCACGCGATCGCCTTCGAGCCGGCTGCCGCGGTCCATCACTCGCACGAGTACGACCCCGCCGGGGTGCGCGCGCGGGCGCGAATCGACGCCTGGTTCAACCGCGCCTACCTCGACCGCGTCAACGTCGCGAACCGTCGCGATGCGCTGACCCTGGCCGTGCGCCACACCCGCGACGACCTCGCGGCTCTCGCCGCCACGGGGCACGGGACGCTGCGACGAGCGGCGGCGGCGCCCGCCCTCCTGCGCTACCACTGGAACGGCTTCGACGGGTTCCGCGAGGGCGGGCGCACCCGCGAGCGACGGCCGACGCCGCGGCCGGTGCCAGCCGCGACGCTGCGCGTGCTGATCGTCGCCCACTCCTTCCCACCCGAGGCCGTCGCCGGCACCGAGGTGTTCAGCGCGGCGCTGGCGGAGGCACTCTCGGAGCGCGGCCACGACGTCAGCATCCTGCACCGCACGGCGGACCCGGCGCTGGCGGACCGCACGCTCGACGAGACGCGTCAGGCGGACCTGCGCGTGTTCCGCTTCGCCAACCACCTGCGGCTGCAGCACGTCGGCGAGGGTTACGCGGTGCCCGAGGCCGAGGCGGCGTTCCGCGACGTGCTCGCGCGGGTGCGGCCCGACGTCGTCCACTTCCAGCACCTGATCCACCTCTCCGCGCGGCTGCCGCAGATCGCCCGCGAGCACGGCGTGCCGTCGCTCGTCACCCTCGCCGACTACTGGTTCCGGTGCCCGAAGGTCCAGTTGCTGCGCGATCCGCGGACGCCGTGCGCGGGCGCGCCGCCCGGGGCACTGGCCTGCGCGGCCTGTGTCTCGGCGCGGCCCGAGCTGGTGCCGGCCCTGCAGGCGCTCGCGCCGCTCACGCGCTCGGCCCTCGCGTCGTGGGCCGCGCCGTTCGTGGGCCGGCGCGCCGGCGGGGCCCGCACCGATCTCGTCGCCCACCTCGCGCTGCGCCCGGCGGTGATGGGCGCGGGCCTCGACGCCGCGAGCTTCCTGATCGCGCCGTCGCGCTTCCTGCGCGACAGGGCCGCGGAGGCCGGCCTCGACCCGGGGCGCCTCGTCGTCAGCGACTACGGTTTCGCGCGCGACTGGGCCGCGGGGGTGGCGCCGCTCCCCCGGCGCTCGGCCACGTCACCGCTGCGGGTCGGCTTCGTCGGCTCGTTGATCGAGCACAAGGGGCTCGAGGTGCTGGCCGCCGCCTGCGCGGCGGTGGCCGACGCGCGCGTGGAACTGCACGTCCACGGCGACCACGAGCGCACGCCGGAGGCGAAGGAGATCGTCGCCCGGGTGCGGGCGCTGGCCCCGTCGGTGCGACTGCACGGCGCCTTCGCGCCCGAGCAGATCGCGGCGGTGCTCGGCGACCTCGACGTGCTGGTCGTGCCTTCGCTCTGGTACGAGAACTCGCCACTCACGATCCACGAGGCCTTCCTCGCCCGCCGCCCGGTGGTCGTCTCCGACCTCGGCGGCATGCGCGAGCTGGTCGCGGACGGCCGCGGCGGCCTGCGCTTCCGGGCCGGCGACGCGGCGGACCTGGCCCGGGTCCTGCGCCGCCTGCTCGACGAGCCCGACCTCGCGCACACGCTGGCCGCGTCAGCGCCGGCGGTCAAATCGATCGAGGAGTGCGCGGCGGAGATGGAGGTCAAGTACCGCCAGGCGATCGGTCTCGCCCCCGAGCGACTCGAACGCTAGCGTTCAGCTGCGGCGGCGGGCCCCACCCACCCCGGCCACTCGGCCGTGCAGCCAGCGCAGGGGCGCGGTCAGCCGCCAGCTGATCGAGCCGAGCAGCTCCGCGATGCGCGCCTCGAGCGCCCGGGCGTGGCGCTCCGCGGCCTCGCGCCCCGCCTGCTGCTCGACGGCCTGGCGGTGCCAGCCGTCGCGCTCGCCCTCCAGCAGCCGCCGGTCCGTGCGCCAGCCCGCACGTTCGCCCTCGAACTCCACCTCGCGCACGCGTCGGTCCTCGCGCTCGAGTCGCCACGCCTCTTCGGTGCCGGCCAGCTGACTGCGCAGGTCGCGAAACGCGTGCAGCTCGCGATGGTGCAGTTCGCCGAGCAGGCGCGCGACCTGCACCGCGGGACAACGCCCGGCCCAGCGGTTCACGATCGTCTCGGCGGCCCTGCGCGCTGCTTTCGAGTTCGGGTCGTGGACGCCGCTGGCGCCCGGCGTGCGATAGGCCGCGGTGATGCCCGGCAGGTGGCGCAGCGCGGTGCGCGCGGCCACCTGCAGCCAGAAGTCCCAGTCCTCGAGCACGTCCAGCGTCTCGTCGAACTGGCAGCCTTCGTCGACGAGGGAGCGCGCGAAGGCCATCGCGTGGATCGGGATGAAGTTCTCGTACAGCAGCCGCAGCGGGTCGAACGGGTCGTCCCACACCTGCCGCGCGCGGGTGCCGTCCACGTCGAGCCCGATCGCCTCGACGCCGGAGTAGGCCGCGCGGCCGACGCGCTCGTCCGCGAGCGCGGCCGCCAGCTTGGCGACGTGGCCGGGGTAGAGCCAGTCGTCGTCGTCGAGCAGGATCACGAAGCGGCCCTGAGCGGCGCGCAGGCCCGCGTTCGCGGCGGCGGCCCGGGCGAGGCGGCCGCCCGCGCCGCACACCCGCACCGGGAAGCGGCCGCAGTCCGGGGCCTGCAGTCCCTGCCCCGCCGCATCGACGACGACCAGCTCGATCGCCGGCCAGGACTGGGCTGCGACCGAGTCGGCGGCCACCTGGAGCGAAGCCCGGCCCAGCGTGCGCACCACGACCGAGACGAGCGGGCTCGCGTCGGTCGTGGGCGCGGGGGACGTGACGTCGCTCACGCGATTCGCGCCTCGCTCGCCGTCCTGCGGCTTGACCTGCCGCGAACTCGCCCCATAACCTCACTCCAGGTCCTCGAGGCTCGCGTCCAGCGCCTCGATTCACGGCCCGAGCGCGCGGACGCCCCGGAGCCGCAGGATACAGGAGCCGGCTTTTCGGAGGGCAATGGAGCCGTCGGAGCGCGAGAAGCTGGAGCGGGCGGTACGCGACGCGCTCCGCGAGCGGAACCGGCTCCGCGCCCAGTTGGAGGTCACCCGCCACCAGCTCCGCGCGATCGAGGGCTCGCGGATCTGGCGCTGGACCGCGCCCGTGCGGGCCGCGCTCGACGCGCGGCGCGGCGGTGCGCACACCGGGCCGCAGCGCACGATCGCGCTGCTCGTCCCGGTCACCAGTCGCGGCCGCGCGCTGCGCACGATCGACGACACCGATCTCCTGCGCCACTTCCTGCCCGCCTTCCTGGCCAGCGCCAGCTGGCAGGGCGACATCCGCTATCGCCTGCTGGTGGGGATCGACGACAGCGACCTCTTCTACGGCGACCCGGAGCGCCGCGCGGCGCTCCAGGCGGCGCTCGACGCGGCCCTCCACGGCCGCCCCGCGCGGGCCTCGCTGCACGTGCTGAGCGGCGCGGAACATGCCCCGTGCCGGGCGTGGAATGCCCTGTTCCGGATCGCGTGGGACGAAGGCGCCGACGACTTCTTCCAGCTCGGGGACGACGTCGCGCTGCTCACCCCCGGCTGGGCACGGCGCCTCCCCTCGGCGCTCGACGCCAACCCGGTCCACCCGGGGCTCGGCGTCGCCGGCCCCGTCGAGGCCGTCACCACCCGCATCCTCACCCAGGCCTTCGTGTCGCGCGTCCACGGCGAGATCTTCGGCACGCTGTTCCCCGAGGCCTTCCGCAACTGGTACAGCGACGACTGGATCACGGAGATCTACGCCCCCGCCCACGTCTTCATGTGCCCGGAGCATGTGACGGTCAACGAGGGCGGCGACGAGCGCTACGAGATCGACCGCGCGGCGGAGGCGAAGCTGGCCGACGAGGTCGCGGCCGGCCGGCGGCGGATCGCGGAGTGGCTGGCGGCGCGGGGGGTGCGGTCGTGAGCGCTCCCGTCCGCGAGTACTGCACGTACTTCGACGGCCACTACCTGCCGCGCGCACAGGCGCTGCTCGCCTCGCTGCGCCGGCACGCACGTCCGTTCCGCCTTCACGCGCTGTGCCTCGACGACGCGGCCTTCGCCGGCGTCTGCCCCGAGCCCGACGTCACGGCGCTGCGCCTGCGCGACCTGGAGCGCGAGCGACCGGAGCTGCTGGCCGCGAAGCACGACCGCTCGACGGCCGCGTACTACTTCACGCTGACGCCCGTGCTGCTCGCCCACGTGCTGGAGCGCGAGGCCTCGATCTCGACGCTCACGTACCTCGACGCGGACCTCTACTTCTTCGCGAGCCCCGAGCCGCTGTTCGAGGAACTCGGCCCCGGGCCCCTCGCGATCGTCGAGCACCGCTTCCCCGAGCGCCTCGCCGACCTGGCCGCGTGGGGCCGCTTCAACGTCGGCTGGCTGACGTTCACCCGCCAGCCCGAGGCGCAGCGCTGTCTCCTGCGCTGGCGCGAGCAGTGCCTCGAGTGGTGCCACGACCGGATCGACGGCGACCGCTTCGCCGATCAGAAGTACCTCGACGAGTGGCCGCAGCTCTTCCCCGGCACCGTCGTCCTGCGCCACCCGGGCGCGGGCCTCGCCCCCTGGAACGCCGCGGAGCGCGAGCTGCGTCTGCAGGACGGGCGGCTGACGGTCGATGGCGCGCCGCTCGTCTACTACCACTTCCACGGCCTGCGCGACCTGCGCCCGTTCGCCTTCCGCTCGGGCCTCGCCGAGTACGAGACACCGCTGTCCCCGGCCCTGCTGTGGCACGTCTACCAGCCCTACCTGCGCGAACTGCTCGCCGCGGGAGCTCCGATCGGCCGCCCCGTCCAGCGCGGCGCCTGACATCCGCGGTGGCCTCACGGCACGGGTTTTCTGCGGAGCAGCACGTAGATCGTCTGCTCGCGCAGGAACTCGTCGCGGATCGGCACCCGCGACGCCACGACCCAGTCGGGATCGGCGGGGTGCGCCGGGTAGTTCCCGACCATCGCCGCGGCCCGCGCCGGGTAGACCTCGTGCCAGGACGCGACGACCTCGTCCTGAAGCCGCACCAGCGACGTGGCGGGCAGCGGCCGCCGCTGCGCGACGAAACGATCGAAGAACCCGTTGTAGTTGCCCCATTCCCACGAGGACAACACTGCCTCGCGGGCGACGCCGGCAGAGACGACCCGTTCGCTCGCCGTCCAGATCGCCTCGCCGCGCACCAGCTCCGCCCGGACCCAGGCGACACCGGCGACGCCGGCGAGGGCGGTGACCGCGAAGCCCGCGGCCAGCGCCCTGCGTGACGCCTGACCCGCGAGCGCGCGGCCGGCGATCAGCAGGGCCGCCGGGACCAGCGGCAGCAGGTAGCGGTCCCAGTACTGGACGAAGAGCACGGTGCTGACGAGGGTCAGGCCGGAGAACAGCATCACGAGCGTCTCCGCTTCCCCCAGCCGCCAGCCATTTCGTGCGAGGTGCCCGGCGAGGATCACCACGAGCGCGGCGCCCGCCAGCAACGCCTGCCCGGTGAGCAGCACGAGCAGCCACCGGGGCCAGCCGTGCAGCACGTCGAGGCTGAAGGGCAGGAGCGGCAGGAGCAGCGGCCGGCCGAGCCCCTGCCAACCGAGCGCGAGCGCGGCCAGGAGCGCCCCCAGGGCCACGGCGAAGCGGCGCCTCGCACCCGGTCCGATGGCCTCGGAGGGCAGCCTGCCCACGACGGCGGCGACGAGCACCGGCGCCGCCATCGCCCCGAGATACACGAAGGCCACGGCGGGCCTCCACAGCCACTCCCAGGCGAGGGCCGGGTCGGACAGGTACTTCACCTGGTCGTTCAGCAACCAATGCAGCGAGCGCGGGCGGCCGGACCCGACGAAGCCGCGCTGCCAGAGCGCCGCGAGGGCCGGGAGCGCCGTGGCGCACGCGACCAGGGCCGACGCCAGGCGCGCCCCCAGCGGGCGGGCCCGCAGCAGCGTGGCCACCACGAAAGCGACGATCAGGACGACGCCGAACTGCCGGGTCAGGATGGCCGCGGCCGCGCACAGCGAGCCCGCGAACGCGAAGGTCACGCTGCCCTGCCCGAGGGCGCGGCTCCACGCCAGCAGTGCCAGCAGGCACAGCGCCAGGTAGGGCACGTCGGTCATGAACGAGAAGGCGAGCCGCAGGAACAGTGGGCCGGCCAGCAGCGACGCGGTCAGCAGCGCGGCCTCGTCACTGCGCAAGCCGTGGTCGCGAGCCAGGCGGTCGAAGGCGACGAGGCCCGCCAGCGCCAGCAGCAGGGTCGAGGCCCGCAGCGCTCCCATCGACGGCCCGAGGAGCAGCGAGCCGAGCCCGCCCCAGACGACGTGGAAGACGGGATTGGCCGCGACCCAGTCGTGGGGAGCGTAGGTGCCCGTCTCCAGCAGCGCCCGCACGGTCAGCGCGTACGCCCAGTCGTCGTCGACGGCCGTCTCCCGCCCCGGGCCCACCGCCACCACGGCCAGGGCGAAGGCGGCCAGCACCGGGAGCAGCGCCCCGCCGCGGCCGCGATCCGGCGTCACGAACCGAGTCGCGCGAGCGCGGCCCGCTCCAGCTCTCGCGCCACCTCGTGGGGGAGGTTCTCGAAGATGCGGTGGAACTCGTAGAGATCCGCCCCGAGGCTGCGCGCGCGGGCGCGCGGATGGTGCAGCGCCGCCGGCATCGGCTCCGTCGGCAGGCCGCAGTAGGCCGCGCGTGGGTCGGTGGTGTGCACGGCGTCAGGCAGGCAACCGATGTACGAAATCAGGTTGCGGTCCGGCACGACTTGCAGGCCGCGGTGGCGCCACATCGCGAAGGCCCACTGGTAGTCCCAGGTGTCGATCTCGCCACGGTGCGTCTCGTCGAAGCGGGCCTGCCAGTAGCGCTCGAGTTCGGGCACGGGCCAGATCTCGCGGAGCCAGCCGCGCTCGCGCTCGCGCGGCCAATCGCGCATCGCGAAGTCGTAGTGGCAGAACGCCCGCCTCCACGTGGCCCAGCCGTAGGTGCCCACCCCGTGCGAGAAGAAGTAGCTGTGCTCGCCCCGGCTGGTCCCGAACTGGTAGTTGTCCCCGGAGATCATCATCACTTGCGGATCGCCACGGAACCGCTCGAGCAACTGGTCGCAGTAGCCGAAGAAGGTCGGGTCCGGGAGGCAGTCGTCCTCGAGGATCACCGCCTCCTCGACCTCGTCGAACGCCCAGCAGAGCCCGGAAGAGAAGCGCCTGCCGAGCCCGAGGTTGACCTCCGAGAAGCAGGTCCGAACCTCGCAGGGCCAGTCGGGCCGGGTCACCAGCGAGCGCACCTCGGCGCAGCGCTCCGCATCTCCTGGCCGATCGGCTCGCGGGCCGTCGGCGACGACGAGCAGGACAGGCGGCCGCGCCGCGGCGATCCGCGCGAAGACCCTCGTCGTCGTGTCGAGGCGGTTGTAGACGAACAGTGCGACGGGCGTCCCGCTCACCCCGCAATTGTGGCCGAAGCGGGCGGAACTGCGTCGCCTTGCGTGCGCTGCCCTGCCCGGCTAGCGTCGACGACGTGAGCGACTGGCTGTGGCTGAGGGGCGAGTTCGACTCCTGGCCGGACGCGCGCGCAGCCTCGGCCGGATACGACGCGCCGGACATCCTCGAGCGGGTGATCGCGGCCACCCGCGAGGTGGCCCGGGGCGCTGCGGCCTTCGAGCGGGACGGGGTGGCTTTCCGTCAGCCGTGGTCGAACCCGCCGCTGCTGCGCGCGCTGCGAGCTGCGCTCGTGACGGCTCCTGGCCCGGCGCTGGTGCTCGACTTCGGCGGCGCCCTGGGAAGCGCGTACTGGCAGCACCGCGCGGCGCTGGCGAACCTGCCCGCCGCGACGTGGCAGGTCGTGGAGCAGCCCAGCTACGCGGCGGCCGGTGCGCGCGAGTTCCAGCGCCCGGACCTGCGGTTCTTCTCCCGCCTCGACGAGGCCACGCGCGGGGGCCGCCCGGCACTCGTGATCGCCTCCAGCGTCCTGCAGTACCTCGAACACCCCTGGGCCGCGCTCGACGGGCTGCTCGCCCTCGGCGCGCCGTTCGTCTTCCTCGACCGCATGCCGCTGTCTCCGGACCGGTCGCGGCTGCTGGTCGAGCAGGTGCCGCCGTCGATCGGCACAGCGAGCTACCCCATGTGGCTGCTCGCGGAAGGCCCGCTGCTCCAGGCCTGCCGGCGCGAGCACGAGATCGTCGAGCGCTTCCAGACCCGGCTCGACGCCGGCCAGCTCGAGACCTGGCGCTGGGGCGGGGTGGAGATCCACAACCAGGGACTGCTCCTGCGTCGCACGCGACCGCTGGGCTAGACTTCCGAAACGTGAGCTCAGCGAATTTCGCAGCCCCGCGGGAGCCCGCCCCGCGCCCGAGCCACGACTGGGCCGGCCTGCTGTGGACCCTGGTCCGGACCGACTTCAAGGTGCGCTATCACGGGACCGCCATGGGCTTCCTGTGGGCGCTCTTCAAGCCGATGATGATGTTCCTCACGCTGATGGCCGTCTTCTCGTTCATCTTCGCCGAGGACCGCAACTACGGCCTGAACCTGCTGATCGGGCTCTTCCTGTGGGAGTTCTTCGCGGAGGGCACGAAGGTGGGCCTGCTCTCGCTGCAGACCAAGGGATACCTGATCGCAAAGAGCCGCCTGCCGCGCTGGATCGTCGTCGTGACCGCACCGTCGAACGCGCTGGTGACCCTGACGGTGGTCGCCTGCACGCTGCTCGCAGCCCTGGCCGTCCAGGGCCGGGCCCCCTCGCTGCTCAACGCGGTGCTCTTCTTCGGCTACGTCGCCTGCCTGCTGCTGATCGTGATCGGCTTCTCGCTGGCCGCCAGCGTGCTCCTCCTCCGCTTCCGCGACCTCAACCAGGTCTGGGAGGTGATCACCCACGCCGGTTTTTTCGTGGCGCCCGTGATCTATCCGCTCGAGATCCTGCCGGAGCGCTTCCACCAGTACCTCTACGTTTGGCCGCCCACGCCCGTGATCCAGTTCTCGCGCTCCGTGCTGGTCGCCGGTGTCGTGCCGTCGCTGTTCGCCCACGTGCTGCTGCTGGCGGTCACCGGCGCGATCCTGGCCACCGGGGTCGGCGTCTTTCGCCGCTACTCGCCCCAGATCGCCGAGCACCTGTGAGTCGCGCTCAGGCCGGCGGGTCGGCAGCGGCGCCCACGCGCTCGAGGTAGGCCGCCGCGACGTCGGCGGTGGAGCCCTCGCACACCACGCGGCCGCCGTCGATCAACAAGGCGCGGTCGCACATGCTGCGGACGATCTCCGGATAGTGGGAGACCAGGATCGCCGTGTGGCCCGCGGCCACCAGTTCGCGATAGCGTCGCTCGCAGCGCTGGCGGAAACCCGCGTCGCCGACCGCGAACACCTCGTCGAGCACCAGCACCTCGCGCACCGCGTGGAACGCCACGGCATAGGCGAGGCGCGCGGCCATGCCGCTCGAGTAGTGCTTGAGCTCGAGGCGGGCGAACCGCTCGAGCCCCGCGAACTCGAGGATCGCGGCGGTCGCCGCGCGCGCCTCGGACAGCGACATCCCCATCGCGGTACCGATCAGCAGGATGTTGTCGATCGCGTCGAGTTCCGGGTTCCAGCCGACGCCCAGCTCGAGGATCGGCGTGATCGTGGCGTTGAGCGTCACCCGCCCTGCGTCCGGCGCGTAGATTCCACACAGGATCTTGAGCAGCGTGCTCTTGCCCGAGCCGTTGCGGCCCATGATGCCGAGGGTCTCGCCGCGGCGGACCGTCAGGCTCACGCCATCGAGCACCGTCAGGCGCTCGAACGAGCGCGGCCGGAACGCCGCAAAGAAGTGCTCGCGGACCGTCTCGCGTCGCACGCTCGGGATGCGGAACGACTTGTGAAGACCTTCCGCCTCGATCACGTTCATGGACAGGCGGAGAGCATAGCCGGGGCGACGCCGCGGCGGCGTCCCGCCGCCTACAATCCCGCCATGCCCGTCGCGCCTCGCGCCTCCGTGCTGGTCGTGTCGTGGAACGGGCGCGCCCTGCTCGACGACTGCCTGGCCTCGGTGGCGCGCCAGACGCTGGGCGCGGACGAAATCGAGGTGCTGGTCGCCGACAACGGCTCGACGGACGGCAGCCTGGGCTGGCTGCGCGAGCACCACCCCGGCGTGCGGGCGCTCGACCTGGGCGCGAACCTCGGCTTCGCGGAAGCCAACAACCGCGCCGCGGCGGCGGCCCGCGGCGAGTGGCTGGTCCTGCTCAACAACGACGCGGCCGCCGACCCGCGCTTCTGCGCGGCGCTGATCGCCCGCGCCGAGGCCTCCGGGGCGGACGCGGCAGCCGGCCGCATCCGCGAGTGGGACGGCGACGGCCTCGAGTTCGGCGGCGGCGCGATCAACCTCGCGGGCTTCGGCTTCCAGCGCTCGTCGTGGCACCCGGGCTTCGTCGAGGCCGCGGACGGCGCGGCCCTCCCGTTCGCCTGCGCGGGAGCGATGGCCATTCGCCGCGAGCGGTTCCTCGGGTTGGGCGGCTTCGACCGCGACTACTTCGCCTACTACGAGGACGTCGACCTCGGCTGGCGGCTGAACCTCGCGGGCGGCCGCGTGGTCTACGCCCGCGAGGCCGAGGTGCGGCACCGCAAGCACGCCACGTCGTCGCGGATGGGCGACCACTGGCGCCACTTCCACTGGTACCGGAACACGCTGCTCACGCTGGTCAAGAATGCGGACGGCGAAGCGTTCGGGCCACGGCTCGCGGCCGGGCTGGCGCTGCTCTTCTCGCGCATCGCCACGTTCCACGCGGAGGCCACCGCGGCCCGCGCCCGCGGCGACGCCCCGGCGACGGAGCGCTGGCTCGAGATCGCCGCCGGCGCCGCCGCGGGACTCGACGCGGTGCTCGGCGACTGGAGCGGCGCGCTCGCGAAGCGAGAAGCCGTGCAGGCGATGCGCCAGGTGTCCGACCACGAGTTGGCGATGCGCTTCGGCGGCTTCCCCACCGACTTCGGGCCCGACGCCGCGCAGTGGCCGGAGAACGCGCTCGCGGCCCGCCTCTACGCCCTGCTCCAGGGACCGCTGCCGCTGTTGCCCGGGCAACTCGACGGCGCCGGGCGCGAGCGGCTCGCCCGGGCGGACGTCGCCTCGCTCGCCGCGGAGAACGTGCGGCTGCGGGCGCAGGTCGACGCCCTGCGCGGCTCGTGGTCGTGGCGGCTGACGGGCCCGCTGCGCGCGCTGCTCGACACCCTGCGCGGCGCCTGAGCGCTGCCGCGACTAACGGGCGGCGGTCGCCGGGGGCCAGTGCTCGAGCAGCCACGGCTCGATCGCCGTCGCGGCGCGGGCGTTGCCGGCGCGGTTCCAATGGCTGTCGTCCACCAGGTAGAGCTCGTCGCCCCCGGCCGCGGCTGACGCGAAGGTCGGCAGCAGGTCGAGCCACGGAGCCTGCAACTGCGCCGCCAGCCCGGCCAGCCGGGCATGGGGCGCGGCAAGGTCGAACGCCTCCCGCGGAGCCCCGAACGTGGTCAGGAGCGGCTCCGCGCGCCGTGAGTCGGCGCTCCACGCCGCGGGCAGCCCCAGCAGGCCGAAGGCGATCCCCTGCTCGCGCACGTCGGCCGCGAGTCCCCTCACGGCCGCGTCGTAGCCGGAAAGCGCCGCCGCGTACTGCTGCTGCAGCGGGCGACACCAGGGTCGCACGAGGCTGCGTTCGGCGGCGAGGTACTGGGCGTGGTCGAGCAGGAACGGACCGGCCTCCGGCTCGTCGGCGATCGGACCCCACAGCCGGTAGCGGCCACGCACGGCGAGGGCGAGCCGCGACACGGGCAACAGCGGGCGACCGAACAACACGAGCGGGGGATCGCCGGAGTCGCGCTCGACAGGCTGGTCGCCGACGAACAGCCGCAGCGTGCGCGGGTCGGAATCGACGATGTCGTTGCCGAGGTAGCTCGCCAGCAGCACGAGGTCGGGCCGATAGCGCTGGCCCCACTTGCGCCACACGACCCGCTGCTGCACCGGGCCGATCGCGGGGAACCCGGCGTTGACGACCTCCACGCGGCCGGGCCCGAGGCGGCGCGCCAGCGAGTCTTCGAGCAGGTCCGTGTAGTTCCAGCGACCGCGCCCGACCCAGCCGAACGAGTCGCCCAGCACCAGCACCCGATACGTGCCCGGTGCGCGATCGAACGAGTACTCGCGGTCGGGAAAGCCGAGGCTGTTGGCGCGCGAGGCATCGGGGCGTGCACGAAAGCCCATGTCGGGGTCGTAGAGCGACCACACCCCGGGCAGCCAGGGGTCGGCGAACCAGAGCAGGGCCTCGAGCCCGAGCACCGGCACCACGGTGAAGTGGAGCACGATCAGCGCGCCGCGCCCCCACCCGCGCAGCCGCGCCCGGCCCGCCGAGGCGAAGGCGAGCACCAGCGCCGCGGCCAGCAGACCCGCCGCCGCCGCCTGGCCAGCCGTGATCCGCAGCGGGGCGAGCAACTCGTGGTTCCCGAAATCGCTCCACAGGTACGGATCGAGGCCCGCCGGGACGACGTCGATGACGTCGGCGGAGGCGATCAGGTCGAGATCGTGGTGGTGCGGGAAAGCGCGAGCGAACGCCGCCGCGTCCAGGCAGCGGGCGGGCAGCACGCCCAGCGTCGACAGGCACAGCCGCCGCAGGGCGACGGGAGCGCTGGCCTCGGGCGGGTCGATCCGCAACGCCAGGGCGCGGCGCGCGGGCATCACGAAGGACACCCGCCGCCAGCCGTCGGCCGCGGCCGAACCGGGCTCCGCGCGTTGCGCGAGCTGCGGGTCGGGCTCGTCGGGCGCGTAGAAGAACAGGTCCCAGCCGCCGACGGCGTCGCCCTTCGCCTCGAGCCAGACCGAGGCGGGCCAGGCGGGCAGGCTCCACGTCAGCGCCGCCGCCAGGCCTGCCGCCCCGGCAGCCGCCAGGGCCACGCGCCCGGGTCGGAGTCGACGACAAGCGAGATAGAGCAGCCCCCACGCCACGAGGAGCAGGAAGACTTCCATCCGCCGCGGGCCGCGGGCCGCCTGCACGAGCGCAGCGCTGGCGACGTCGCCGACGAGGTAGGGGTCGGGGCCGGCGTGGCGCAGGACGACTTCGTCGCCCGCCGACTCCGCGACCTGCAGGTGCTGCACGGCGACGAAGAGCTCGCGCCAGCGGGCCGCGGGCACGCACGCGCGGCGCTGCCACGGCAGGTCCGCCTCCACGCACACCGCGCCCAGCCGGGTCTGGGTCGCGGCGCCCGGCGGGTCGAGGCGCAGCGCCCGCAGGGACAACCGCGGCAACACGAACTCGAGTCGGCGCCAGCCGCGCTCGTCGGCGGGTCCCGGCGAGGCCCACGCCGAGTCGCTCTCCACGAAGCCGCGGCCGCGGTCGAAGAAGAGCTGCCAGCTCGGCAGGTCGCCGCGGACCTCGACGCTGACCCGCGCCGGCCACGGCGGCAGCACCGGCGCGAGCGACACGGCCAGCGCGACCAGCGCTGCGGCGACGAGCAGGACGCGCGGGGGCCGCAAGAGGCGTCAGCGCCGCTTGCGTTTCCCCGGGGCCGCGGGGCCGGAAGCGCGGCTCCCGCCGCCGCCGCGCCCCCCCCGCTTCGGGGCGCCGTCGCGCTTCACAGGGGCGCGCTTCGCGTCGCCGCGCTTCGGCTTGCCTTCCGCGCGGTCCGTGCCCACACGGCCGGTCCCGCGCCCGCTCGTGCTGCCGCGCTCCGCGCCACGGCTGCCCTGGCGGCGCTCGCTGCCGCCGGGCGCCGCGTGGGCGCGGGCGGCGACGTCCTCGAGCACCAGGTCCACCTGCCGCCGCTCGAGATCGACCCGCGCAACGCGGACCTCGATCCGATCGCCGAGCCGGAAACTGCGGCCGCTGCTCTGGCCGGACAGCCGGTGCGCCTTCTCGTCGAGCTCGTAGTAGTCGTCGCTCATCGACGAGACGTGGACCAGGCCCTGGACGTAGACCTCCTCGAGCTCCACGAACAGGCCGTACGCCTGCACGCCGGTGACGTAGGCGTGGAAGGTCTCGCTGACCTTGTCCGCCATGAAGCGGACCTTCTTCCACTCGATGATCTCGCGCTCCGCCTCGTCGGCCTGGCGCTCGCGCTCGGACAGGTGGCGCCCCATCTCGTCGAGCGCCTCCGGCGTGAGGTGGACGAGCGGCTGGCCGTGCCGCATCCCGCGCAGCGCGCGGTGGACGACGAGGTCGGGGTAGCGCCGGATCGGGCTCGTGAAGTGGGCGTAGCGCTCGGTCGCGAGGCCGAAGTGGCCGAGGTTCTCGCCGTGGTAACGGGCGAGGCGCATCGTGCGCAGCAGCAGGTAGGAGACGAACTTGGACTCGGGCTTGCCCTCGGCCTGGCGCAGCACGCGCTGGAAGTCCTCGGGCCGCATCTCTTCGAGGCCCTGCGGCAGCGAGTAGCCGAGGGACGCCACCAGCTCGCAGAACTCCTCGACCTTCTTCGGGTCGGGCTGCTCGTGGACGCGGTAGAGGGCGCCCACGCCGGCCGCGGAGAGCGCGCCGGCGACGGCTTCGTTCGCGAGCAGCATGAACTCCTCGATCGCCCGCATCGAGTCCAGCCGCTCTTCCGCGATCACGCCCGTCATCGCCCCTTCCAGGTCGTACTGCAGCTTGGGGGCCGGCACGTCGAAGTCGATCGAGCCGCGGTCTGCGCGCACCTTGCGCAACACCTTGCGCAGCTCGTCCATCCGCAGCAGCAGCGGGGCCACGGCCGCCAGCTCCGTGCGCAGCGCCTCGTCGCCGTCGACGACGCCCTGCATCTGCTGGTAGGAGAGCTTTGCCGCGCTGCGGATCACGCCGTCGTGGAACTCGGTGCGCACGACGCGGCCGCTCTGGCGATCGATCTCCAGCACGACGGTCTGGCTCAGCCGGTCGAGGCCTTCGACCAGCGAGCAGATGTTGCTCGACAGCGCGTGCGGCAGCATCGGCACCACGCTGCCGGGGAAGTAGACGGACGTCCCGCGCAGGTAGGCTTCCTGGTCCAGCAGCCCGCCCTCGACGACGTAGTGGGCGACGTCGGCGATGTGCACGCCGAGCAGGTAGTTGCCGTTGCCCATGTAGTCGAGGCTGATGGCGTCGTCGTGGTCCTTCGCCGTCGCCGGGTCGACCGTCACCGTCAGCCACGGCCGGAAGTCGGTGCGGCCGACGCGGTCCTCGTCGCGGACGGAGCTCGGCACGGCGTGGGCCGCGTCCTCGACCTCCTGCGGGAAGGCCTCGGGCAGGCTGAACTTCTCCATCACGACCTTGACGTCGACGCCGGGCTCGTCGATGCGACCGAGCACCTTGGTCACCCGGCCGGCCGGGCCGCGGTTGGCCGTCGGGGCCTTGGTGATCTCGACGCCGACCATCTGGCCGGCCTCGGCGCCCAGCTCGTCGCCAGCGGGGATCCGCACCTCGTGCAGCACGCGGCGATCGAAGGGCACCACGTGGCCGCCGAAGCGGCCGTCGCTCTCGTAGCGCCCGACCAGCCGCTGCAACCCGCGCTCGAGCACGCGCACGACGGCGCCCTCGGGGCCACGCGCGCTGGTGCGCTCGACGCGGGCGATGACGCGGTCGCCGTGCATCGCGTCCTTCAGGTTGTCGGCGGAGACGTAGACGTCGCTCTCGCCTTCGCGGCGCTGGTCGGGGACGACGAAGCCGAAGCCGGCGGGGTTGCAGGTGAGGCGGCCGACGACG
>JAMPXO010000174.1 GCA_023701125.1 Vicinamibacteria bacterium | reverse complement strand
TTGTACATGTATTTCACGTTGTCCTTCATCAGGAGGATGTTGGGGCCGTCCGTCCTGTTGATCTTCAACGAGAGGCGGTCGTACCACTCGATGGTGCCGCGCAGCTCCTCGCCGTCCTTGAGGATGATCACCATGCGCGTCTTGTTGTCCATCTGCTTCTTGTAATAGAAGCTCTCGGCGCTGGTCTGGTCCGGCGGCACCGACTTGCGGGGTCGGAACGCCTTCGGGGTCTGGTAGTCCTTGATGTCGGAGAGATCGGGACGGATCAGCTTGCGGTTCATGGTGGGTCTCGACTCCTCGGCAACTGGGGGCCGCGGCCCCTTCGAGCGGCACGTGGAGACGGGCGATCGCGCAGCGGACGCGAGGCGAGCCGGTCTCCTCGGTGGTTTCGGATTGTCCTTGTGGTACCACGAAGCCGCCGCGGCGTGCAAGGCCGCGGGCGCTTCAGCGCGGCGGCGGAACCGCCGCCAGCAGGGCGTCGAGGGTGAGCGGGATGTTGGCGTTGGCGTCGAGCGCCACCAGCGCGGCGGCCGCGCTCTCGGCGATCGCCAGGGCGCGGGTGCCGATCGGGCCGGCAGCCACCGCGGCCAGCGCGGCGGCATGGCGGGAGCTGCGCAACGCGTCGGCCGCAACGCCCGCCCGCACCGCCGCCACGTCGCGCATCAGCGAGCGCAGCGCCAGCGCGGCCGTGCGCTCCTTGCCCGTCAGCGCGGCGCGCAGCTCGAGGCCCGCGCCGGCCGGGGCGCCGGCGGCGAGCCAGCCGACCAGCGCTTCCTCCAGCTCCAGGAAACCCTCGCGCATCAGGTCGAGCGCGCGGCCCGGGCTGCCCTCGGACAGCGCGGCGCAGCGCCGCAGCAGTTCGGCGTCGCCGACCGCGCCTTCGAGTGCGGCCGCCACGTCGTCCGCGGCCAGCGGGCCGAACACGATCTCCGGGCAGCGCGAGCGCACGGTCGGCAGCAGCGCCTCCGGCTGGTGGGTGACGAGGATCGCCCAGCTGGTCGAGCGCGGCTCCTCGAACACCTTGAGCAGCGCGTTCTGGCTGGCGACGTTCATGCCGTGGGCATCGGCGAGGATCGCCACCCGCCGCCGCGACTCGAACGGCGCCTCCTGCAGGAACGTGCTCGCCTCGCGGAGCTGATCGACCTTGAGCACCGCGCGCCGCGCCGAGGCCGCGGCAGCGTCCTCGCCCTTCTTGCGCGAGGGGTAGACGACCAGCAGGTCGGAGGTGGGCCGCACGTTCTCGTCGAACTCGGGGGCTCCGCCCTTCTCGATCGCCTGGCGTTTTTCGAGGTCCGCCCGCCGCTGCTGCGCCTCCTCGACCGTGAACGGCGCCGCGCTCAGCTGGCGGCAGTGGCGGCAACTCCCGCACGGCCGCTGCTCCGGAAGGGCCTCGCACTGGAGTGCCTGGGCGAGGGCGCGCGCGATCAGCCGCTTGCCCACGCCGTCGGGGCCGACGAACAGCAGCGACTGCGGCACCCGGTCGCGCTCGATCAGCCGTTGCAGCACGTCCTTGACGCGGGCGTGACCGCGCACGTCCGGGGCGAAGTTCACCACGGCCAGCCCGCGGCCGCCGCGCGGACGCGCTCCGCGACCTCGTCCACTCCCCCGCGCGCGTCGACGATCCGCCAGCGGCCCGGGTCCTGCGCCGCCAGCGCGTGATACCCGGCGCGCACTCTCTCGTGGAACGCGATCTCCTCGGCCTCCAGGCGGTCGGGGGAGCCGCCGCGGGAACGAGCGCGGGCCAGCCCTTCGGCCACAGGCATGTCGAGCAGCAGGGTCAGGTCGGGCCGCAGGCCGCCGGTCGCGAAGGCCGCGATGTGGTGCAGCGCGTCTAGGTCGAGGCCGCGGGCGTAGCCCTGGTAGGCGAGGCTGGAGTCCACGTAGCGGTCGCAGATCACCACCCGGCCCGCGGCCAGCGCCGGCCGCAGCAGCTCGCCGACGTGCTGGGCGCGGTCGGCGAAGAAGAGCAGCGACTCGGCCACCGGCGCGACCGGGTGGGCGCGCGGGGCGAGCAGGACCTCGCGCACGCCGCGACCGAGGTCGGTGCCGCCGGGCTCGCGGGTCAGCAGCGCCCGCTCGCCGAACAGCGCCGCGAAGCGCAAAGCCTGGGTGCTCTTCCCGCTTCCTTCGATTCCTTCGAACGTGCAGAACGGCATGGTCGCGGCGGATTCTACGCGGTCGCGGCGCTGCGGCCGCCTTGCGCGCGCGGTCCGCGGGCTGCTAGCGTCGGCGCCATGACTGGGCTGGGGCTCGACGGACGCCGCGTGCTGGTGACGGGCGCATCGCGCGGGATCGGGCGCGCGACGGCGCGGCTGCTGGGCCAGTCCGGGGCTCGCGTCGCCGTGCATTACGCCCACGACAAGGCCGCCGCAGAGGCCGCCGTGGCCGAGGTCGAGGCGGCCGGGGGTAGCGCCGAGGCCTTCGCGGCCGACCTGCAGCAGCCCGCCGACGGAGCTGCGCTGGTGTCGCAGGTGCTGGAGCGTTTCGGCAGCCTCGACGGCCTGGTGATCAACCACGGCGTGTGGGAACCGGCCCCGCTGGCGACCCTCGACGCCAAGACGTGGGAGCGCACGCTGGACCTGAACCTGGGCGGCGCCTTCGCCGTGGCCGCACCCGCAGCCCGCCACATGCGCGAGGCGGGCCGCGGCGCCATCGTGCTGGTCGCCTCGACGGCCGGCCAGCGCGGCGAGGCCGGCTACTCGCCCTACGCGGCGTCCAAGGCGGCGCTGCTCGCGCTGACCAAGTCGCTGGCCGCCGAGCTGGCAACGTCGGGCGTCCGGGTCAACGCGGTCGCCCCGGGCTGGGTGATGACCGACATGTCGCGCGAGGCGCTGTCGGGCGCCAGCGGCGTCGCGGCCCGCAGCCGCATCCCGCTCGGCCGCGTCGGTGCGCCCGAGGAGATCGCGGGGCCGATCGCCTTCCTGCTCTCCGACCTCTCCAGCTACCTCTACGGCGAGGTGCTGTGCGCCAACGGCGGCGCGGTGATGGCCTCCTAGCGGGCGACGACGGTGCCGCGGGCCGCCAGCGCCTGGCGGGCGTAGCGCTCGACCGTGCGCTCCAGCGTGCCGTGGATCAGGCTCGCCGGCTGCGAGCGGTCGCTGATCATCACCAGCACCTCGCGGGTCGGGGCCGAGAGCACCGCGACGGCGAACGCGTCGCGGCTCGAGATCTCGACGGCCAGCAGCTCGTCCGCCCCGGCCTCGATCACGTCGCGCAGGTAGGACAGGAACGAGGGCAGCTTCTCGGCCAGCAGCGCGGTCGGGATCGCCTCGTGGCCGCGCACGCGGCGGGCCACCGTGGCGCCCGTGTACAGGTCGATGAAGGCCGAGAAGGTCATCGACGGCAACTCGGTCTGGACCCGCTCCAGCGTGCGCGTGCGCAGGGCCGCTTCTTCGTCGGCCATCTGCTCGGCGGGCAGCGCCTCGGGCCGCTCGGACGGACGCAGCCCCGCCGCATCGCCCGGCGTCTCGCTGCGCGAGCGCCACGCTTCGCGCGAGAACTCGGACACGAACCCGGCCGCGGGCACGCCGCGGCGCAGCGCGGCGTCCAGCCGCTCGCGCGCCTCCCCCTTCTCGAAGGTCGCCCCCCCGCTGGTCTCCCAGTAGGTGTTGGAGAGGCGGCCGGCGACGATCAGCACCAACGCGGTGCCGGGCTCGGTCTGGATCTCGACGATGCCCGTGTGGAGGTCGGTCTCGAGCTGGGTCAGCAGTTCCTGGAGGTCCTCGACGGAGGCCAGCGGATCACCCAGTTTGCGGCGGTTGGAGATTCCGCGCAGCAGGTGAGCAGCGTCCATGGGCAGTTCGTAGACACTGACGCTGCCCTCGAGGGTGGCGATCTGGGACCGCAGCTTGGTGAAAGCCTGGGCCCCGTGGAAGGCCAGGTTGCCCTCCCGGTAGATCACGTTCACTTCGTTGCCGAAGTAGTACACGATCATGCCCGCGCCGCCGGAGAGCTTGACCTCGGCGAAGCCGGTCAGCCCGGAGCGCTGGCAGGAGGCGAGCAGGTCGTCGAGGCTGACACGACCGGGACGCAGCTCGAACGAGTGGAGAAACTTTCGACCGGCGAACATGTTCGAGCCCCGGAGGGAGCAAGAAAGATGCCTGATGTTAGGCCCGCGTCCGAGCGGGCGTCAACGTGACCGGCAGGATGTTGGTAACGGGCGCCGGCGGGCTGCTCGGCGGAGCCGTGTGCGAGGCACTGGCGCCCACCCGCGAGGTGTGGGCCGGCGCCCACCACGCGGCCGCTCCGCCCGGCTTCCCCGCCGTGGCGATCGACCTCGAGCGGCCGGAAACCCTGGCCGCCGCGCTGCAGGCGTCTCGGGCTGCCGTCGTGCTCCACTGCGCCGCGCTCGCCGACGCCGACGCCTGCGAGCGCGACCCGGCTCGCGCCCGCGCCCTGAACGTGGACGCCAGCGCGGCGCTGGCCGACGCCTGTGCGCGGGCGGGCGCGCGCCTGGCGCTGATCTCGACCGACCTGGTGTTCGGGCCCGAGATCGGCCTCCCGCCGCGCGACGAGGCGTGCCCCGCCCGCGCCCTCTCGGTCTACGCCGCCACCAAGCTGGAGGCGGAGCGGATCGCCCTGCGCACGCCTGGCAACGCCGCGTTCCGGGTGGCGCTGGTGACCGGTCGCGGGCACGGGCCGCGCGGTTCGGCCAGCGAGGGGCTGGCGTGGGCGCTGCGCGCGGGCCGGCCCCTGCGGCTGTTCCGCGATCAGTTCCGCACGCCGGTGGACCCCGTCTCGCTGGCGCGACTGCTGTCGGCGTGGGCCGCCAGCGCCCACGACGGGCTCTTCCACGCGGGCGGACCGGAACGGGTCAGCCGGCTGGAGCTGGGCCACCGGGTCGCGACGGTGCTGGGCCTGCCGATGGCGGGGCTCGAGGCGGTGGACCAGGACGACACGCTGGCCCCGGCCGTGCGCCCGCGGGAGGCGGCGATGGACTCCGGGCGCGCGACGCGCCTGCTCGGGTACGTGCCGGAGCCGCTGGACGCGGCGATCCGCGCGGGGCGGACCGCTCCGCCTACTGCGTGAGCTTGAAGACCAGCGGCAGCCGGCAGAGCATCAGCTCGTCACCGTCTGCGACCGGCGTCAGCACGCCGTTGGCGAGCTTGGTGCCGTTGAGGAAGGTGCCGTTCATCGTGCCGATCTCTTCGGCGATGAAGAACTGGCCGTCCTTCATCAGGACCCGGGCGTGCCGGCGCGAGATGTTGCGGCTCTGGTCCTCGCCCGTCAGGTCGACCTCGGGGCTCGTGCCCGTGACCGAGTCGAAACGGCCGATCAGGGCCTCGGGCTTGAACACCGGGAACACGTTGCCGCTGGCCGGGGACACGAAGTAGCAGAGCGCCTGGGCGTGGAGCGTGGCCGCGGTCGCGCGCTCGGCGGGGCGCACCTCGTCGGGCAACACCATGTCGCGCCCGGCCGCCATCTGCTCGATCTGCTTGTTGGTCTCGCGCAGGCGGATCGAGTACTTGCGCAACATGCGGATGGCGATCTCGGGGTTGGTCTTGATCATGTCCCCGAACACTTCGGAGTTGATCACGATCAGGTCGCCCTCTTCGATCACCTCGGCCGAGGCCGAGCGCGGCAACCGCTCGAGGATCGACATCTCGCCGAAGAAGTCGCCCTTCTCCAGGACCGCGAGGGTGACCTCCGAGCCGTCCTTGACCCGCTTCTTGATGGCCACGCGTGCGTTTTGCACGATGTACATCGAGTCGCCTTCGTCTCCCTCCCGGAACAGGACGTGGCCCGCCGGAAAGTGGGTGATGAACCGGGCGAAGGGGTTGGCGCTCATCGGGATGAAAACGCCGCGGAGTCTAGCAGATCGCCCACCGCCGAGGGTGAGCGCACGGAGGCGGCGCGGTGAGTCTCCAGCAGGAGTTGCAGGCGCGCGCCACCCCAGGCGACGTGGGCCGCGAGCCACAGACCACAGAGCGCCCGACGCCAGCCGCGGTCCGCCAGGCTGGCAAGGCCGATCCCGGCCAGCACGGCCACCAGCGTCTCGCCGAACAGGACCTCCTTGAGGTCCTTGAACAGGCCGCCGCCGAAGGCGCGCAGGGACAGCAGGAACAGCAGGGCCAAGCCCCAGGCCAGAAGCGTGCGGCGCACCGCGGGGCGGGCCCGGCGCAGGGCGAGCAGGCCGACGGCGGCGGCGGCCAGCGCGAACGGCCCGTAGAACGAGGCGGCCCGCGTCAGCGCCTGGTGCGGAGCCGGCGGCGGCTCGGCCAGCACCCCGGTCGCTCCGCTCGCCCCACCGGCCAGCTTCGCCGGCAGGATCTCGCGCAGGAACGTGAGCGTGAACGGCACGTACAGCAGGCCGATGGTCAGCACCCCCACGGCGGCGCCGGTCGCCAGCCAGCGTCGGGCCCGTTCGCGGTCGCAGGCGGCGAAAGCCGCGAAGAAAGCGCTCATGTTGAAGAGCGACGAGATGTAGAGCAGGCACGAGCCCAGCGCCCAGCGGAACGGGGCCAGCGGCGGCGCGGCGCCGAGCGACACCCGCAGCGCGGCCAGCATCGCGCCGACGTCGAACAGGTGACCGACGACCGTGGGCCACATCGCCAGCAGCAGCCGCGAGTGCATCGGCGCCATCGCCGCCAGCACGCCCGCCGCCAGCACCCCCGCCAGCGGCCCGGCGGCGCGGGCCGCCAGCGCGAAGGCGAGCGGCACCTGGACGGCCGCGGCCAGCAGCGACGCCAGCCGCAGCGCGTCTTCGATCCGGTCGGCGTCGCGGGCGGCATCGCCCTGCGGCAGCCAGGAGAAGGGCACGAAGAACAGCGGCGAGTAGGGGAAGGCGTAGGCCTTGCCCGCGACGTAGCGTGGATAGGCGGTGTTGACCGCGACCTGGGCGGCGGTCCCCCGCTCCACCAGGCCACCTTCGGCCTGGGTGAAGGCGTAGATGTAGCGGCGGTGATTCATCACGTCCGGGTAGTAGTAACCGGGGTGGAAGACGGCCGCGGCCTTGACCGCCAGCGACAGCGCGAAAATCGCCGCGACCACGCCGCCGCGCGGGTGACGGCGCAGCACGAAGGCGCAGGCCGTGGTCGCCAGCAGCAGTGGCAGCGCCGCCTTGGCGGCCACGTGGGCAGCGGCGAACGGGTCGGCCCGGGCGAGCAGCACCTGGCCCGCGCCGAGCGCCGCCGCGGCGGCCGCGGCCGGCAGCAGGCCCAGGCGCCCCGCGAGCAGGACCAGGAACAGAAGCGGCGGCAGCACGATCAGCAGCGCGCGCGGGACGCCCGCGACCTCGATCCGGCCGCCTTCGCCGACCGCGAAGGCCAGCCAGTCGAAGCGCAGGCCGAGGCCGCGGCGGTCGTGGGAGTCGATCGTGAACGTCGCCCGCGCGGGCAGGCCGGTCGTCGGCCCCAGGTCGACGACGCGCGGCTCGTAGCGGCCGCCGCGGGCCGCGAAGCGGGAGACGCCATGGCCCGCGACGGCGACCTCGACCTGCGCCGTCTCCGGCAGCACCCGCGCGGCCTCGAAGCCGAGCCGGGCGGGCCCGGACAGCGTCAGCGGCAGGGCCACTTCGGCCCGGTACCCGCTCCAGCGCGTGGCGCGCTGGGTCTCGGGCTCGATCTCGAAGAGCGGGGCGAAGCCGTCGAGCCAGGCGGCGTCGTTGGGGCCGAGGCCCAGCAGCGCGACCCGCGGGCCGGCCGCGCCGCGCGCGGCAGCGAACCCCAGCACGGCGAGGGCGAGCGCGGCGGCCGCGCGGGCCGCGAGCCGCCGGCCGCGGCTCACGCGGCCGGGCCGGCCTCGAGGTCGATGGCCGCGGGCACGCCCTGCAGGATCGCGCGCTTGCTCACCTCGCGGTGCAGCGTCGACAGGAAGGCATCGAAGCGGTGGGCGATCTGCTGCAGGCCGCCGAGGCTCGCGCACTTCAGGATCTCGATGAAGAACAGCTCGAAGCCCGACCAGTCGCGGTACATCAGGTACTTCATCTGGTTGTCGTAGAACCAGGAGATCTCTTCGCGCATGCGGGCGGCGGCGGGCTCGTCCTTCGCGGCCTGGAAATCGCGCAGGCCACGGATCACCCGCGCCAGGCCGTCGCGCAGGGTCTGCGACTGCTCGAGCTTGGCCTTGAAGTCGTCGAAGATCGCGCGGCCATCGATCTGCGGGTCGAACGCCTGGGCCAGTTGCACGATCGACTGCTGGAAGGCGTCGCGCAGGATGCCGTGGCTGTTCTCCACCCGGGCCCGCACCGTCTCCGACTGGCGCGAGGCCGAGAGGTCGATCAGCTCGGTGTTGATGACCTTCTTCAGCTCCAGCGGCAGGCAGTAGACGAGCGAGTCGCAGAGCTGCACGAACGGCCGTTCGCCGTCCATCGCCTTCAGTACCTTGCGCTCGAGGTAGGTCGTCAGCAGCCGGGCCTCGGAGGTGATCAGGGCGAAGATCAGGATCGTGTTGTGCAGCTCGTCGTCCGACTGGTGCGCCGGGTCGGCGTAGTCGAGGTAGTGCAGCAGCCGGAACAGCTCGAGGAAGACCTTGGCCGCGTGGCGGCGCTCGGCCGGCGCCTCGATGCTGCGGATCACGACGGCCACGCTCTGGTTGCTGATCTTGTCGTGGACGGGCTTGAACTTCTTGTCGATCAACAACGCCAGCAGGTGGGAGCGGCGGATCTCCCGGTACAGGCCCTTGCCGACCGCGGAGAAGGTCGCGTAGGGAATGCGGGCCAGCTTGGAGAGCTCGGACAGCAGGACGTGGATGTCCTCGAACGACTCGCGCAGCAGCGCCAACTCGGCCTCGGGGGTCGACTGCCGGAGCAGCTTCTCGATGTACGGGTCGACGACCTCGTCCTTCTTCAGGTAGCCGTCGAGGAACTTGCCGAAGCGCTCCTGGTCGACCTGCTCCTGGGTCAGGATTGC
>JAMPXO010000173.1 GCA_023701125.1 Vicinamibacteria bacterium | reverse complement strand
GAGCAGGTCGCCGAGCTGGTCCGCGAGCTGCAGGAGGAGGCGCGCTCGGCCGGGCACGACCAGCCGCTGCTGGTCGCCGTCGACCAGGAGGGCGGCCGCGTCGCGCGGCTGAAGGCGCCATGGACCGTATGGCCGCCGCTGCGCGCGGTCGGCCGCGCGGACGACGTGGCGCTGTCGCGGCGGATGGGCGCGGCGCTGGCCGAGGAGCTGAAGGCGTGCGGCATCCGTCTCGACTTCGCGCCCGTCGTCGACGTCGACACCAACCCGAAGAACCCGATCATCGGCGACCGCTCGTTCGGCGACGACCCGGAGCTCGTGGGCAAGCACGGCGCCGCGTTCGTCGAGGGCCTCCAGGGCGGGGGCGTCGCGGCCTGTGCGAAGCACTTCCCGGGCCACGGCGACACGGACGTCGACTCCCACCTCGACCTGCCGGTCGTCGACCACTCGATGTCGCGCCTGCGCGATGTCGAGCTGCGTCCGTTCCGTCACACGATCGAGGCCGGCGTCGCCACGATCATGACGGCCCACGTGCTGGTCCGCGAGCTCGACGACAAGCTGCCGGCGACGCTGTCGCCGCGCATCCTGGGCGAGTTGCTGCGCGGCGAGCTGGGCTTCGACGGCGTGATCGTGTCCGACGACCTCGAGATGAAGGCGCTGGCCGCGCACTGGTCGTTCGCCGACTCGGCCGTGCTGGCGGCCGAGGCCGGCTGCGACCTGCTGCCGGTCTGCAAGGAGCACGACGCCCAGGTGCTGGCGATGGAGGGCCTGATCCGCGCGGTCGAGTCGAAGCGGATCGCCTGGAAGACGCACGAGGCGGCCGCGGGCCGCGTGCGCAAGGTCAAGGAGCGCTTCGGCCTGCCGCACGCCGACCCCGATCCGCGCGCCGCCCGCCGCGCCGCCGGGAACTCCGGGGCGCTGGCCGAAGAGATCGCGAACCGCGGGGGGCTGCGCGCGTGAGGGCTCGCCCCGTCGCCGCGAGGCCCCGCGCCCTGCGCCCGGGCGACATCGTCGGCGTCTGCGCGCCGGGTGGCCCGGTCGACCCGGACCGGCTGGCCCGCGGGCTCGCCGCGGTGCGCGGGCTGGGGCTGGAGCCTCGCCTCGCCCCCTACGTCGCCCAGCGCCACCTGTTCCTGGCCGGGACCGCATCCGAACGCGCGCAGGACGTCGCCGGGCTGCTCGACGACCCGGAGGTGCGCGCGATCTGGTGCGCGCGCGGCGGGTCCGGCGCGGCCCAGGTGCTGGAGCGGCTGGGCGTCGCCTACGTGCGCCGCGCGGGCAAGCCGCTGATCGGCTACTCCGACGCGACGCTGCTGCACGCGCTGTGGCAGCGCGCGGGCGTGCCCAGCATCCACGGGCCGATGGTGGCGGTGGAGATGGCCCGCGGCGACGGCGACCTGCCGAGCCTGCGCCACGCGCTGTTCGGCGACGGCGAGCCCTACGAGAGCGGCGCGGGCGAGTTGCGCACGCTGATTCCCGGCCGCGCCCGTGGCCGCCTGCGCGGCGGCTGCCTGACCCTGCTGGCCGCCGCGGCCGGCACGCGCTGGGCGATGCCGCGCGACCCCGACGGTGTCGTGCTGCTGCTCGAGGACATCGACGAGCCGCCGTACAGGCTCGATCGCCTGCTGTGGCAGATGCGCGCCGCGGGCCTGTTCCGCGACGTGCGCGGGATCGTGTTCGGCTGTCTCGAGGGCTGTGCGCCGAAGCCCGACGCCGGCTACACGCTGGACGACGTTCTGCGCGAGTCGCTCGCCGGCCTCGGCGTGCCCGTCGTGCTCGGCCTGCGTTCCGGCCACGTGCCGGAAGGCACTGCCCACCTCGCGCTGCCGCTGGGCGTGAACGCGCGGATCGATGCCGCGCCGGACGCGGCCCGCCTCCGCCTCGGGCGCAACCTGTTGCCGACCCCGCGGGCCCGGCGGTGAAGGTCCACATCAGCGGCATCTGCGGCACGGCGATGGCGTCGCTGGCGGCGCTGCTGAAGGCCCAGGGCCACGAGCTCAGCGGCTCGGACGAAAACGTGTACCCGCCGATGTCGACCCAGCTCGAGGCGCTCGGCATCGCGATCCGCTCGCCCTATGCCGCCGGAAACATCCCGGAGGACGCCGAGCTGGTGGTGATCGGAAACGCGCTCTCGCGCGGCAACCCCGAGGTCGAGGCGGTGCTCGACGCCAAGCGCCGGATGACCAGCCTGCCCGCGCTGCTCTCGGAGCAGTTCCTCCGCGAGCGGCGCTCGCTGGTCGTCGCCGGCACCCACGGCAAGACGACGACCACCAGCCTGCTCGCGTTCGTGCTCGACAGGGCGGGCCGCGCGCCGTCGTTCCTGATCGGCGGCGTGCCGACCGACTTCGGCATCAGCGCGAGGCTCGGCGCTGGCACCGACTTCGTGATCGAGGGCGACGAGTACGACACCGCCTTCTTCGACAAGCGGCCGAAGTTCGTGCACTACCAGCCGGACGTCGCCATCCTGGGCAACGTCGAGTACGACCACGCCGACATCTACCCGGACCTGGCTTCGGTCAAGAACGCCTTCTTCCGGCTGCTGACGGTGGTGCCGCGGCGCGGCCTGGTCGTGGCGGGGATCGAGAGCGAGGCCGTTCGCGAGCTGCTGCCGCGGGCCTTCTCCCGCGTCGCCACGTTCGCGCTGGGCGCCGAGGCCGACTGGCGCGGCGACGTCACGGGCGCTGGCAGCCGCGGCCTGCGCTTCCGGCTGCGGGTGCGCGGGGCGGATCGGGGCGAGTACGAGCTGGGCATCCCCGGCGAGCACAACGTCCGCAACGCGCTGGCCGCCCTCTGCGCGGCCGACGACGCCGGCGTCTCGCCGGAGGCCTGCCGCGATGCGTTACTCGCCTTTCGCGGCGTGAAGCGCCGCCAGGAGCTGCGCGGGGAAGCCGGTGGGGTGGCGGTCTACGACGACTTCGCCCACCACCCGACCGCCGTGCGCGCCACGCTCGAGGCGCTGCGGCCGCTGGTGCGCGGCCGGCTCTGGTGCATCTTCGAGCCGCGCTCGTACACCTCGCGGACCCGCACCTTCCTCGACGGCTTCGCGGACGCCTTCACCCGCGCGGACGAAGTGATCCTGGCCGCGGTCCACCTGCCCGGCAAGGTGCCGGAGGCGCTGCGGCTCTCGGAGCGCGACCTGGTCGAGGCCGCCTGTGCGCGCGGCGCGCGCGCCCGCTTCATCGGCGACGTGCCCGCGATCGTGGCGCAGGTGGCCGCCGAGGCGCGCCCCGGCGACGCGGTCGCCGTGCTCTCGAACGGCGGCTTCGGCGGCATCCACGGCCGCCTGCTCGAAGCGCTCGCGACCGCCCCCCGCGCCTGACGCGCCGCGCCGCGCTGCCTGACGCGGCGCAGCACCCGGGGCCTCAAAAAGTCGCGCCCGCCCCTTGAAGGTTCGCGCGCGTTTGTGGACACTACGCCCACGTCATCTGGATCAATCAAACGAACGCATTCCCTCGGGGTCGGCGGGTGGAGCCAGGACATCCCCCGGTCCGGACGTGCTGGGTACCTGACGAAACAGAGTTCTCCACAGGAGGACCTTAGAGCATGAAGCGACACATCTTCGCGATCGCCCTGTTGCTGCTTCTCGGCGCGCCCGCGTTCGCGGAGCCGGAGCCGGGCAGCATTTCGGGCGTCGTCAACGACGAATCGGGCGCGGCCCTGCCGGGCGCGGCCGTGAACGCCAGCGGACCTGGCGGCGCCCACATGGCCACCACCGGCGCGGACGGCCGCTTCACCCTCTCCGGCCTGCCGGCGGGGAACTACCGGGTCACGGCCGACATCATGGGTTTCCGGGCCCAGACCCAGACGGTGACGGTCAGCGCCACCTCGGCGGCCAGCCTGACCTTCGGCCTCGGCATCGCGCTGCGCGGCGAGGAGGTCGTCGTCTCGGCCTCGAAGAGCGAGTCGTCGATCGTCGACGCGCCGGCCACGCTGAGCGTCGTCAGCTCCGAGCAGATCCTGTCGTCGCCCGCGCAGAACATGGGCGACCTGCTGCGCTCGGTGCCGGGCGTCAACATCATCCAGACCTCGGCCCGCGACATCAACATCACCGCTCGCCAGGGCACCTCGACGCTGTCCAGCAGCCAGCTCGCGCTGCTCGACGGCCGCTCGATCTACCTCGACTTCTTCGGCCTGATCGTGTGGGAGCTGGTGCCGAACAACCCGGCCGACATCAAGCAGATCGAGGTCGTGCGCGGCCCGGCCTCGGCGGTCTGGGGCGCGAACGCGCTGACCGGCGTCGTCAACATCATCACCAAGAGCCCGCGCGAGAACCCCGGCGGCTACCTGGCGCTGTCCGGCGGCATGTTCGACCGCGACCTCGGCAGCACGGCCGGCGATGACGCCGGCACCAACTACGGCGCCCAGTTCGGCTACTCGGGCGCGCCCAACGACAAGCTGTCCTATCGGCTGACCGCGGGCTACTTCGAGTCCGACGCGTTCGCGCGTCCGACGGGCGTCGTGCCGGTCGGGACCCACCCGCTGGACCCGAGCTTCAAGACCGGCGGCGCGGCGTACCCGAACTTCGAGAACGACGGCACCACCCAGCCGAAGGTCGACCTGCGCGTCGACCGCGAGACGGGCGGCGGTGGCACGTTCGGCTTCTCGGGCGGCTACATGGGCACCCGCGGCATCATCCACACCGGCATCGGGCCCTTCAACCTGCAGGACGGCGCCTACATGGGCTACGGGCGGGTCGGCTACCGCAAGGGCGCGTTCAAGACGGCGGCGTTCGCCAACTACTTCGACGGCGAGGCCCCGAACCTGCTCTCGGTCGACGCCAAGACCGGCAAGCCGCTGGTGCTGGGCTTCACGACCGGCACCTACGACTTCGAGATCGGCAACAGCAACCTGGTCGGCGGGCGCCACGTGCTGACCTACGGCGGCAACGTCCGCCGCAACACGTTCGAGCTGACGATCGCGCCCGCGGCCGAGGATCGCACCGAGATCGGCGCCTACTTCCAGGAAGAGTTCTTCGTCGACAAGTTCCGCCTGACGGCGGGCATGCGCGTCGACAAGTTCGGCAACATCCACGACCCGGTCTTCTCGCCGCGCGTGACCGCGATGTTCAAGCCGAGCCAGTCGCACTCCTTCCGGGTGTCCTACAACAAGGCGTTCCGTTCGCCCTCGGCGATCAACAACTACCTCGACGTCGTCACCGTCACCGGCCAGTTGCCGCTGGGGCTGATCAACCCGGTGTTCGGCAGCCGCGTCTACAACGTGACCACGCGCTCGGCCGGCAGCGAGCTGCCGCAGCTCGGCGAGCCGAGCGGGCACGATCTGAAGGAAGAGGCGCTGACCGCCTACGAGATCGGCTACACGGGCACGTTCAACGGCCGCACGACCGTCGGCCTCGCGTTCTACATCAACGACACCGACGACAACATCAACTTCGTGACCGACACCTGCCGTTCTCGTTACAGCGCGCAGAACCCGCCCCCGGGCTGGACCAGCGCGCTCGCGCCGTTGCCGCCCGCCGTGTCGCTCGGCGTGATCGAGGTGCTGGCCGCGCGCGGCACCTGCCTGCCGGCCGAGTTCACCTACCTGAACCTCGGCTCGGTGCGCAACAAGGGTATCGAGGCGTCGATCGACCACGCCTTCAACCGCGAGGTCAGCGCCTATGCCAACTACTCGTGGCAGGGCGAGCCGGAGCCCGACGACGTCACGACCTACCCCTACGCCGAGCTGTCGCTGGCCCCCGAGCACCGCTTCAACGCGGGGGTGAACTTCAACAACGAGCGCTTCGTGGTCAACGCCAACGTGAACTACGCGTCCGAGGCGTTCTGGACGGACGTGCTGGGGCCGAACTACAACGGCCCCACGGACGCCTACACGATGGTCAACGCGAGCTTCGGGCTGAAGTGGAACCAGGGCAAGATCGTGACCTCGATCAAGGGCACGAACCTGCTCAACCAGGAGATCCAGCAGCACAACTTCGGCGACTTCATCATGCGCAACATCGTCGGCGAGGTGCGCTTTACGTTCTAGAAGCTGCACGCCCGAAAGCGCGAACGGCGCCCGCTCCACCTGGAGCGGGCGCCGTTTTTCTTTGGACGGTCGCGGCTAGAAGAGCGTGTAGATGAACGGGGCGACCGCCGTGCCCTGGGTGAAGACCACCAGCAGGCCCAGCAGCACGATCATCAGGATGATCGGCCCCAGCCACCACTTCTTGCGGACCTTCATGAAGGCCCACAACTCGGGCAGGATCCCGATCTTTTCCCGGCTTTCCTCGAACGCCATCTTGCCCCTGCTCCTCTAGTCCAGTGCGTAAAGGCTGCGCCAGTCCACGTCCTCGCGGAAGGCCGGCTGGGCCGGCTTCTTCAGCAGGAACGGCCCGATCGACAGCACGTCCATGTTCGTCCGCATGAAGCACAACCAGGCGTCGCGCGGGGTGCAGACGATCGGCTCCCCGCGCACGTTGAACGAGGTGTTGATCACCAGCGGCACGCCGGTGATCTTCTCGAACTCGCGCATCACGCCGTAGTACATCGGGTTCTGCTCCTCGGTGACCGTCTGCAGCCGCGCCGAGTAGTCGACGTGGGTGACCGAGGGGATGAAGCGCTTGCCCTCCCGCACCGGCGCCACCAGCAGCATGAAGGGGCTCTCGCAGTCGAGGTCGAACCACTCGTTCGCCTTGTCCGCCATCACGGACGGGGCGAACGGGCGGAAGCCCTCGCGGAACTTGATCTTCATGTTGAGGGTGTCGCGCATGTTCACGTCGCGCGGGTCGGCCAGGATGCTGCGGCCGCCCAGCGCCCGGGGCCCGAACTCCATCCGGCCCTGGAACCAGCCGACGACCTGGCTCTGCGAGATCAGCTCGGCCGTCTTCCTGAGCAGTTCGTCCTTCGGGTACTCCTCGTAGACGGCGCCGGCGGCGTCGAGGTCGGCCTTGATCTCGTCGCGGCTGAACTCGGGGCCGAGGTACGCGTGTTGCCACGCCTTGCCGCGCGGCTTCTTGTCGAGGGTGTTGTAGAGGTAGTGGGCGACGCCGACCGCACCGCCGGCATCGCCGGCCGCCGGCTGCACGAACAGCCGCTTGATCGGGGTTTCCTTGATGATGCGGCCGTTGGCCACGCAGTTGAGCGCCACGCCACCCGCCATGCAGAGGTCGGTCAGCCCGGTCTCCTTGTGGATGTGGCGCACCATCGTCAGCACGACTTCTTCGCAGACCTTCTGGACCGTGGCCGCGATGTCGAACTCGCGCTCGCCCATCCACGACTCGGCCTTGCGCGGCGGCCCGCCGAAGAAGTCGTGGAACGCCTCGGACGTCATCCGCAGCCCGTGGCCGTAGTCGAAGTACTTCATGTTGAGCTTGAACGAGCCGTCCTCCTGCAGGTGCAGGATCTCGTTCATCACGCGCTCGAAGTGCTTCGGCTGGCCGTAGGGGGCGAGCCCCATCACCTTGTACTCGGCCGAGTTGACCTTGAAGCCGAGGTAGTAGGTGAAGGCGCTGTAGAGCAGGCCCAGGCTGTGCGGGAAGCGGATCTCCTTGAACATCTCGATGTCGGTGCCGCGGCCGACCCCGAACGAGGAGGTGGCCCACTCGCCGACGCCGTCGACGGTCAGGATCGCGGCCTCGTCGAAGGGCGAGACCAGGAACGCCGAGGCCGCGTGGCTCATGTGGTGCTCGGCGAACAGGATCGGCCCCTTGTAGGGCTTCAGCTCGCGCCGGATCAGCGACGGCACCCACAGCTTCTCCTTCATCCACACCGGCATCGCCGTGCGGAAGGAGGTGAAGGACTTCGGGAAGGTGGCGACGTAGGTCGACAGCATGCGCTCGAACTTGAGCAGCGGCTTGTCGTAGAAGCCGACGGCGTCGAGTTGCTCGGGCCCGATGCCGGCCTGCTTCATCACGTAGCGGACGGCGCGGGCGGGGAAGTCGGAGTCGTGGCGCTTGCGGGTGAAGCGCTCTTCCTGGGCGGCGGCCACGATCTCGCCGTCCTTGAGCAGGGCGGCGGCGGAGTCGTGGTAGTAGCAGGACAGGCCGAGGATGTACATGATCCGGGCCTAGAACTGGTGCCGCGCGGAACGCAGCGGGCCGAGCGGGTTCGGGTCGTGCTTGCGCCAGAACGAGGTCCCGCCCTCGAGTCCGAGGTCGAGCAGGTCGCTGCCCGCGAGCTTCATGCCGAGGGCGACCGGCCCGACCGCGACGAAGTAGATGATCGACAGCAGGACCACCGACCAGATGTGGCCGAGGCCGTCGAAGAAGCCCTTCCAGGCCCGGTAGGCGGCGGACTTCGGAAAGAGCTTGCTGAACACCAGCTCGCCGCCGACGACCACGACGAAGAGCGGGATCAGGATCTGCAGGGTGGTCGAGAGCGCCAGATAGCGCTCCCAGAGAAGGGCGAAATTCACAGGACAGAGGTCTCCATCGAAACTTTGATGTTACGGGCGGGGAGCGGAACGGGTCAAACACCTATAATCGAGGCGACATGAGCGAAGGCCCCCTGCCGGCCGCAGCTGCCCCCCCCCCGGCGCGCCTCGAGCGCGACGTCCGCTCCGGCTCCGAGTTCCTCCGCGGCCAGATGCGGCAGTGGATGGAGCACGTCGAGCACGTCGGTCGCACCCGCGAGCTGTTCGAGCTCGAAATGTGGCTGCGCGCCTTCGAGCGCTTCTTCCGGATCAAGAACCAGCCGCTGTCGGAGAAGGAGCAGACCCAGCTCGCGCTCCGCAACTGGTCCGAAGAACTGCGGCTGGTCGACAACGTGCTGCTGCGGGTGATGCAGCTCTGCACGGCAATCCTGACCCAGGAGCAGGTCGACCAGGAGCGCTTCGGCAAGTTCCTCGACGGCTACCTGAAGAAGGACGAGGTCGTCGACCCGTACATCGAGAAGCTGCTCCGGCAGTCGACCCCCGAGGCCGAG
>JAMPXO010000033.1 GCA_023701125.1 Vicinamibacteria bacterium | reverse complement strand
CTCCGGCAAGGCCAAGGACATCGAGGGTCGCGTCAAGCAGATCCGCAACCAGGTCGAGGAGACCACCTCCGACTACGACCGCGAGAAGCTCCAGGAGCGCCTGGCGAAGCTCGTCGGCGGCGTCGCCGTCATCAAGGTCGGTGCGGCCACCGAGACCGAGATGAAGGAGAAGAAGGCCCGTGTCGAGGACGCGATGCACGCGACCAAGGCCGCGGTCGAGGAAGGCATCGTCCCCGGCGGCGGCGTCGCGCTGCTCCGCTCGCAGCGCGTGCTGGACAAGCTGAAGGCCGAGGGCGACATCCAGGTCGGCATCAACCTGATCCGCCGCGCGATCGAGGAGCCGCTGCGCCAGATCGCGGCCAACGCCGGATTCGAGGGCGCCGTGGTCGTCTCCAAGGTCCGCGAGATGAAGGACGAGGAGGGCTTCAACGCCCTCTCCGACAAGTACGAGAACCTGGTCGACGCCGGCGTCATCGACCCGACCAAGGTCGTCCGCTCTGCGCTGCAGAACGCGTCCTCGATCGCTTCCCTGCTGCTGACCACCGAGGCTCTCGTCTCCGAGATCCCGGAGGAGAAGTCCGACGCCCCGAACATGGGCGGCGGCGGCGCGCCGGGCATGTACTAGTTCGCACGAGCGACCGGTCGCGGGCTCTGGCCCGCGGCCACGCTCCAGCGGGGGAGGCTTCGGCCTCCCCCGTTTTCGTTTGCGGGCGTGCCGGCGCGAGCCCGGTCGTCTAGACTGGCCCCTCTGGAGGAAGTTCGGATGGCGACGGCGGCCCCCACGGGCACGACGGTGCGGCTGACGGTCAACGGGCGCGAGGCGAGCTTCGAGCCGCGGCCCGGCGAGTCCGTGCTGCAGGCGCTGCGCGACCGCTTCGGCATCCGCTCGACCAAGGACGGCTGCTCGCCGCAGGGCCAGTGCGGTTGTTGCCTCGCAATCGTCGGCGGGCGCGCGGTGGTCACCTGCGCGATGCCCGTCGCCAAGGCCGACGGCTCCGACATCCTGACCCTGGAGGGCGTCTCCGAGCGCGAGCGGCAGATGACCGCCGATGCGTTCGCCTCGGCGGCGGGCCTGCAGTGCGGTTTCTGCATCCCCGGCATCGCGCTGCGTGCCAAGCACCTGCTCGACAAGACCCCGTCGCCGTCGCGCGCCGACATCGCGAAGGGAATCGACATCCACCTGTGCCGTTGCACGGGCTACACGAAGATCCTCGATGCGATCGAGCTGCTGGCCCGCGCGCGCCGCGGCGAGGCGGTGCCGCCGCCGCTCGTCGACGGCGGCGTCGGCAAGAGCCTCGAACGCTACCAGGGCCGCGCGCTGGCGCTGGGCGACCGGCCGTACGTCTGCGACCTCGATCGCGAGGGGCTGCTGCACGGCGCCGTCGTGCTCTCCCGCCATGCCCGGGCCCGGGTGCTGAAGGTGGACACGACGAAGGCGGCCGCCCACCCGGGCGTGGTCGCGGTGGTGACGGCGAAAGACGTGCCCGGGGAGCGCTGGTACGGGATCTTCTACTCGGACTGGCCCGGCTTCGTGGCGGAGGGCGAAGAAGTGCGCTGCGTCGGCGACTTCCTGGCCGCCGTGGCCGCGGTCGACGAGCCCACGGCCCGCGCCGCCGCCGCGCTGGTCGAGGTCACGTACGAGCCGCTGCCCGCGGTGCTCGATGCCGAACAGTCGGTCGCGCCGGGCGCGCCACAGGTCAACCCGAAGCACGCCAACCAGCTCTCGCACACGGTGATCCGCCGCGGCGACGTCGAGGCCGCGTTCGCGCGGAGTGCCCACGTGGTCGAAGGCGAGTGGCAGACCCAGCGCATCGAGCACCTGTACCTCGAGCCGGAGAGCGCGCTGTGCGAGCCGGGTCCGCGGCCGGGCACGTTCCGCCTCTACACCCAGGGCCAGGGCGTGTTCGACGACCGCCGCCAGGTGGCGGCCTTTCTCGGCCTGGCGGAGGACGACCTCGACGTCGAGCTGGTGCCCAACGGCGGCGCCTTCGGCGGCAAGGAGGACATGTCGATCCAGGCCCACACCGCGCTGCTCGCGCAGAAGACGGGCCGGCCGGTGCGGATCACGCTCAACCGCGAGGAGTCGATCCGGGTCCACCCCAAGCGCCACCCGATCCGCCTGCGCTACAAGGTCGGCTGCGATGACCACGGCCAGTTGACCGCGGTGCGGGCCGAGATGCTGGGCGACTCCGGCGCGTACGCATCGGTCGGCTCCAAGGTGCTCGAGCGCTGCGCGGGCCACGCCTGCGGGCCGTACAAGGTCGCGAACGTCTCCGTCGACGCGATCGCGGCCTACACGAACAACCCGCCGTGCGGCGCGATGCGCGGCTTCGGCGCCAACCAGGCGGCCTTCGCGATCGAAGGCGCTTTGGACCTGCTGGCCGAGAAGGTCGGCCTCGACGGCTGGGAGATGCGCTGGCGCAACGCGGTCGACGTCGGCGACACGTTCGCGAGCGGCCAGGTGTTCGAGAAGTCGGTCGGGCTCAAGAAGACGCTGCTCGCGGTCAAGGACCGCTACTACGCGGAGCGCGCCGCGGGCCGCGCCGTCGGCATCGCCTGCGGGCTGAAGAACAGCGGCATCGGCAACGGCGCCGTCGAGTGGGGCAAGGCGCGCCTGGCCGTCGAGGCGGATGGCACGGTCTCCGTCTACAACGGCTACACCGAGATGGGCCAGGGCCTGCTCACGGTGCTGATCCAGTTTGCGGTCGAGGTCACGGGCCTGCCCGCCTCCGTGTTCCACCCCAAGGTCGACTCCACCTTCGCGCTCGGCTGCGGCCAGACCACCGGCTCGCGCGCCACGCTGTTCGGCGGCAACGCCGTGAAGAGCGCGGCGACCAAGCTGCGCGCGGCGCTGGACTCCGGCAAGACGCTGGCCGACCTCGCGGGCGAGGTCTTCCCCGCCGACGTCGTCATCGACGACACGACGCCGCCCGGGGCGGTGAACAAGAGCGGCAAGATCAAGACCCACACGGCGTTCGGCTTCGCGACCCAGATGTGCATCCTCGACGCGGAGGGCCGGGTCGCGTACTTCGTGGCCGCCCACGACGTCGGCCGCGCCGTGAACCCGGCGCTGTGCGCGGGCCAGATCGAAGGCTCGGTCCACATGGGCCTCGGCTACGCGCTGACGGAAGAACTGCCGTGCGAGAACGGCTGGCCGGCGACGTACAAGCTGCGCGACATCGGCGTGCTGCGCGCCCGCGACATGCCCGAGGTGGAGACGATCCTGGTCGAGGAGCCCGAGCCCGAGGGCCCGTTCGGGGCCAAGGGCGTGGGCGAGATCGGCCTGGTGCCGACGGCCGGCGCGGTGGCCAGTGCGCTATACGCCTTCGACGGCATCCGCCGCTACACGCTGCCGATGAAGGACTCGCCCGCGGCGCGCGCGATGAGCGTCGGCAAGCTGAAGCGGACGCCTCTGCCCGCGAAGGGCTGACCTTGGCGCTCGCGGTCGACGCGCACACCCATCTCTATAGCGGCCTGGCGCCGCTGGGGATGCCGGCGCCCGAGCCGCCGCCCGAGAACTTCCTGCAGATCCTCGGCCGCCTGTGGTGGCGGCTGGACCGCGCGCTCGACGAGCGCAGCCTGGCCGCCAGCGCCGAGTTCTACGCGAGCGAAGCGCTGGCCCTCGGCTGCTTCGGCCTGGTCGACCACCACGAGTCGCCCGAGTCGATCGAGGGTTCGCTCGACGTGCTGGCCGACGCCTGCCAGGCCGCGGGCCTGCGCGCGGTGCTCTGCTACGGGGCCACGGAGCGCAACGGCGGGGACGACGAGGCCCGCCGCGGCCTGGCCGAGTGCGAGCGCTTCCTGCGGGCGAATCGGCGGCCGCTCGTGCGTGGCGCGATCGGCCTGCACGCCTCGTTCACGGCCTCGGACGAGACGATCCGCGAGGCGGCCAGGCTGGCCCGCGATCTGGGCAGCGTCCTGCACGTGCACGTCGCCGAGGACGGGGCCGACGTCGAGGACGCGCGTCGACGCGGGTACGCGGGCGTGGTCGACCGCCTCGCCCGGCTCGAGGCGCTGGTCCCCGGGTCGGTCTTCGCCCACGGCGTGCACCTGGACGCGGACGAGGTGAAACGGGTCTCGGACGCGGGCTGCTGGCTCGTGCAGAACCCGCGCTCGAACCAGGGCAACCGCGTCGGCTATCCGCAGGCGCTGGCGCACGCGGCGCAGGTCGCGCTCGGCACCGACGGCTACCCCGCCGACATGGCGGAAGAAGAAGCGGCGCTGCTGGCTGCGGCCGCCGCAGCGGGCGATCACCTCGGCCACGCCCGCGGCCGGGCCGCGGCCAGCGAGCGGCTGCTGGCCGAGCGGTTCGGCAGCGCTTTCACGGGCGCCGACCGGGCGACGTGGGAACGCGCCCGCTCGGCGGCGGCAGCGCGACGCGATGCGGTGCGCGAGCGCGCGCGGGCCGAGGCCGACCGGCTGTGGCAGAGAATGCGGGCGTTGCCGCGATGAACGTGGGGGGACGGACGAGATGAACCGGCTGGGACTGGAACGCGAGATCGTCAACCCGGAGGCCCGCAACCGTACGCTGGCCCTGTTCCGCGAACGCCACATCGTGCTGCCGACGCTGTCGGAACTGCGCGCCCCCTCCACCATGAGCGCCGCCGCCCGCGCCGGCCTCGCGGCCCTCGACCCCGACGCACCCGACCCGCGCAACCTGTTCCGCGTGAACTGGTACAACGCCGCCGACCGCAGTGGTGCGGTCAGCGTGCCGGATCACGTGGTGCTGCCCTCCGAACTGACCGGCGTGGCGAGCCCGATCCTGGTCGCCTTCGGCAACCGCTTCCCGATGATCCGCGCCCACAAGGTGCTGGCGGCCTACGGCTGCCTGGTGCCGCGGCTGGTGACGGGCCAGTTCGATCCCACCCGCCACCGCGCCGTGTGGCCGTCGACGGGCAACTACTGTCGCGGCGGCGTCGCCATCTCCCGCATCCTCGGCTGCCGCGGCGTCGCGGTGCTGCCCGAGGGCATGAGCGACGAGCGCTTCCAATGGCTCGAGCAGTGGGTCGGCGACCGCTCCGACATCGTGCGCACGGTCGGAACCGAGAGCAACGTCAAGGAGATCTACGACAAGTGCGCGGAGCTGGAGCGCGATCCGGCCAACGTGATCTTCAACCAGTTCTGCGAGTTCGGGAACCACCTCGTGCACTACCACTGCACGGGCCGCGCGCTCGAGAACGTGTTCGAGCACGTGCGCGCCTCGCACCCGTCGCTGCGGCTGGCCGCCTTCTTCTCCGCCACCGGCTCGGCCGGCACCCTCGCCGCGGGCGACTACCTGAAGGACCGCCACGGAGCGCGGGTGGTCGCCGTCGAGGCGCTGGAGTGCCCGACCCTGCTCTACAACGGCTTCGGCGAGCACAACATCCAGGGCATCGGCGACAAGCACGTGCCGCTGATCCACAACGTCACCAACACCGACGTGGTGGTGGCTGTGTCCGACCGCGCGACCGACTCGCTGCACCTCGCCTTCAACACCGACCCCGGCCGCGAGGCGCTGCGCGCGCGCGGGATCGCGCCGGAGCTGATCGCCTCGCTCGCCCACATGGGCTTCTCGTCGATCTGCAACGTGCTGTCCGCGATCAAGACCGCGAAGACGCTGGGCCTCGGCCCCGACGACGCGCTGGTGACGGTGGCGACGGACGGCTCGGAGCTGTACACGAGCGAGTTGGCCAAGGCGCGCACGAAGCTGTTCGGTGGCACGTTCGACCGCGCCGCGGCCGAGCGCGTGCTCGACCAGCATCTCTACGGAGCCGACACCGACCACGTGCTGTCGCTGTCGGCGCGCGACCGTGACCGCGTGTTCAACCTCGGCTACTTCACCTGGGTCGAGCAGCAGGGCCTCTCGGTCGCCGAGTTCGAGGCGCGCCGCAAGCAGGACTTCTGGGTCGGCCTGCGCCAGTTCATCCCCGTCTGGGACGAGCTGATCAAGCGCTTCAACCGCGACGCCGGGGTGGCCGCCGAGCGGTGACGCTCTCTGCGTCGCCCGGCCTCGACCTCGCCTGCACCGGTTGCGGGCGCGTGCTCGGCAGCGCGAGCCCGTTGCCGGTGCGCTGCCCGCAGGCGCGCCCCGGCGATGACATCGACCACCTCGTGGCGCGGCCGGCGCTGCGCGAGGACACCGGCTGGCCCGACAGCGGCGACGCCAACCCGTTCCTGCGCTACCGCACCCTGCTGTACTCCTGGGCGCTCGCGCGACAGCGGGGGCTGACCGACGCCTGGTACGTGGACGCCGTCAGCCGGATCGACGCCCGGATCGCGGCGATCGACGGGCACGGCTTCACGGCCACGCCGTACTCCCGCGCACCCGGGCTGGAAGAGATGCTCGCCCCCCGGCCCCAGGCAGGCGGCCGCGGCGTCTGGGTCAAGGACGAGACCGGCAACGTCGCGGGCTCGCACAAGGCGCGGCACCTGATGGGCCTGGCGCTCGTGCTGGCGGTCGAAGAGGCCACCGGCGACGTCGACCCGGCGCGGCCGCTGGCGATCGCGAGTTGCGGCAACGCGGCGCTGGCCGCGGCCGTCGTCGCTCGCGCCTGCGACAAGCGGCTGCGGGTCGCGATCCCGACCTGGGCCGACCCGAACGTGGTGGCCCGCCTGAAGGATCTTGGCGCGGAACTCGAGGTCTGCGAGCGCTCGCCGGCCGACCCCCCCGGCGATCCCTGCTTCTGGCGCTTCCGCGCGCGCGTCGCGGAGGGCGCCTGGCCGTTCACCTGCCAGGGCAGCGAAAACGGTCTGACGATCGACGGCGGCCTGACCCTCGGCTTCGAGCTGGCCGACGGCATGCGCGGGCACGACCGCACCCCCGACCGGCTGGCGATCCAGGTCGGCGGCGGCGCGCTGGCCAGCGCGACGATCCAGGCCCTGGTCCTGGCCTGGGAGCTGGGGGCAATCCCGCGCCTGCCGGCGCTGCACACGGTGCAGACGGCCGCGGTGGCGCCGCTGCGCCGGGCCTGGCGCCGCTTCGCACAGGGCATCGCGCGGCGCCTCGCCGCCCGTGGCGTCGCGATCGACCCGGAGGCCGACGATGCCACGCTCGGAGCGAGCCTGCGTCCCCACGCGCGGACGCGAGCCGCGGCGGCGGAGCGAGCGCACGCGGCCGGTCACCGCACCGAGTACATGCGCGCGGTCCCGGACCCGGCACCGAGCGTCGCCACCGGCATCCTCGACGACGAGACCTACGACTGGCGGGTGGTCGTGCGCGGCCTGGTCGAGACCGGCGGCTGGCCCGTCGCGGTCGACGAGGTGACGCTCGTGCGGGCGCGTGACGGAGCCCTCGCTCGCGCCGGCTTCGCGGCCGACGCGACGGGCACGGCGGGCCTCGCCGGGCTGCTCGCCCTCGACGCCGGCGGCACCTTCACCCGCTACGAGCACCTGGCCGTCCTGATCACCGGAGCAAGACGATGACCCGCCCGCTGCGCGCCGCGCTGACCGAGACCTGCAACGCCTACCCGCACATGCCGGAGTCGCTGGCCGAGTTGCACTCGCTCGCGGGCCGCCTCGACGAGGTGCGCGAGGCCAACCTCGACCACCACCAGGAGCTGATCGAACAGGCCGCGGGCCTGGGCGTGCAGGTGCTCTGCATGGGCGAGTTGTTCACCGCGCCCTACTTCGCGCTGACCCGCGACCCGATGTGGCGGATGCTGTCCGAGGAGGCGGTCGACGGGCCCACCGCGCAGCGGATGAAGCCGCTGGCCGCGCGCCACCGGATGACGCTGGTGGCGCCGATCTACGAGGAGGACCCGCGCACCGGCCGCTACTTCAACACCGCGGTCGTGTTCGGCCCCGACGGCGACGTACTGGGCCGCTACCGCAAGACCCACATCCCCGAGGGCACCAACGAGCAGGGCTCGTTCACCGAGACGGCCTACTACGAGCGCAGCGACGGGGCCCTCGGCGAGTGGCCCGCCAACATCTCGAAGAACCCGTACTTCCCGGTGTTCCAGACGCCGCTCGTCAAGCTCGGCATCCTGATCTGCTACGACCGCCACTTCCCCGACGCGGTACAGACAGTGGCCCAGAACGGCGCCGAGCTGCTGCTGTGCCCGGCCGTGACGTTCGGCGCCAAGTCGCGGCGGATGTGGGACCTCGAGTTCCCGACCGACGCGGCGCGCCACAACCTGTTCATCGGCGGCTCCAACCGCAAGGGCTCGGAGCGGCCGTGGAACCAGGAGTACTTCGGCGCCAGCTACTTCGTCGGCCCCAACGGCCCGTTCCCGCGCGTGCCCGCACCGCCGGAGCTGGTGATCGCCGACCTCGATCTGGACGAGCGGGTGCGGCCCGACCCCTCGGGCTGGAACCTGCCCCGCGACCAGCGCCCCGAGATTTATTGAGGGATCGCGGCGAAGGCGCTCGGGAAGCGGGCGATCACCGCGATCGCGTGCTGCAGCTCGCGCAGATCGACGTTTTCGCCGACGCGGTGGGTGTTCTGCTCGACGCCCGCGCCGATGCCGAACATCGCCGGGTGCTTGACGTCGCCCGAGACGATCCAGCGCTTGGAGTCCGGGACCGCGATCCGAGTTTCGGAGACAGGGATCGGGAAGCCGACGCCGTCGGTGGAGAAGATCCAGCGGTCGACCCGCGGCTCGCGGCGCAGCGTGGCCTTCTGGGCGCCGCCCGCGGGCTCGACGACGTGCGGCGAGACGACGCCGCGGTAGGCCGCGACCGCCGCCCGGATCGCCGGGTGATCTTCCGGCGTCAGCCAGCCGCGGTAGATCTGCGGGTTGTCGGCGAGATAGCCGCGCCAGGTCTTCTCGCGGTACGGCGGCACCGCGATCTCGACCTTCAGCCCCGCCGCCCGCGCGACGCGCACCGCGTCGAGCGCCTCGACGTCCTTCAGCGCCTGCTCCGGCGTCTCGCCCAGCGTCAGCCGGCGGTCGAAGCGCAGCGTCAGCTTCTCGGGCACCGCGCAGTCCGACGGCGTGTCGAGCTTCGCCCACGACGCCGTGCGGGTGCCGTGGCCGAGGAACGGGTGGTCGAGGAAGCCGTCGCGGGCGTCGTAGCGCCGCGCCGCCTCGGCGACGATCGCGCCGCCGTGCTCGAACGGGTTGAGGCCCTCCCACGGCATCGAGCCGTGGCACGAGCGGCCGGTGACCACGACCTCGATCTGCATCCG
This sequence comes from Vicinamibacteria bacterium, assembly GCA_023701125.1. Classification (GTDB taxonomy): domain Bacteria; phylum Acidobacteriota; class Vicinamibacteria; order Fen-336; family Fen-336; genus WYBL01. The sequence goes on along the minus strand of JAMPXO010000033.1, from coordinate 32,277 downwards.
CCCGCGCTGGCCGCGGTAGATGCCGAGCGCGCCCTTGTTCGCGTCGCCCGTGCCTTCGGTCAGGATCACCACGTCGGGGACCCGCTCCGGGCCGGCGCCGGGCAGCACGTGGCCGACCAGGTGCAGCGGCCCGCCGCCGTCGTTGTCCTCCTCGGCGGCCGTCGCGTAGGAGCGCACGATCACGCCGCGCAGCGCCCCCAGGGGAGCCAGCTCGAGCAGGATGCGGGTGGCGACGATCTGCGAGACGACACCCGCGAGCTGGTCCGCGGAGCCGCGGCCGAACAGCAGGTGGCCCCACTCCTCGTCGGGCGGCAGGTAGCCGAGCAGGCCGCGCAGCACGTCGCGGTCGACGCGGCCGAGATCCACCACGCCGTCGTAGGCGTCGATGCCGCCGTTCGTCTTGTCGCGCCAGTCGGAGCGCAGCGCGCGCACGGTATCCGCGTGGCCGTCGAGGTAGATGACCTTCTTGGCCTTCGCGGGGATGCCGTCCGCTTCGTCCTGCACGGCCCAGACGAGGTTGCCGTAGGCGTCGAAGTCGACGTCCTCCGGTCGGCGCACCGCGCCGGCCTCGACCACCATCCGCTTCAGGTACTCCATCCGCGGCCCCTCGTGGTTGGAGAGGCCGCACAGCGGGTCGCCGCCCTGCTCCACGGGCTTGTCGACGAAGTCGGCGGGGATGCGGATCGCCTCGCGCAGGATGCGGGTGGCGAGCGGCAGGTCTCTCGCGGCGAGAGATGCAATCTGCTGGTCGAGGGTGTCGGGGGCCATCGGGTTCTCCTGCACCTTCACTTGTCGAGCGCCGCGAGGCGCGCAGGCAGGTCGTCCACCTTGGCGGCGGCCAGCAGCGCCATCACCACGTACACCTTCCAGTTGGCCTCGCGCGCCACGTCGACGCGGAAGCGGTCCATCACGCCGGGGCTGACCTCGGCGCCGATGTCCGCGGGCAGGCAGTGCAGGTAGAGCGCGTCCGCGGTCAGCGCCATCCGCCGCTCGTCGCAGATCCAGTCCTTGTGGCCCGCGTTGCGCGACAGCGCGCGCTTCTCGATGTCGCCCATCCGCGCCTTGTCGCCCCCGCGGTTGGCCTCGACCCGCTCCACCATCAGGTCCCACGGACCCCACGACTTCGGGTACACGGCATGGGCGCCGGCGAACGCCTCGTCCATCGACGACACCGCGCGGAAGGACCCGCCCGAGGCGGCGGCGTTGGCTGCGGCGGCGGCCATCGGCTCGTCCATCAGCCGGTAGCCCTCGGGCTGGGCCAGCGTGACGCGGGCGCCGAAGCGGGTCAGCAGCGTGATCAGGCCCTGCGGCACCGACAGCGGCTTCGCGTACGAGGGCGAATACGCCCACGACACCGCGATCTTCTTGCCGGCCAGGTCGCCCAGCTTCTCGCGCAGCCACAGCAGGTCGGCCAGGGTCTGGGTCGGGTGGTCGACGTCGCACTGGAGGTTGACGATCGGCACCACCCGCGGGTCGCCGGTCGCGGCGAGGTAGCCGTCGATGCCGGACTGGACCTCGCGCATGAAGCGGTTGCCCTCGCCGAGGATCAGGTCGTGGCGGATGCCGAGCGCGTGGGCGTTCATGCCCAGCATCGCGCCGGTCTCGGCCGCGGTCTCGCCGTGGGCGACCTGGGTCGAAGAGCCGTCGACGATCACCGGCTGCATGCCGAGCCGAGCCGAGGCCCCCGCCCACGCCGACTTGGTGCGGGTCGAGTTGTCGAAGAAGAGCGCGTAGGCGAGCTGGTCGGGCAGCAGCGCGGCGCGCTTCCCCTGCCGGTCGAGCGCCGCCAGACGTTGCGCGAGCGCGAGCAGGGCGTCGAGCTCGGGAGTGCTCCAGTCTTGCGTCAGCAGCAGGCTGCGGCCGTGCAGGGCCGCGAGAGATGCCGGATCGATCGCAGGATGTGCCATGGGCTGGACCGATGCAATTTTGACGCCGGTCCGTGACCCCGGGCGTATAGTGTCCGCAGGCTCCCGTGGATATCGTCAGGCTGGACGAAGTCCGGGCCACGGATCGCGCCCGGGTGGGTGGCAAGGCGGCCAACCTGGGCGAACTGCTGGCCAGCGGCTTCCCCGTCCCGCCCGGCTTCGTGATCTGCGCCGAGGCCTCCGCCGCGTATCTCGAGGAACTCGACCTGGGCGCGGACCTGCGGGCCCTCGAGGGGGCCGACGCGGCGACGGTGGCGACCCACTCGGCGCATGTCCGGCGCCGGATCGAACAGGCCGAGCTGCCTCCGCCCCTCGCCACGGCCCTCCGGGAAGCGCATCTCCGGCTGCTGGCGGGGCGCGGCGACGAGGTCCGGTGCGCCGTGCGCAGCTCCGCGACCGCCGAGGACCTCGGGGCGGCCAGCTTCGCGGGCCAGCACGGCACCTACTACTACGTCGATGCCGAGCACCTTTCGAAACGGGTGCGCCAGTGCTGGGCTTCGCTGTGGAGCCCCGAGGCGATCTCGTACCGGGCCACCCACGGCATCGACTCCCGCTCGGTCGCGATGGCCGTCGTGGTGCAGGAGATGATCCCCGCCGAGGTTGCGGGCGTGACCTTCACGCTCAACCCCGTCACGGGCGAGCGCGACGAGCTGATCGTCGAGTCGTGCTGGGGCATGGGAGCCGCGCTGGTGGACGGCCGCGTCTCGCCCGACCGCTTCGTGCTGCGCCGCGAGGACCTCGCGGTCCTGGAGCGGCGCATCGCCGACAAGCGGCTGATGGTCGCACCCCGGCTGGAGGCGGACCAACAGGCCCGGCTCGAGACAGTGCCCCTGGACCATCGCACCCGCGAGAGCCTCGGACCCGGGGACCTCCGGCTCGTCGCCGAGTGGGCGTTGCGCGCCGAAGCGCACTTCGGACAGCCGCAGGACGTCGAGTGGGCCTGGTCCGCAGGACGCTTCTGGCTGCTCCAGTCGCGGCCCGTGACGGTCGTGGGGCGGGAGGAAGTGGGCCGCGGGATCTGCGGACGCTGGGTCCTGTTCAAGCCGATCGCCGAGAACTTCACCGAGCCGCTCACGCCGCTGAGCGAAGACATGGTGCGCTCGGTGATGCCTCCGGCCGGCCTGCGGGTGATCCGCGGCTGGGTGTACCTGGACGTCGCCGTCCTCGAGTGGCTGCTCCCGTTCCAGGCCTCCCCGGAGGAACTCGCCGACCACGTCTACTCCCTGTCCCGGGACGGCCCGGACTGGAATCTCGACTGGTCGAAGCTCCCCCCGCTCCTGCTCGCGGGGCTGGCCGGGTTCCTCGTCTGCGCCGTCCCGCTCGCGCGCGTCCGGGCCCTCCCGGACTCGGCCCTCGATGGGGGCCGGGACCTCGCCCGCCGGCTCGCCGACGACGACAGCGTGGCTCCGGAGCAGGTGCTGCGCCAGTTCTGGCTGCTGCCCTCGATCTTCGCGCCGATGGCCCACATGCCGGCGATCGTGAACCTCTGCTCGGCGATCGGCTTCCCGTGGCTCCACGCGCTGAGGCGGCTGCTCGACCGCTGGGTGCCGGACTTCCGGGAGGAAGCCGAGGTGTTGCTCTCGTCCGGATCGGAGGGCGTGCTCTCCGCAGAGATGGGCCGCGGCATCGTGGCGCTGGCCGCGACCGCGCGACGCTCGCCGCGGGTGCGCGGAATCCTCGAGGGCGAGACTGCCGAGCGGGCGCTCGCGGCGCTGCGCGCCGAGCCGGAGGCGGGCCCCTTCCTGGAGGCGCTGGCCGCGTTCCTCGCGCAGAACGGCCATCGCGCGGTCAAGGAGTTCGAGCTGCGCTCGCCACGCTTCGAGGAGGAGCCGTCCGTGGTGCTGGGCATGGTCCGCAACGCCCTCGGCCTCGGTCCGGCGCGGACCGACCACGAGGGACGGGCCGCGCAGGCACGCGAACGACTCGCGGCGAGGCTCCGCGAGTCCCTCGCAGCGCTGCCCCTGGAGCGGGCGACGGGCCTCCGCTTCCGGCTGATCCTGGCCGCGGCGGAACGGGCCCGCTACTACCTCAAGCTGCGCGAGAACTCGCGCTTCTATCACATCATGGGGCCGGCGATCGTGCGCTCCAAGGTCACGCGGATCGAAGCCCTTCTGATCCACGACGGCCGACTCAAGTGCAAGGACGACGTCTTCTTCCTGACCTTCGCCGAGCTCTCCGGCCTGCAGGCGGGACGGCTCGGCTGGCTCGACGTGGAGGACCTCGTCCGGGAGCGGCGGATCGAGCACATCCGCCTGTCCAAGCTGGGTCCGCGGAAGACGATCGGCTTCGAGCTGAGGCCGCGGCCCCGGCACGCTTCCGCGGCCGGGGACAACCTGAGGCTCGAGGGGCGAGGTGCCTCGCCGGGCCGCTACCAGGGCCGCGCCCGGATCATTCTGGACCCCACCGTCGACTCCCGGATCGAACCCGGGGAGGTGCTGGTGGCGCCCTACACGGACCCGGCGTGGACACCGCTCTTCCTCACCGCGGGCGCGGCCGTCGTGGAGGTCGGCAGCTACCTCTCCCATGCCGGGACCGTGGCGCGGGAGTTCGGAATGCCGTGCGTCGTCGACGTGCCGGAGGCCACGCGCCGAATCCGTAGCGGAGACCTGCTCGACGTCGATGCCGACTCGGGCCGCGTCTGCGTGCTGGAGACGGGAGCGAGCCCGTGACGCGGCTGGGCTCGTTGTTCGCCTTCGGGCTCGGCGTGGCGCTCGCCATCCGCGTGCTCGCGGCGTTGTACGGCATCATCGATCTCTGGCATGCGATCGGCACGTACTATCCGCGTGTGCTGCGAGGTGTGGCGGGCTGGAGCGGCGCGACGCTCCTGGTCGCCGCGCTGCTCGAGGGCGCTTATCGCATCAGCTTCGGGCTGGGCCTGCTGGCATTCGCGCTCGGGTACGCGAGCCTGTATGGCCTGCGACACCTGGTCGTGCGACCGCTGACCCCGTCCGACCCCGCCCCACGCTCGATCGACGACGGCGGCCGCCCGGCGGCGGGCTGCGGGGCTAGCCCGCGAGCCTCCGGACGACCTTGAGCAGCACGTTGGCGCCGGCCGCGAGGTGCTCGGGGGCCGTGTACTCGGCAACGTTGTGGCTGAGGCCCTTGTGGCTCTGGACGAAGACCATCCCGGACGGGCAATTGGGGGCGAACATCTGGGCGTCGTGGCCCGCGCCGGAGGGCATCCGCTTCGTCGACAGCCCCAGCCCCTGCGCCTCCTCTTCGACCATCGCGATCATCTCCGGCGCGAAGTCGACCGGCGCGAAGCGGGCCAGCGTGCGGCGCGTGATCTCGACGCCCTCGCGCGCGGCGAGCTCGTCGAGGAAGGCGAACGTGCGCTCCTCCGCGCGGCGCAGTACGGCCTCGTCGGTGTTGCGCAGGTCGACCGTCAGCCGCGCACGGTTGGCCACGACGTTGACGAGGTTGGGCGCGAGCTCGAGGAATCCGACGGTGCCGACCTGGGTGCCGCCGATCTCGTGGGCCAGCCGACGCACGAAGCAGGCGATCTCCGCCGCCGCGTAGCCCGCGTCGTGGCGCATCGCCATCGGCGTGGTGCCCGCGTGGCAGGAGACGCCCTTGATCGTCAGCTCGGTCCACGAGATGCCCTGCACGCCGGTGACCGCGCCGATCTGGACGCCCTCGCGCTCGAGCACGGGCCCCTGCTCGATGTGCAGCTCGACGTAGGCCGCGGCGCGCATCGTGCCGACCGGCTCCGGGCCCGCGTAGCCGATCCGGTTCAGGCAGTCGCCGACCGTCTCGCCGTCGATGCCGACCGCGGCCAGCGCGGTGTCCAGCGCCAGCGCGCCCTGGTGGACCGCGCTGCCCATCATGTCGGGCGCGAAGCGAGCGCCTTCCTCGTTGGTGAAGAAGGCCACCGCCAGCGGCTTGTCGGTCGTCACGCCGGCGTCGTTCAGCGTCGCCACGACTTCCAGGCCGGCCAGCACGCCCAGGTTGCCATCGTAGCGGCCGCCCGTGCGCACGGTGTCGATGTGGGAGCCGATCACCACCGGCGCGCCCGCGGTGCGGCCGGCGCGGAGCCCGACCACGTTGCCGATGCGGTCGACGGTGACGGCCAGGCCGAGCGCCTTCATCCACGACACGACCAGGTCGCGGCCGCGGCGGTCCTCGTCGGTCAGCGCCAGCCGGCAGCAGCCGTTGCCGTCGATCGCGCCGATCTGCGCCAGCTCCTCGAGCCGGCCCACGAGCCGGGCGCCCTTGATGGCCAGTCGGTCCTGCTTCATCACGGCCCTCCCGGGTCAGCCGTCAACTCAGTCAGATAGTTGATGCGTTCCGAAGCGTACACCCCGGCGCGGATCCAGCGCAGGATGTGGAACGGCGTCAGGTCGACCTCGCCGAGCGCCTCCCCGCGCGCGTCGCGGGCCGGGTCCGCGGGATCGAGCAGCAGCGAGAAGCCCGTGGCCGCATAGCGCTCGCGCTCGCCCTCCGCGGAGAGCGCGTAGTCGCGGCCGCCGATTCGGCCGTGGAGTGCGCCGCTGGCGGCATCCAGCACGAAGCCGTCGAGGTGGGCGAGCTGGCGCCAGTCGTCGACGCTGCCGAAGAAGCGCGGCTTGACGACGTACGGCCCGCCATCCTCGGGGCAGAACACGTCGCAGTTGCCGCACTCGTTGCAGAAGTCGGCGAAGTTGGCGTACTGCTGCTTCTGCTCGATCACGAGCTGGCCGTCCACCCGTGCCGCGAAGCCGCCGCCGGGCCGGGGCAGAAGCTTGACGATCGACTGCTCGAGCCGCGGCAGCACGAAGGCGAAGTTGGCGTCGTTGGGGCACACCGGCACGCACTTGTTGCAGGTGACGCAGTCGAAGAGCTGCAGGGGGCTACCGAGCTTCTTCGGCGGCCTGGCATTGGCGGGCTGGCCGTAGCGCGGGTCGCGGGTCGCCTTGGGCACGTAGTGGTCCGTGTTGAGCAGCGCGGCCTGGTCGCGCCACGCGGCGTGGACCGCCTCGCCCACCGCGGCCCGCAGGTCGCCGCCGGTCGCGAGCGTCGCGAGGCCCCGCGCCCGCGCCGCGTCGTCGAGCCCCGTCACCCGTCCGAGCGCAGCCTCGCCGAGGCCGAACGCGCGGATCACGAAGTCGCCGACGTGCGACGCGCCGACGGCGCGCATCCGCTCGCGCAGCGACTGCAGGTAGCCCGCCGCCCGCGCGTAGCCGCGCGGCTTGAGCAGGTCGGAGCACACGGTCACCGGCACCAGGCCCAGCGCCACCGCGTCCGCGAAGTTGCCGCGGTCGATGCCGGCCGAGTACGAGATCGGGAAACGCGCGCCGAACTCCGCGCGGAAGCGCTGGACGAGATTCATCGCCAGCACGAACAGCGGCGGCCCCGACACGTACATCTCCTTTTCCGTGGCGGGGAAGAAGTCGCGGTGGTTCTCCACGATCAGCGTGTTCGAGAACTTCACGCCGAAGCCGCGCCCCAGCTCCGTCGCGCGGCGGCCGAGGCGGTCGACGAAGCCCGCCATCTGCTCCCAGCGGGTGTCGCGCGCGAACGCGGAGTCCGGCACCCGCAGTTCGTCGTAGCCCATCACGCCGTGCAGCAGCTCGCGAGCGCGCTCCGGCCCGAGCAGCATCGGGTTGAGCTTGACCACCGCGTGGAAGCCGCTCTCGAGCAGGAACTCCGTCATCCGCTCGATCTCGTCGGGCGGGCAGCCGTGGAACGTGCTGAGCGTCACCGTGTCCGAGATGGCGGCCGGGAAGTCGAGGTCGCGGTAGTGGCGCCACTCGTCCGGGATCTCGCGGCGCAGGCGGTCGACGAGCGCGCGCGCGTCACGCATCCCGCCCAGGAACGCCTGCACCGGCCCGCTGCGCAGCCCCGCCAGGTCGTAGCCGACGCTGGTGTCGAACACCAGCGGGTCCGCGCCCGGGTCCACGCCGAGGTGCGCTCGCATCACCTCGATCAGCATCCGGCCCTTGACGTACTCCGCGAGCGACTCCGGCAGCCGCAGTTCCTGGCTCCACTCGACGTTGTAGCCGACCGTGGCCATGTCGATGCAGGGGCGCGGGATGTCGAGGGCGTCCTTGACCTGCACGGTCTTCAGCTCGAGGATGCGGCTGCCCGACAGCCAGCACAGCGCGAGGTTCTGCGCCATCTGAGACTGCGGACCGGCGGCGGGCCCGAGCGGGGTCGCGGCACGATGGCCGTGGAAGTCGACCGACAGGTCGAGTGCCTGGTCCGCGCGGTGCAGGGCGGCGCGCGGCAGGTCGAAGACGTCACCGCCCCGGTCCAGCTCACGCAGCGCGCGGCGGACCAGGGCGGTGAACGGATACGGTCGCAGGTGCACGGTCGGCGGGCCGCCGCGCTCCTAGCTGGGCAGCTTGAAGACCACGCGCACCGGCACCCACACCTTGACGGGCACGCCGTCCTTGGTCGCCGGCCGGTACTTGCGCCGCTTGACGTTGTCGATCGCGGCCTCGTTCAGGCCGGCCTTGCCGCCGGCGCCCGTCACGACCTGGGCATCCGTGACGCTGCCCTTCTCGTCGACCAGCACGTTCAACTCGACCGTGCCTTCGACGCGCTGGCGGAGCGCGATCGGCGGGTACTGGAGAGCCGGGTTCTTGTCGACCACGGGCGAGATCACTCCCGCGTCGCTCAGGTTGACGAGCGTGCCGGGCTTGAGCGCCGCGGGCGTCGCGGGCGCGGGGGCCGGGGCGGCCGCCTGCGAAACCGGAGCCGCGGCGGCGGCGACCGTCGTCGGCGGGGCCGCTGCGGCGGCAGCGCGGGCCGCTTCGTCCGCCCGCTTCTTCTCGTCGGCGATGCGCGCTTCTTCGGCCTTCTTCTCCTCGGCCAGCCTGCGCAGTTCCTCCTGCTGGCGCGCCTCGGCCTCGGCGGCGGCCTTCTTGCGCGCCTCCTCCTGGGCCTTGGCGAGGGCGGCGGGATCGACCTGCTGGCCCTTGGCGGCGGCCTGGGCCTTCAGCTTCTTCTCGGCCTCTTCGGCCGCCTTCTGCTCCTCGGCCTGCTTCTCGGCCTCGAGCGCAGCCAGCTTCTGCTCGAGTTCCTGGACCTTCTTCATCGCGGCCGCGGCTTCGGCGGAGAGCGTGGCCGGAGCCGTCGGCGCCGGCTCCGGCGTCGTGCGGCCGAGCATCATCCAGGCGCCCACCGCGATCACGACCACGGCGGCGAGGCCACCCACGACCATCGGCATCGAACTCTTCCCGGCGGCGGGCTGAGCCCCGCCGGGGATCGAGATCGCGGGCTCCGAGGGCGGCGGGCCGGCATGCGAGGGCGGCGGCACGTGCGGCGCCTCCGGCACGTGCGGCCGGTCCATCTGGACCGTGGCCGCCTGCGCGGGCGACGGCACCACGACCGGCGCGGGCGCCGGCTTCTCTTCGCCGAGGTACTCGGCGTAGCCATGCTCGCGTTCTTCCTTCAGCGCCCGCGTCTCGCGGTCGATGTCCTCGCGGAACAGCGAGTGCATGAAGAAGGCGAGGTTGAAGGTCGTCGGCGTGAAGTCGCCGGTGAAGAGCAGGGTGTCGATCGCCTTGCGCATCTCGGCCATCTCGCCGTACCGCGCGGCCGCCGGCGCCAGCGACTTGCCGAGGATGTCGAGGATCGGGGCAGGGATGCTGTCGTCGTCCGTCGTCGGGTTGGCGAGCCGGGCCGCGGCCAGCAGGCCGGCGAAATCTTCGCTGCGGCCGTTCGCGAACGGATGCTGCCCGGTCAGCGCCTCGAACAGCAGGGCGCCGACACCGAACACGTCCGAGCGCGCGTCGGCCTTGCCGCCGGCCGCCTGCTCGGGCGACAGCGCCGCGGTTTCGTCGGGTCCGAGCAGGCCGAACTCGCGCAACTGCGCGGGCCACAGCCCGAAGCCGCGGGTGCGAACCTCACCCTCGTAGCTGACCAGCACGTGCTCGGGCGCCATCATGCCGTGCACCATGCGCGAGCCGTCCTCGGCACGGCGGCCGTGGGCGTACTCGAGCGCGGCGCAGGCCTTGCTCGCGACCAGCAGCGCGTGGTCGACGGAGAACGGGAAGCCGTCCTGGCGCGCGCGGCGCAGGATCGCGCGCAGGCTCTTGGCCTCGACGAACTCGGACGAGACGTAGTAGCTGGCCTCGACCTTGCCGATGCCGAGCACCTTGACGATGTTGGTGTTCTGGAGCTGGGCCGCCAGCTTGGCCTGGTCCATCAGCAGCTTCGCCGCATCGGCGTTGGCGGTGACGGCGGGCGCGAAGCGGAACAGGCTGACGATCTTCTCGAGGCCCGTCGCGGACAGCTTGGCGGCGCGGAACTCGGTGCCGAGTCCGGTCTTCTCGATCTCTTCAAGAAGGACGAACTTGCCGAACTTTTCCTTCCTGGTCATCAGCGCGCCACCCTCGTATTTGAAAAGAATTGTGACGGAAGCGGCAATCTAGCACCGCCCCCCGGGCGAAGCAACGAAGCGGGCCGCGCGCTCATCGCGCGACCGGCAGCCGCAGCTCCGCGCCGTCGGCGCCTCGCAACAGGACCCCGGTCACGGGATCGATCTCGGCGACCGTCCAGCCGAAGGCCGATTCGCCGACGGCCGCCAACACCACCTCGCCGCTCTCGACCAGCGCCGCGTGGAGGCGGCCGTCGCGGCCGACCAGGCCCGCCAGGCGCAACGGCGGTGGCGTCGGGGTGGGGAGCTGCGGTACCGACTCGAACTGCGGCTCGTGGTCTTCGATCTGCTGCTCGGGGGCGGGGTCGACGGCCGCGCCACCGAAGGCGAACGGGTCGCGACCGCCCCGCGGCGGCGCGGTGGACGGAGTCGGCTCGACCCGCGCGGGCGCGGGCCGGGCGGCAGGCGCGGCAGGCGCCGCGACTTCCGGTGGGCGCGACGACCAGTACGCCGTGATCGCGGCCAGGGCGGCGACGAGGGCCAGCATCGCGCGCCTCACGGGGTGCCCTGCGGCTGGAGCCGCGAGCCGCGAGCGCTGAAGCGCAGCCCAGCGCCGTCGCTCGAGAGCTGCACGGCGGTGGTCACCCGCGCCTCTCCGGCGTCGTTGAGAGCCGCGATCGCGGCCAGCGCCTGGCGAGTCGTCGCCGCGCGGCCCGAGACGTCGAACTGGGCCACCGCGAGGCCCGTGGCGGGCCGCACCTGGAGCCGCAGTTCGTCGAGCCCCATGCCGGCGATGCGGGCGACGATCGTGGCCCTGACGGCGGTCGGGGCGCTGTCGCGCTCGAGTTGCGGCGCCCGCGCCACCTGCTCGCGCGAGGCCTCGAGGCGGCGCGCCGCGCGCGTCGTCTCGGCCAGCCGCAGCCGCTGCGCGCGCAGCTCGCGGTGCAGCCGGGCCTCCTCGGCGCCCCGCGCCTGCGCCCGCGCGCGGGCGGGCCGGGCCACGCCCCCGTGCAGCAGCAACGCCGCCACCAGCAACGCGAGGACGACGACGCCGCGGTTCACTGCGCCCCCTCGTCCACCCAGGTCGCGGTGATGCTGGCGCGCAGGTCGTGTTCGCGGCGCTCGGGGCTGGGCCGCAGTTCGCGCAGCCGGGGCGAGGCGGCGAGCGCCGCCAGCAGGCGGTCCCAGGCCTCCGGGGTGCGAGCCTCGACCGCGAGGCGGACGCGGGCGGCGTCGAGATAGCGGACCTCGAAATCGGTCAGCCGCACGTCGGCGGGCAGGCGCGAGGCGACGTGGTCCAGGATCACGGCCGGTGGCACGGTCAGGGCCCCGAGCGCGGGCGCATCGGCGCCCCGACGCACGGCGGCGCGCAGTCGATCGACGCGAGCGCGCAGCGCCACGGTCTCCGCCTGCAGGGAGGCGACCCGGGCCTCGGTCCCCGTGGCCAGATCGCGGGCCAGCCACGCGTCCGCGAAAGCGAGGCCGAACACCAGCGCGGCGGCCAGCACGGCGGGGGTCGACGCCCGCTGCGATGGCGGCGGCGCGGCGAAATCGGGCAATCGGCTCATGCCAGCGCCGCCGGCCACAGCAGGTCTTCGCCGGCGACGCCGGGCACGTCGACCTGGAGACGGGGCAGCCCTACCCGCACCTGCAGGCCGAGGCCGACCAGGGCGGCCCCCAGTCGCGCGGCCCCGGGGCCCAGCACCCGCACCCGACCCGGCTCGGCTCCGAGCAGGGCGGCGGTGCGACGGATCTCCGCGTGCCAGCGGGGCGCGTCGTCCGCTCCCGGGTCACGCAGGCGACAGCGCGCGCTGGCCAGGCGGCCGCCATTCCACCCGAACAGCGTGCCGGCGGCGTCGCCCAGGACGAGGTCGACGGTCACTGGGGCGGAGGCCGCGGGCAGCGCGGCCAGCGCCGCGAAGGCCGTGAAGCTGATCGCGGCCGAGGCCAGGCCAGCCGCGGCGATCGCGGCCTGGTAGCTCACGAGAGTGTCGCGGCGCAGGGCGATCGCGAGCAGCCGTCCGCCGGGCGCCGGCGCGACCCGGGCGACCAGGTCGGCGACGGCAGCGTCGAGCGAGGCGGCCAGCCGGAAACGCGCGTGCTCGGCCAGGTCGACGCCGCGCTCGCGATCCAGCACCAGCACCGCACCGGCGTAGTCGGGCAGCAGGACGGTCGCGCGCGTCGCCCGGACCCCGGCCGCGACGGCGACCTCGCGCAGGGCCGATCCGAGCGCGTCCAGCTCGGCCGCCGGCAGCGGCTCCGGCGAGACCGGCGAGTTCCACCCCACACGCGCGGCCGAGGCCACCGCGAGGCCGCCCGTGAGGCCGCGCGAGGCCCGGCCCCCGCTCACGGAGGCGGCGTCGGCGGCGAGCACGCTGGCGCGGCGCAGGGCGATCACTGGGGGGATCTTAACCCCCGCGGGAGAGCCCGCCCGGGGCCCGGGACGAGCCCGGCCGCGGAGGTATGATCGACGGCGATCTGCGCGGAGGGGACATGAAGACCTGGGATGCATCGGCTGTCCGCAACGTCGCCGTCGTCGGCCATGGAGGTTGCGGCAAAACCTCGCTGGTGGCGGCCCTGCTGTTCGACATGGGAGCCACGACGCGGCTGGGCCGTGTCGACGACGGCACCGCGATCACCGACTTCGACGCCGACGAGATCGAACGCAAGATCAGCCTGCAGGCGGCGGTCGGCTGGGGCGAGTGGAAGAAGACGCGGATCAACCTGATCGACGCGCCCGGCTACGCGAACTTCGTGGCCGAGGCGCAAGCCGCGCTGCGCGCCGCGGACGCGGCGATCATCGTGGTCGACGCGGTGGCCGGCGTCGAGGTGCAGACCGAGAAAGCCTGGCGCCTGGCCGAGGAGTACGGGCTGCCGCGGCTGATCGTGGTCAACCGCGAGGACCGCGAGCGCGCCTCCTTCGAGCGCACGCTCGAGTCGCTGCGCTCCGCCTTCGGGCGCGGCGTGGTGCCGATCGCGGTGCCGCTGGCCGAGGAGAAGGACTTCAAGGGCGTCGCCGACCTGGAGACGGACAAGGCCGACGTCTACGCCGACGACCAGAGCGGCAAGTTCGAGCAGACGGACGTGCCCGACACGCTGAGGGCCGCGGAGGCCGCGGCCCACGCCCAACTCGTCGAGATGGTGGCCGAGATCGACGAGGGCCTGATGGAGGAGTTCTTCTCGCAGGGCAACCTGCCGTTCGCCGACCTGGTCAAGGGCCTGCGCCAGAGCGTGCTGCAGCAGAAGCTGTTCCCGGTGCTGCCGGCCTCGTCCCTGCGCAACGTCGGCATGCACCCGATCCTCGACGCGATCGTCGACCTGTTGCCGTCGCCGGATGATCGCGGGGCCTGGACGGGCGTCGACGCCGCCGGTGCGGAGGTGATGCGCAGTGCCGCCGCGGACGACCCGTTCTCCGCGTTCGTGTGGAAGACGATGGTCGACCCCCACGCCGGCCGCATCTCGATGGTGCGCGTGGTGTCGGGCGAGCTGAAGGCGGACGGCAGCGTCTACAACGCCTCGCGCGACGTGGTCGAGCGGATCGGCGCGCTGTTCGCGCTGCAGGGCAAGACGACGACGCCCGTGACGGCGCTGCGCTCCGGCGACATCGGCGCCATCGCCAAGCTCAAGGACACGCTGACCAACGACACGCTGGCCGACAAGGCGGCGCCCGTGAAGTTCGCGCCGATGGTGTTCGCGGAGCCGGCGACGACCTTCGCGATCGAGCCCAAGACCCGCGGCGACGAGGACAAGATCTCGAGCTCGCTGCAGCGGCTGGCCGAAGAGGACCCCGTGCTGCGCGTCTCGCGCGACCTGCAGACCCACGAGATGCTGCTTTCGGGCATGGGCCAGCTCCACGTCGAGGTGATCGTGGCCCGGCTGCGCAAGCGGTACCGGGTCGAGGTCAACCTGAAGCGGCCCAAGATCCCGTACCGGGAGACCATCAAGGCCGCCGCCGAGGGCCACGGGCGCCACAAGAAGCAGACGGGCGGCCACGGGCAGTTCGCCGACTGCAAGATCCGGATGAAGCCGCTCGCCCGGGGCGAGGACTTCAAGTTCGTCGACGACATCTTCGGCGGCTCGATCCCGCGCAACTACATCCCCGCGGTCGAGAAGGGCATCCAGGAAACGCGCCTGCGCGGGTTCCTCGCCGGCTACCCGATGGTCGACTTCCAGGTCGAGCTCTACGACGGCCAGTACCACGACGTCGACTCGTCCGAGATGGCGTTCAAGATCGCCGGCTCGCTCGGCTTCAAGGACGCGGTGGCCAAGTGCCGGCCGACGCTGCTCGAGCCGGTGCTGAAGGTCGACGTGCACGTGCCCGACGAGTACGCGGGCGCGGTGATGGGCGACCTGTCGTCGCGCCGCGGTCGGCCGCAGGGCATGGAGCCGCGCGCGGGCGGGCAGTCGATCCGGGCCGAGGTGCCGATGGCCGAGATGATCGGCTACGACGCGACGCTGACCTCGATGACGGGCGGTCGCGGCACCTACCACGTCGAGTTCTCGCACTACGACGAGGTGCCGAGCCACCTGCAGGAGAAGGTGATCGCCACGGCCAAGGCCGAGCGCGGAGAAGTCAAGGAGGAGGCGTGACCGGCCGCCGGCCTGGCCGGTCGCCGCTGATCGCGGGCGCGACCTGCGCCCTGGTCGTGTTGACGGCCGGCCTTGCCGGCGCTCAGGAGCCGGCCGCCCCACAGGAGCCGGCCGCCACTCCGGAGCAGGCCGCCGCGCCTGCCTCACCACGGTTGGCGGGCAGCGAGGTGCCGGTCCCCCGCCGCACCCACTTCGTGATGCCGGAGTACCCCGCCGAGGCCGTGGCCGCGGGCCTGCGCGGGATCGTGATCCTGGAGATCGTGATCGACGCGGAGGGCCGGGTCGCCTTCGCGGAGGTCGTGCGCAGCGTGCCGCCCTTCGACGACGCGGCGCTGGCCGCGGTGCGGCAGTGGACGTACGAGCCGACGCGGGCGGAGGGCAGGCCCGTCAGCGTGCGACTGTCGGTGCCGATCACGTTCGCGATCAAGCTGCCGGAGACGATCCGGGCGCAGGGTGTGCCCGAGCTGCGCACGGGTGCGGTGCCTGTCGTGCCGGCGGGCCTTGCGAAGGCCGAGGCGGCGGGTGCGCTGCTGCTGATCGCCGCGGACGGCTCGCTGCAGGAGGCTCAGATCACCGACGGCGGCCCCGGGCCGTCGGAGGCGCTGCTGCAGGCGCTGCGCACGTGGCGGTTCGCCGCCCGCGATGGCGAGCCGGCACTGCTCGTCCGGCTCGCGGCGGAGTTCGTGCCGCCGGCGAAGCCCGGCGACAGTGGCCGCGTCACGCTCCGGTTGTCCGAGCCGCGGCCCGTGCCCGCGGCCACCCTCGAGGCCGCCTCGGCGGCGGCTTCGACGGCGACGCCGGAGCCCGCACCGGCGCCCGAGACGATCGCGGCCACGCCGACCACCACTCCCACTGCCGCCGCGGCGCCGACTCCTGCGCCGCAGGCCACGCCGGCGGCACCGTCGTCCCGCGCGCCGGTGACGCCTCCGTCCGCGGCCCCGACCCCGGGTGCCCCGCCCGTGGCCCAGCCGAGCCCGGCCCCGCCACCGGTCCCGAGCGCCACCCCGGCGGCCCGGCCGAGCACGCCCGCTCCCGCGGCGCCGGCCCGTCCTGCCCCGGTCGTCGCTCGCGGTCCCCAGGAAGAAGTGGTGCCCGCCGCCGCGCGGCCGACGCCCGCACCCGCGGTCGCGGCGACGCCCCCTGCGCCGATGGTGCCGGAGTCAGGCGTGTCGGCCGTGCGCGACGTGACGCTCGGTCCCAACATCCCCGACCTGATCGAGGGCCGTCGCCCGGTCGTGCCGCCACTGGCCCGGATGGCGGGCGTGTCCGGGTCCGCGGTGGTCACGTTCTCCGTGGACGGCGCGGGCGACGTGCTCGTGCAGGAGGTCGGCGGCGCCCCCGAGCTGGTCGCGGCGGCCCGCTCGGCGGTCCAGAGCTGGAAGTTCCGACGCCTCAACACCGAGCGGATCGGCTTGCGCGCCCACTTCACGTTCGCCGCGGACCAGGCCACGGCCCGCGTCGAGCGCCTCCCGTAGCCCCGAGGCCCCGAGGCCCCGAAAAAGAACTCGGGACCGGCCCCGGCGTGGGGACGGTCCCGAGAACGGGAGCGGTGGGTGGCTCCGGGGGCGGACTACTCCGCGGCGTCCGCCTTCTTCTTGCGAGTCGCCGGCTTCTTCTCGGCCTTCGGCTTGGCCTCGGCCTTGGCGGGCTTGTCGGCCTTCGCCTTCTTCTCCGCCTTCGGCTTGTCGGCCTTGGCGGGCTTGTCGGCGGCCTTCGCCTCTTCCTTCGCGGGCTTCTCGGCCTCCTTCTTGGCGGCCTCCTTCTTGCCCGGCTGGAACTCCGAGCCGATCAGCTCGATGATCGCCATCTCGGCGCCGTCGCCCTTGCGGGCGCCCAGCTTGAGGATGCGGGTGTAGCCCCCCGGCCGCGAGGCGAAGCGCGGGGCCAGCGTGTCGAACAGCTTCTTGGCCACGGCGGCGTCCTGCACGTCGCGCGACACGAGGCGGCGGGCGTGAACCCGGCCGTCCTCGCGCTTGGCGAGCGTGATCAGCTTCTCGGCCCAGGGCCGGAGCTCCTTGGCCTTGGGCAGCGTGGTGCGGATGCGCTCCTTGTCGAACAGCGCTGTGGCGAGGTTACGCAGCAGCGCGAGGCGGTGCGACGAGGTGCGCCCCAGCTTGCGGTGCGCGGCGCGGTGTCTCATGGCGTCTTTCTTTTCTTCCCCTGGACTTTCCTGAGAGCGGCCCGCTACTGGGCCTGGATCAGGTGGTCGATCTTCATGCCCAGCGACAGCCCCATGCCGCCGAGGATCTCCTTGATCTCGTTCAGCGACTTGCGGCCGAAGTTCTTGGTCTTGAGCATCTCGGCCTCGGTCTTCTGGACCAGGTCGCCGATCGTCCGGATGTTGGCGTTCTTCAGGCAGTTGTAGGAGCGCACCGAGAGCTCGAGCTCGTCGACGCTCTTGCCCAGCTTCTCGATCGCGGCCTCGCGGTCCTCGTCGGCGATCTCCGCCGGCGCCTCGTCGGACAACTCGTCGTCGTCGAAGTTGACGAAGATGCCCATGTGGTCGCGCATCAGGCGCGCGGCCAGGCCGACCGCGTCGCGCGGGGTCACCGCGCCGTTGGTCCAGACCTCGAGCGTGAGCTTCTCGTAGTCGGTGTTCTGGCCGACGCGGGCGTTCTCGACGAAGTAGTTGACCTTCTTGACCGGCGAGTGGACCGAGTCCACCGGCACCCAGCCGATCGACAGGTCCTCGTCGAAGTTGCGGTCGGCCGAGACGTAGCCGCGACCCTGCTTGACCCGCATCTCCAGCGACAGCGTCGCGCCGGCGCCGAGCGTGGCGACGTACGACTCGGGGTCGAGGATCTCGACGTCCGCGTCGGGCGTGATGTGCTTCGCGCGAATCTCGCCCGCCTCGGACGTCTTGAGGTAGAGCGCCTTCGGATGATCCACGTGCACCTTGAGCGGGATCTTCTTCAGGTTGAGGATCAGGTCGGTGGTGTCCTCCATCGCACCCGGGATCGGGCTGAACTCGTGCAGCACGCCCTCGACCCGGACCGCGGTGATCGCGGCGCCCTCGATGCTCGACAGCAGCACGCGCCGCAGCGCGTTGCCGACCGTCGTCGCGAAGCCGCGCTCGAACGGCTGCGCGATGAAGCGGCCGTAGTGCTCCGTGAGCTCCTCGACCTCGAGGCGCTTCGGCTTCTGGAATCCCTTCCACAGCATGTTCTGACTGTCCTCTCTTGCTCTTTCGGCCCGGGTCCGAACCGCTGCGACTACTTGGAGTACAGCTCGACGATGAGCTGCTCCTGGATCGGGAAGTTGATGTCGTCCCGCGCGGGGAGCGCGCTGACCTTGCCCTTGAACGCGGCAGCGTCGAGCTCGAGCCACTTCGGCACGCCGCGGCCCTTGACGGACTCGAGCGATGCCGCAACCTGCGCGTTCTTGGCCGCTGCGGCCGACAGCGACACCAGGTCGCCCGGACGGACCTGGAACGAGGGCACGTCGACCTTGCGGTCGTTCACTCGCACGTGGCCGTGGCGCACCAGCTGGCGCGCCTGCGACCGCGAGGAGCCGAAGCCGAGACGATAGGCGACGTTGTCGAGACGGCGCTCCAGCTTGGCGAGCAGCAGCTCGCCGGAGACGCCCTTCTCCTGGGTCGCGCGCTGGAAGAAGAGGCCGAACTGGCCCTCGAGCATGCCGTACAGCCGCTTGACCTTCTGCTTCTCGCGGAGCTGGAGGCCGTAGCCCTGCAGCTTCTGCTTGGTGCGCACGCCCTTGCCGTGCTGGCCCGGGGCGTAGTTGCGCTTCTCGATCGCGCACTTGTCCGTGAAGCAGCGGTCGCCCTTGAGGAAGAGCTTCATGCCCTCCCGGCGGCAGAGCCGGCAGACGGATCCGATGTACCTGGCCACTTCTCGTTCTCCTCTAGACCCGGCGCCGCTTGGGCGGCCGGCAGCCGTTGTGCGGAATCGGGGTGACGTCGCGGATCGACTTGATTTCGATCCCGACTGCCTGGATCGCTCGCACGGCCGACTCGCGGCCGCTGCCCGGGCCCTTCACGCGCACGTCCACCGCGCGCAGGCCGGCGCCGTCCTTGGCCGCGGTCGCGGCCGCCGTGGCGGCCTGCTGGGCGGCGAAGGGCGTGCCCTTGCGCGAGCCCTTGAATCCGAGCGAGCCCGAGCTGGACCACGTCACCACGTTCCCCTCGAGGTCCGTGATCGTGATCAGGGTGTTGTTGAAGGAAGCGTGCACGTAGGCGATGCCATGCGCCACGTGCTTCTTCTCGCGCTTGCCCTTCTTGGCCGGCGCCTTGGTGTTCGTCGTCGTCATTCCGGAGCTCCTACGCCTTCTTCGCGGGCCGCGTCATCGAACGACGCGGACCCTTGCGGGTGCGGGCGTTGGTGTGAGTGCGCTGCCCGCGCACGGGCAGGTTGCGCCGGTGGCGCATCCCGCGGTACGAGCCGATTTCCATCAGCCTCTTGATGTTGAGCGAAATGTCCTTGCGGAGGTCGCCCTCCACCCCGCCCTCGGATTCGAGGATACGGGCAATGCGGCTGACCTCTTCCTCGGACAGGTCCTTGACCCGCACGGTCGGGTCGATGCCGGCCTGGCCCAGGATCTTGTTGCTGCGGGCCTCACCGATGCCGTAGATGTAGGTCAGGGCGACTTCCACCTGCTTCTGCCGCGGGAGGTCCACGCCTGCGATGCGCGCCATTCTACGTTACCCCTGCCTCTGCTTGTGCTTCTGGTTGGCGCAAATGATGCGAACCACCCCCTGGCGGCGCACCACCTTGCACTTCACGCAGATCTTCTTGACCGACGACCTGACCTTCACTTCGTCACCTCATGAGCGCCGGCGCACGATGCGCCCGCGCGTCGCGTCGTAGGCACTGATCTCCACCACCACCGGGTCACCCGGCAGCAGCCGCAGCAAGCTGGCCGAGGCCGCGTGGGCTGACAGCGCCTCCCGCTTCCCGTCGTCCAGCCGCACGCGATAGAGCGCGTTGGGCAGTGCCTCTTCCACCGTCGCGTTCACTTGTATTGGGCCTTCGGACATCTCACGACGCCGCCCGCCCGGGGTTTGGGGGCGCAGCCCCCATGGGACCGGCGTCGGGTTCACCCCGGCGCCGGAGCCCATTGACGCCATAGGGATACGGATCCGAGAGCACCCACGGTCCCTCGGGCATCACCGCCACCGACAGCTCGAAGTGGGCAGACAGGCTACCGTCAGCCGTCACCACAGTCCACCCGTCCTCCTGGACGTCGACCTCCGGCCCGCCGGCGTTGACCATCGGCTCGATCGCCAGGCACAGTCCCGGGTTCATGCGGGCGCCGCGGCCGGGCTTGCCGTAGTTCGGCACCTGCGGTTCCTCGTGGAGCCGGGTGCCGATGCCATGGCCGGTGAACTCGCGCACGACCGTGAAGCCGTGGGCCTCGGCGTGGCTCTGCACGGCGTGGCCGAGGTCGCCCAGCCGGTTGCCCGGCGTGCACTGCGCGATCGCGCGGCGCAGCGACTCCTCGGTCACCCGCATCAGCTTCTCGGCGTCGGGGCTGACCCGGCCGACGCCGCACGTGCGCGCCGAATCACCGTAGAAGCCGTCGACGACGCAGCCGAGGTCGAGGCCGATGATGTCGCCCTCCTCCAGCCGGCGCTCGCCGGGGATGCCGTGGACCACCTCGTCGTTGACCGCCACGCACAGCGTCGCCGGGTACACGAGGCCACGCACCTTGTAGCCGAGGAAGGCGGGCTTCGCGCCAGCCTTCTCGATCCGCTCGCGAGCGATGCGATCGAGGTCGCGGGTCTTGATGCCGGGCTTGATCGCCTCCGCCAGCGCGGCCAGCGTGTCGACGACGATGCTGCACGCGCGGTGCATCTTTTCCAGCTCGGCGAAGGACTTCTGGACGCTCACAGCGCGCCCTCCACGATGCCCTTCAGCTCTGCGAACACGGTGTCCACCGGGCGGTAGCCGTCGACGGTGTGGAAGGCCTTGCCGCCGCGCTCCTGGTAGTAGCCGATCAGCGGCGCGGTGCGCTCGTCGTACTCCTGGAGCCGGCGCGTGACCGCGGTCTCCTTGTCGTCCTCGCGCTGGATCAGGCCGGCACCACAGCGGTCGCAGATGCCGGGCTGCTTCGGCGGGTCATTGTGGACGTGGAACGTGGCCTGGCACTCGGGGCACCAGCGGCGGCCGGAGAGGCGGCGCAGCAGCTCGTCGCGCGGGACCTCGACGTTGAGCACCAGCAGCCCGCCCGACTGGCGGCCGACGGCCATCGAGCCGAAGCCCGCGGCCTGCGCCAGCGTGCGCGGAAAGCCGTCCAGCACGTAGCCGGCCTGGCAGTCCGCCTGCGCGAGACGGTCGGTGATGATGCCGATCAGGAGCGGGTCCGGCACCAGCCGGCCCTCTTCCATCAACGGGCCGGCCTGGAGCCCGAGCGGGGTCTTCTGCGCGATCGCCTCGCGCAGCATGTCCCCGGTCGAGATCTTCGGCACCCCGAAATGGCGCGCAACGAGACCCGCCTGGGTCCCCTTCCCCGCGCCCGGAGGCCCGAGGAAGATGACCCGCGCCGGGCTCGTCGCGGCCTTCGGGCTAGCGTCGACCACGCACCCTCCGCCCGCCACGGCCCGTGAACCCGTCGTAGTGGCGCATCACCAACTGCGCCTCCACCTGCGAGACCGTATCCATCGCCACGCCGACCACGATCAGCAGCGAGGTGCCGCCGAAGTAGAAGTTGAGGCCGAGCCCCTCCGTGATCCAGGACAGCCCGTTCTCCGTGAGGAACAGGTCGAGCCCCGGGCCGATCACCGGCAGCGGCGCGACCTTGAAGCCCGTGATCAGGAACTCGGGCAGCAGCGCGATCGCGGCCAGGTACAGGGCGCCGCCGAAGGTGATGCGGCCGAGGATGTGGTCCAGGTACTCGGCCGTCTTCTTGCCGGGCCGGATGCCGGGCACGAAGCCGCCGTACTTGCGCATGTTCTCGGCGACGTCATCCGGGTTGAAGACGATCGCGGTGTAGAAGTAGCAGAAGAACACGATGAAGGAGACGTAGAGGATGTTGTACAGCGGCATCCCCCAGCGCAGCTGCTCGGCCACGCTCTGCATCCACGGGCTCTGGGCCTCGAAGAACGACGCGATCGTCTGCGGGAAGGCGATGATCGACGAGGCGAAGATGACCGGGATCACGCCGCTGGTGTTGACCCGCAGCGGCAGGTGGGTCGACTGGCCGCCGTAGACCCGGCGCCCGACCACGCGCTTCGCGTACTGGACGGTGATCCGGCGCTGGCCGCGCTCGACGAACACGATCACGGCGATCACGGCGACCATCATCAGGACCAGGAACAGGGCGGTGATCAGGCCCAGCTCTCCGGATGCCAGCCGGCGCACGCTGTCGAGCATCCCCGACGGGAAGCCGACGATGATGCCGGCGAAGATGATCAGGCTCATCCCGTTGCCGATGCCGCGGTCGGTGATCTGCTCGCCGAGCCACATGATGAACGCGGTGCCGGTGGTCAGCGTCAGCACCGTCATCAGCTTGAAGGCCCAGCCCGGGTTCTCGACGATGCGGAAGTCGCCCGAGATGGTCAGCCGCTCGAGGTAGAAGGCGATGCCGAGGCCCTGGATGATCGACAGCACGACCGTGCCGTAGCGGGTGTACTGGGTGATCTTGCGGCGCCCGAGCTCGCCCTCCTTGGAGAGCTTCTCGAGCGTCGGCCACACCACGGTCAGCAACTGCAGGATGATCGACGCGGAGATGTACGGCATGATCCCCAGCGCGAAGATCGTCACGTTGGCCAGGTTGCCGCCCGAGAACATGTCGACCAGGCCGAACCAGTTGGATCGGTTCTGTTCGAAGAAGTCCACCAGTGCCGTGGCATTGATCCCGGGCGTGGGCACGTGACTGCCGAGGCGGTAGACAGCCAGGATCAGGAGGGTGAACAGCACCCTCTTGCGCAGGTCCGGAACGTCCCAGATGTTCTTCAGGCTTTGCAGCATGGGCTAGGCCTCGAGCACCTCGGCCTTGCCGCCGGCCCCCTGGATGGCCTCCTGGGCCTTGCCGCTGAACTTGTGGGCGCGCACCGTCAGCGACTTGGTCAGCTTGCCCTTGGCCAGGATCTTGATCCCGTCCATCAGCTTGCTGACCACGCCGCGTCGGAGCAGCACCTCGGGGGTGACGATCGTGCCGGGCTCGAAGGCCTCGAGCTTGTCGAGGTTGACGACCGCGTACTCCTTGCGGAAGCGGGCGTTGGTGAAGCCGCGCTTCGGCACCCGGCGGTGGAGCGGCATCTGGCCGCCCTCGAAGCCGCTCTTGTGCGAGTAACCGCTGCGGCTCTTCTGGCCCTTTTCGCCGCGGCCGGCAGTCTTGCCGAGGCCGCTGCCCTGGCCGCGCCCGACGCGCTTGCGCGCGCTGGTGGCGCCCTTGGCCGGTTTCAAGTCGTGGAGGCCCATGTCGTCTCTTTTCCCTCTTACTCGACGATCGCGACCAGGTGCGGCACGGCGTTGACCATGCCCCGGTTCTCCGGGGTGTCGAGCCGCTCCACGACCTGGTGCATCCGGCGCAGGCCGAGGCCGCGCACGGACGCCCGCTGCTTGTCGGTGCAGCCGATCAGGCTGCCGATCTGCTTGACCTTGAAGGTGGCGGTGGTCTTCTTCTGCTTGGCTGCCATCGCTATCCTCGCCCCCCTCAGGCCTGGGCCTGGGGCTTGGGCTCGTCGACGCCCATGATCTCGGCCACGCTCTTGCCACGCAGGCGCGCCACCCGCTCCGGCTGCTTCAGCCGCAGCAGGGCGTCGACCGTGGCCTTGACCACGTTGTGCGGCGTCGCGGAGCCCAGGCTCTTGGTCAGGATGTTCTGGATGCCGGCCGCCTCGATCACGGCGCGGACAGCGCCGCCGGCGATGACGCCGGTACCCTCGGAGGCCGGCTTGAGCAGCACGCTGCCCGAGCCGAAGTAGCCCACCACCTGGTGCGGAATGGTCGAGCCCTTCTCCGTGACGGGGATCTTGAACACGTTCTTCTTGGCGGCCTCGATGCCCTTCTTGATCGCGGAGGAGACCTCGCGGGCCTTGCCCATGCCGTAGCCGACGTGGCCGTGGCCGTCGCCGACCACCACCATGGCCGAGAAGGACAGGTTCTTGCCGCCCTTGACGACCTTGGTCACGCGGTTGATCTGGACGACCTGGTCCTTGAGCTCCAGGCTGCCGATGTCGACCTTCTCGTGCGTCTTTCTCATGCTCTTCCCAGCTCTAGAACGAGAGCCCACCCTCGCGGGCGGCCTCGGCCAGGGCCTTGACACGGCCGTGGTACAGGAATCCGCCGCGATCGAACACGACGGCGGTGACGCCCTTGTCCTTGGCGCGGGTCGCGATCAGTTGCCCCACGGCCTTGGCGGCGTCGACGTTGCTGCCCCGCTTGAACTGGCCCTTCAGCTCCTGGTCGAGGCTGGAGGCCGCGCACAGCGTGCCGCCCTTCACGTCGTCGATGACCTGGGCGTAGATGTGGCTCTGGCTGCGGAACACGCAGAGGCGCGGCCGCGCACCGCTGCCCGAAACCTTCTTCCGGATCCGGTTGTGGATACGCCGCCTGATATCGTCTCGGCTCTTCTTCATCGTTCCCTCGGCGGGCGCTGCCCGCGGCCTCGGGGGGCCGCGAGCGTCCCCGACCTCGTCCCTACTTGCTCCCGGTGGCCCCGGCCTTGCCGGCCTTCTTCTTCAGCACCTCGCCCACGTAGCGGATGCCCTTCTGCTTGTAGGGGTCCGGCTTGCGCAGGCGCCGGATCTCCGCCGCGACCTGGCCGACGCGCTGCCGGTCGAAGCCGGAGACGACGACGTGGGTCTGCTTCTCGATCGCGACCTGGATGCCCTCGGGGATCGGGAACTCGACGACGTGGGAGTAACCGAGGGTGAAGGTGACCTTCCTGCCCTCGACCTGGGCCTTGTAGCCCACGCCCACGATGTCGAGCTCCTTGCTGAAGCCCGTCGACACGCCGGTGACGGCGTTCTGCGCCAGGGCGCGGGCCAGGCCGTGCAGGGCGCGCATCGAGCTCTCGTCGCTCGCGCGCTTGCACAGCAGTTCCGCGCCCTCGATGGCGAACGAGATACCGGCCGGGACGGGCGTGCTCAGCTTGCCCTTGGGGCCCTGCACCTCGACGCTGTCGCCCTTCACCGCCACCTTGACGCCGGCGGGGATGGCGATCGGCTTGCGTCCGACTCGGGACATTCTCTCGCCTCCTACCAGACGTTGACGAGGATCTCGCCGCCGACACCCTCGCGGGCCGCAGCTTTCCCCGTCATCAGCCCACGGGAGGTGGACAGGATGTTGATGCCGAGCCCACCGTACACGCGGGGGATCTCGTCCTTGCCGCAGTAGATGCGACACCCGGGACGGCTCACGCGCTGGAGGTCGGTGATGACCCGCTCCATGCCCGGACCGTACTTGAGATAGATGCGGAGAGTGCCCTGCGCCTGGCCCTCGCTCACCTTGAAGTTGGCGACGTAGCCCTCATCCTTCAGGATGCGGGCGATCGCAACCTTGAGCTTCGAGTGCGGCACGTCCACCTTGGGGACTCTCGCCCGGACTCCGTTGCGAATCCGGGTGATCATGTCCGCGATGGGATCGGTCATGCTCATTGCGTGTGTTCCTCAGCTCCCCGCGCTACCAGCTGGCCTTGATCACGCCGGGGATATCCCCGGCGAGAGCATGCTTGCGGAAGCAGATACGGCACATCTCGAACTTCCGCAGGTACGCCCGGGGGCGTCCGCAGCTCTTGCAGCGGTGGTAGCGACGGACCTCGAACTTGGGGGTCCGCTTCGCCTTGGCGATCAGCGACAACTTGGCCACTGCGCTCCTCCTACTGGTTCCGGAACGGCATCCCGAGGTACTGGAGGAGGAGCTTCGATTCCTCGTCAGTCCGGGCGCTCGTCACGAAGGTCACGTTCATGCCCCGCAGCTTCTCGACCTTGGCGTAGTCGATCTCGGGGAAGATGATCTGGTCCCGCAGGCCCAGGGTGTAATTGCCGCGGCCGTCGAACGCGTTCGTCGGCACGCCGCGGAAGTCGCGCACGCGCGGCAGCGCGACGTTGAACAGGCGGTCGCAGAACTCGTACATGCGATCTCCGCGCAGCGTCACGGTGGCGGCGATCGGCATGCCCTCGCGCACCTTGAAGGCGGCGATCGCCTTCTTGGCGCGACGGACCGCCGGGCGCTGGCCGACGATGCGGCCGAGCTCCTCGCGAGCCGCGTCGAGCAGCTTGATGTTCTGGGTGGCCTCGCCCACGCCCATGTTGATGACGACCTTCTGGAGCTTGGGCACGGCCATGACGGTGGTGTACTCGCGTTCCTTCATCAGGCGCGGCACGACCGTCTTAACGTAGCTTTCCTTGAGACGAGCTGCCATGTTCCTTCCCGGCCTACTTGTCGAGGACAGCGCCGTCCCGGCGGCTGACCCTCACCTTGCGTCCGTCGTCGAGCTTGCGGGCGCCCAGCCGCGAACGCTTGTCGGTCTCGGGCGAGACCACCATGACGTTCGAGACGTGGATCGGGGCCTCGCGCTCTGCGATGCCGCCCTTGATGTTGCGCTGGGGGTTGGGCCGGACGTGGCGCTTGATGAAGCCCACGCCCTGGACGACGACCCGACCCTTCTCACGCAGCACGCTCAGGATCTTTCCGCGCTTGCCCGCGTCCTTGCCGGCGATGACCTCGACGAGGTCGCCCTTGCGGACGCGGATCTTCACGCGCTCCTTCGGCTTCGGCTTGCCCATGGTTCTACAGGACCTCCGGCGCCAGCGAGATGATCTTCATGAACCGCTTGTCGCGCAGCTCGCGCGCCACGGGGCCGAAGACGCGGGTGCCGACCGGCTCGCCGTCGTCCTTGATCAGCACCGCGGCGTTGCGGTCGAAGCGGATGTAGGTGCCGTCGGCCCGGCGCTGCTCCTTGGCGCAGCGCACGATGACGGCCTTGACGACCTTGCCCTTCTTGCAGGCGTCGGGCGCGTCGGGAGCGGACTCCTTGACGTTGGCCGTGATGACGTCGCCGAGGCTCGCGTAGCGGCCCGTGGACCCGCCGAGCGGCAGGATGCACGAGAGCTTGCGAGCGCCGGAGTTGTCGGCGACGTCGAGGATGGTGCGCATCTGGATCATGGCGCTACTTCCCTTCCGCCTTCGCCGGCGCGATCGCCGCCTTGGTCAGGATTTCCTCGACGCGCCAGCGCTTGGTCTTGGACAGCGGGCGGGTCTCGACGATCCGCACCGTGTCGCCTTCCTTCGCGCCCTTCTCGTCGTGCGCGGAGAAGGTGGACGTCCTGCGCAGGGTCTTGCGGTAGAGCTCGTGCCGGATCAGACGCTCCACGGCAACCACCACGGTCTTCTGCATCTTCGCGCTCACCACGACCCCGACCACGGCGTGGCGGCTACGGGCGGGCGGCTTCTGCTGCTGCGAATGATCCATCTTCGTTTCCTGGCCCCTTCCACCCTCAGCGGGTGGCGGCCTTCTCCTTCAGCACCGTCTTGACGCGCGCCAGGTCGCGGCGGGTTTCGCGGATCTTGAGCGCGTTGTCGAGCTGCCCGAGCGCCTTCTGGAAGCGCAGGCGGAACATCTGCTCGGCGAGCTTCTTTTCCTCGCCGCGCAGGTCGTCGAGGTTCATCTCGCGGATCTTCTCGGCCTTCACTGGGCCACCTCTTCCTCGAGCCGCTTGACGAAGCGGGTCTTGATCGAGAGCTTGTGCGCGGCCAGCCGGAACGCCTCGCGCGCCTCGTTCTCCGGCACGCCCTCCATCTCGTACAGGACGCGGCCGGGCTTGACCACCATCACCCAGCCTTCCGGCTGCCCCTTGCCCTTGCCCATGCGCGTTTCCTGGGGCTTCTTGGTGTAGGGCTTGTCGGGGAACATCCGGATCCAGACGCGGCCGTTGCGCTTGACGTAGCGGTTGATCGCGATGCGGCCGGCCTCGATCTCGCGGGCCGTGACCCAGCCGCACTCCATCGCCTTCAGGCCGAAGTCGCCGAAGGAGACGGTGGACCCGGTCCACGCCTTGCCGCTCATGCGTCCGCGCTGCTGCTTGCGGAATTTGACCTTCTTGGGCATCAACATGATCTAGAACCTAGAGCGCCTTCGCAGCACGCGGTGCGTCCTGCTCGCCCTTGTAGATCCAGCACTTCACGCCGATGCGGCCGAAGGAGGTGCTGGCCTCGTGGAAGCCGTAGTCGATGTCCGAGCGCAGCGTGTGCAGCGGCAGCTGGCCGTGCAGGTACCACTCGGAGCGCGCGATCTCGGCGCCGTTCAGGCGGCCGGAGACGCGGATCTTGATGCCCTTGGCGCCGAAGCGGAGGGCGGCGTCGACCGCCTTGCGCATGGCGCGGCGGAAGGCGATCCGCTTCTCGAGCTGGAGCGCGACCGACTCCGACACCAGCTGGGCGTCGAGCTCGGGCTTGAGGATCTCCTGGATGTTGATGAAGACCTCCTTGCCGGTCTTCTTCTGCACTTCCTGCTTGAGCTTGTCGACCTCCTGGCCCTTGCGCCCGATGATGATGCCGGGACGCGAGGTGAAGATCGTCACCTTCAGCTTGTTGGCCGCGCGCTCGATCTCGATTCGCGAGACGCCCGCGTGGGAGAAGCGCTTCTTGAGGTCCTTCTTCAGGCGCAGGTCCTGGTGCAGGAGCGATGCGTACTCCTTGTCCGCGAACCAGCGGCTGCGCCAGGGCTTGTTGAAGCCGAGCCGGAACCCGATGGGATGGACTTTCTGACCCATGCTGCTACTTCTCCCTCTCGGCCAGCTCGACCGTGAGATGCGTGGTGCGCTTGATGACACGGTAGGCGCGGCCCATCGGGGCCGGGCGCACTCGCTTCTGCGACGGGCCCTGGTTGGCGTAGGCCGCGTGCACGTAGAGGTTGTCTTCGTCGAGCCGGCGCTTCTCGTTGCGGTCGGCGACGAACACGGCGTTCGCCACGGCCGAGCGGAGCACCTTCTCCAGGTCGCGGGCAACGGACTTCTTCGTGAAGCGCAGGATCGACAGCGCTTCCGAGGCCCGCTTGCCGCGGATCAGTTCACAGACCAGCCCGGCCTTCTGGGCCGAGCTGCGGATGTACTTGGCTTCTGCGCGGAAGTTCGACATTTTCCCGCTCCTACTTCCCCGCCACCTTGGCCGCCTTCTCAACCTTGGAAGAGTGGCCCTTGAAGGTGCGGGTGGGCGAGAACTCGCCGAGCTTGTGGCCCACCATGTTCTCGGTGACGTAGACCGGCACGAACTTCTTGCCGTTGTAGACGGCCAGCGTGATGCCGACCATCTCGGGAATGATCGTGCTGCGGCGCGACCAGGTCTTGATGACCTTGCGGTCGCTGCCGCTGCCGGTCATGCCTTCCACCTTCTTCAGCAGGTGGCCGTCGATGAACGGGCCCTTCTTTAGCGAACGTGCCATGTCTTACTTCCGCCTCTTGACGATGAACGAGTCGGTGCGCTTGTTGCTGCGGGTCTTGGCACCCTTGGTCGGCTTGCCCCAGGGGGTCACCGGGTGACGGCCACCGGAGGTCTTGCCCTCGCCGCCGCCGTGCGGGTGGTCGATCGGGTTCATCGCGACGCCGCGGTTGTGGGGCTTGCGGCCGAGCCAGCGCGTGCGGCCCGCCTTGCCGAGCGAGACGTTCTTGTGGTCCAGGTTGCCGACCTGGCCGATGGTCGCGAAGCACTCCATGTGGACCTTGCGGACCTCGCCGGAGGGCAGCTTGACCTGGGCGTACTCGCCCTCCTTGGCCACCAGCTGCGCCGCCGTGCCCGCCGAGCGCACCACCTGGCCACCGCGGCCCTGGCGCAACTCGAGGTTGTGGATCATCGTGCCGGCCGGGATCGCCCGCAGCGGCAGGCAGTTGCCGGGCAGGATGTCGGCGCCGTCGCCGGCCAGGATCGCCTGGCCCACGTGCACGCCGTCCGGGCAGAGGATGTAGCGCTTCTCGCCGTCGGCGTAGTTGAGCAGCGCGATGCGGGCCGAGCGGTTGGGGTCGTACTCGATCGAGGCGACCTTGGCCGGGATGCCCTTCTTGTCGCGGCGGAAGTCGATGATCCGGTAGCGGCGCTTGTGGCCACCGCCCATGAAGCGGACGGTGAGGTGGCCGCGGTTGTCGCGGCCGCCCGTGCGCTTGATCGGCTCGGTCAGCGACTTCTCGGGGGTCGACTTGGTGATCTCGTCGAAGGTGAGCGTCGTCATGAAACGACGCCCCGGCGAGGTCGGACGGTAGCTCTTGAGAGGCATTTTCCTGTGGCTCCTTACGCCTGCTCGAAGAACTCGATGGGCTTCTCGCCCTTCTTCAAGGTGACGTAGGCCTTCTTCCAGTCGGGACGGCGGCCGGACCAGCGGCCCTGGCGCTTCACCTTGCCATGCATCACGGCGACGCGGACGTCGTCGACCTTGACGCCGAAGAGGGCCTCGACGGCCTTCTTGATCTCGGGCTTGGTGGAGTCGCGGTGGACCTCGAAGCAGACGACGCCCGTGCGTTCCTTCAGCAGGGTGGTCTTCTCCGTGATCAGCGGACGGCGGATGACTTCGTAGAGGTTCTTCATCGCGGTATCTCTTCGGCCCTCCTACGGAGCCAGCCGCTCTTCGAGGCGGACGAGAGCCGGCGCCGAGACGAGCAGCGTGCGGCAGTCGAGCGCGTCGTAGACGGTCAGGTGGGAGGCGTCGACGACCCGCACGCCCGGCAGGTTGCGGCCGGCCAGGACGAGCAGGTCCGACGGGCGGCTCTCGACGAGGGTGACCTTGCCGGCCACGCCCAGCTTCTCGAGCATCGCCTTCAACTGCCGCGTCAGCCGCGGCGGGGCACCGGCCTCGGGGGCCTCGATGCGGATCAGGTCGACCACCCGCAGCGCGCCCTCGCTGGCCCGCTGCACGAGCGCCGAACGCAGCGCGGAGACGCGCGCCTTCTTCGGCACCGAGTAGGAGTAGTCACGCGGCTGGGGACCGAACACTGTGCCGCCGTGCCGCCACAGCGGGTTGCGCGTCTCGCCGACGCGGGCGCGGCCGGTGCCCTTCTGGCGCCACGGCTTCTTGCCCGAGCCGGAAACGAGGGCGCGGTTCTTGGTCATGTGGGTGCCGGCACGGCCGCCGGCGCGGTACTGCTTGACCGCCTCCCACAGCAGGTGCTCGTTGACGCGCCCCCCGAAGACCTCCGGGCTGAGGCTGACGTCGCGGATCTTCTGGTTCTCCGCGTTGACGACCGGCAGCGTCGCCGGGGCCTCCGCGGCCTTGCGCTTGTCGGACATCTCCCCTTACCTCGCGGCCTTGCGAATGACGATCAGGTCGCCGTTCGCCCCGGGGACGGCGCCCCGGATCAGCAGCACGTTCTTCTCGGCTTCCACCCGCACCACATGCACGTTCTTCACCGTGATGCGGTCGGCGCCCATGTGCCCGGCGGCGCGCATGCCCTTCAGCACCCGCGACGGGAAGGCCGACTGGCCGATCGAGCCGGGCGCCCGGTGGAACATCGAGCCGTGGGTCGCGGCGCCACCGCGGAAGTGGTGGCGCTTGACGACACCCTGGAAGCCCTTGCCCTTGGTGACACCGATGATGGTGACCTTCTCGCCCTCGGCGAACGCGTCGACCGCGATGCGGTCACCGACCTTCGCCTCGGAGCCGGCCGCGACCGGCACCTCGCGCAGCACCCGGCACGGCGGCACGCCGGCCTTGGCGAAGTGACCCGCCATCGGCTTGGTCACGCCACGCGACTTGCGGGCCTCGACCAGCCCGATCTGCGCGGCGTCGTAGCCGTCCTTGCCGGCGGTCTTGCGCTGGATGACCACGCAGGGGCCCGCCTCGACGACGGTGACCGGCACAGCCTTGCCGTCGGGCAGGAAGACCTGGGTCATCCCCACCTTGCGTCCGATGATTCCCTGGATCGACATTCTCGTTCCTTATTCGCGTCGTTGACGAGGTCTCGGGCCGGGTGCTGCCGGGGTCGCCGTTGCGGCGTCGCCCCTTCTAGCCCTGCAACCTCGATTGCGCCGTTACTTCGAGTGCTCCTTGCCGAACGCCTTGATCTCCACGTCCACACCGGCAGGCAGGTCGAGCTTCATCAGCGCGTCGACCGTCTGCGGCGTGGGCTCGAAGATGTCGAGCAGCCGCTTGTGGGTGCGGATCTCGAACTGCTCGCGGCTCTTCTTGTCCACGTGCGGCGAGCGCAGCACCGTCCACCGGTTCTTCTCGGTGGGCAGCGGGATCGGACCGCGGACCTCGGAACCCGTCCTCTTCGCGGTCTCCACGATCTCGTGGGTCGACTGGTCGAGGATGCGGTAGTCGTAGGCGCGGAGCCGGATGCGGATCTTCTCGTTGAGCATCATTGTCCCGGCCTTACTTGATGATCTCGGTGACGGTGCCGGCACCGACGGTGCGGCCACCCTCACGGATCGCGAAGCGGAGACCCTTCTCCATCGCGATCGGGATGATCAGCTCCACCGTCATCTGCGTGTTGTCGCCGGGCATCACCATCTCGACGCCTTCCGGCAGCGTCGCCACGCCCGTCACGTCCGTCGTCCGGAAGTAGAACTGCGG
>JAMPXO010000172.1 GCA_023701125.1 Vicinamibacteria bacterium | reverse complement strand
GCTGCTCGCCCCGCCGACGACGGCCATGCCCGTGATGGGTGAGGCGCTGGCAGACGCCACCTGGATCGCCCCCGCGGCCCCGGTCACCGCGCTGGGCCGGGCGCCGATCTTGCCGCCCACGCCGCCGCCCGCCGTTCCGCCGCCGCCGCCGCCGCCGGCTCCGCCGCCGTTGCCGCGGGCGGCGCCGCGAGCGGTCTCCGTCTCGGGCTCGATTCCGCCACCGCCGCCGGCCCCGGTCGCCGCGCCCGCCAGCGGTGGCAACCGCGCCCTGCTGCTGGCGGCGGGCGCGGGCTTCCTCGCGATGACGCTCGGCATCGCGGGGCTGTTCCTGCTCCGCAAGCCGGCCGCGGAAGCGCCGCCGGTCAGCACGCCGCCGCTGGCCGCCGGCCTGCGTGTCGAGAGCACGCCCGCGGGTGCTTCGGTGCGCGTCAACGGCGAGATCAAGGGCACGACGCCGATGACGTTGCCCGGCCTGTCCCACGGCCTGTACGAGGTCGAGGTCGAGCTGGCGGGCTACGAGACCGCGCGCGAGAACGTCGCGCTGACCCAGGCCGCGCCGGCGCGCGAGCTGATGCTGAGCCTGACGCGGGCCGTGGTCGCGCCCAACACCGGCCTGCTCGAGGTCGTCTCGCAGCCGCCCGGGGCCGCGGTCCAGGTCGACGGCGTGGCGGTCGGCACCACGCCGCTGCGCGGCTTCCGGCTGCCGGCGGGCAAGTACACGCTGACCCTCGCGCTGGTGGACCACGAGACCGTCAGCCGCAAGGTGGAGGTCGCGATCGGCGAGACCGAGACGCTGACCCTGCCGCTGCGCTCGACACGCGTCCACGAGGCGACCGAGCTCGACGCCGAGGTCGTCCGCGTCAGCGGCCAGCGCCTGCGGCTGCCGGCGCAGGACGTGCCGCGCACGGTGGTCGCGATGCTGACCATCGGCGCCGACGGCCGGGTCGACAGCGTGGAGATCACCGAGAGCGCCGGCCGCGAGCTCGACGAACTGGTGCGGGCGACGGTCCGCGAGTGGCGCTACGAGCCGGGCCGCCGGAACGGGGTCCCGGTCAAGTTCCGGTTCCTGCTCCGGGTCCGGGTGCCGGTCAAGTAGGCCTTGGCCCGGCTCGTCATCAACCCCGCAGCATCCCGAGCGCCGCGCGAGCTGCCGCTGCCGCGCGCGCCGCTGCTGATCGGGCGCGACCCGTCGAACGACCTGGTGCTGCCGGACGCGATGGTCTCGCGCCGCCACGCCGTGATCGAGTACCGCGACGAGCAGTGGGTGCTGCGCGACTGCGCGTCCAGCAACGGCTCGCTGGTCAACGGCGACCGCGTGGAGCAGCGGCCGCTGAAGGACGGCGACCTGGTGGCGATCGGCGGCGCGCGGCTGCTGTTCCGCGACGAGCCGGCTGCCGGCAGCGGCGGGGCCAAGGTGATCCAGCACCCGTCCTCGCCGCGCCTGCGCTGCGCCGACTGCGGCGCGATGTTGCGGGCGGGCGACTCGTTCTGCCGCGGCTGCGGCGCCAAGCTGGCGCCGGCGCCGATCCAGGCCCGCATGGTGTGCCCCGGCTGCGCCGCGGTGGTGCCGCTGCCCGCCCGTTTCTGCAACGGCTGCGGGCGCGAGCTGGCCGGCGCCCCGCCGCCGGCGGCCGACTCCGGCCCTGTCTCGCGTCGGGCAGGCTTGTACGAGGTGGTGCGCCGGCCGCTGGCCAACCCGCTGGCGGCGGGCCCGCGCCCCGCGCCGCTGTTGCGCCGCCTCGCCGCCGCGGCGTTCGACTGGGGCGTCGTCGGCAGCGTGCAGGCCCTGCTGCTGTCGCCGGTGCTGCACTACTGGCTGACGCTGCCGCCGGCGCAGACGGTGGCCGAGGTGCGCTTCGCCCCGATCCTCGTCTCGCTCGCGCTGGTGCCGCTGGCGTGCGCGCTGGCGGCGCTCTACTTCGTCCACTTCTGGGGCGTGCGCGGGGCGACCCCGGGCCAGCGCCTGATGGACCTGGAGGTGGTGGCCGAAGACGGCAAGCGGCCGATCGGCGTGCCGCAGGCCTTCATGCGGCTGCTCGGCTACGCGCTGGCGCTGGCGCCGCTCGGCGGCGGCTTCGTCGGCCTGCTGTTCGGCGCCCGGCCGCTGCACGACCGCATCGCCGGCACCCGGGTCGTGCTGCGGGAGCGCAGGTGAGCACGACGCCCGCGCCCGAGGCGCCGCCGCTGGTGGTGGTGGACGAGAGCCCGTTGTCGACGCCCGCGCTGCCCGCGGCCGACGAGACCGCGCTCGCACCGCCGACCGCCGCCGACAGCGCGCAGGCGCCGCCGGGCCGCGTGCGCGCGCTGTTCGAGCTGCTGCACGACCTGTCGGTGGCCGTGCTGTTCTGCTTCTTCCTGATCACCTACGTCGGCCAGGCGTTCCGCGTCCAGGGCGCCAGCATGCAGCCGCTGCTGCACGACGACGAGCGCATCCTGGTCAACAAGTTCGGCTACCGCTTCGGCCCCATCCAGCGCGGCGACGTGGTCGTGTTCTGGTACCCGCGCGACCCGTCGGTGTCGTTCATCAAGCGCGTGGTCGGGCTGCCGGGCGACGTGGTCGAACTGCGCCGCGGCCTGGTCCACGTCAACGGCCGCAAGCTGGAGGAGCCGTGGATCGCCGCCGAGTTCCGCGGCCACGACAGCGTGGGGCCGGTCGAGGTCGAACGCGGCCACTACTTCGTGCTCGGCGACCACCGCACGAGCAGCAACGACAGCCGCGCCTGGGGCGACGTGCCCGAGCGCTACATCTACGGCAAGGCCGTCTTCCGCTTCTGGCCGCTGGGCCGGATCGGACGCGTCGAGTGAAACTGGAGAGCCAGGCGTTGAAGCAGGCAGGGGAGGGGCGGTGAACGCGCGGGAGCGGGCGGTGCTGGCGCTGGAGGACGGCCTCGTGTTCGAGGGCCGCGGCTTCGGCCACCACGGCGAGACGACGGGCGAGGTGGTGTTCAACACGGCGCTGACCGGCTACCAGGAGGTGCTGACCGACCCCTCCTACAGCGGCCAGATCGTGACCATGACCAACCCCCAGATCGGCAACTACGGCGTCAACGACCGCGACCTGGAGTCGGCGAAGCCGCAGGTCGCGGGCTTCGTCGTGCGCGAGCTGGCCCACGTCCACTCGTCGTGGCGCGCCGAGGGCGGGCTCGAGGAATGGCTGGCCGCGGCCGGCATCGTCGGCATCTGCGACATCGACACCCGGGCGCTGACCCGCCACCTGCGCACCGCCGGCGCGATGCGCGGCGCGATCGCCCACGGCGCGGCCGCCGTCGCCGACGTCGTGGCGAAGGCGCGCGCGGCGCGCAGCATGGTCGGCCTCGACCTCGCCCGCGAGGTGACCTGCGCCGCGTCGTGGCACTTCGACGGCGGCGGCCACGAGCGCGCGCCGCTGCGGGTCGTCGCCTACGACTTCGGGGTCAAGCGCAACATCCTGCGGCGGCTGGCCGCGACCGGCTGCGACGTCACCGTGGTCCCGGCCCACGCCACGGCCGACGAGGTGCTGGCGCTGCGGCCCGACGGCGTGTTCCTGTCCAACGGGCCCGGCGACCCCGAGCCCGTGACCTACGCGGTGGAGGCGGCCAAGCGACTGATCGACTCGCGCACCCCGATCTTCGGCATCTGCCTCGGCCACCAGATCCTCGGCCTCGCCTGCGGCGGCCGCACCTTCAAGCTCAAGTTCGGCCACCGCGGCGCCAACCACCCGGTCCAGCACCTGCAGAGCCGGCGGGTCGAGATCACGTCGCAGAACCACGGCTTCGCGGTCGACGCGGCCGTGTTCGAGAACCGCCGCGAGCTGGAGCTGACCCACGTCAACCTCAACGACGGCACGGTCGAGGGCTTCCGCCACCGCGAGCTGCCGGTGATGTCCGTGCAGTACCACCCCGAGGCCAGCCCGGGGCCGCACGACTCCCACTACCTGTTCGACGCGTTCGTCGCGCTGATGCGCGAGCGCCGCCACGCCGCCTGACATCAGGGAAGAGATGCCCAAGGATCCGTCGCTTCGTTCCGTGCTCGTGATCGGCTCCGGCCCGATCGTGATCGGCCAGGCCTGCGAGTTCGACTACTCCGGCACCCAGGCCGTCAAGGTGCTGCGCCGCGAGGGGCTGCGCGTGTCGCTGGTGAACTCCAACCCGGCGACGATCATGACCGACCCCGAGTACGCCGACCGCACCTACGTCGAGCCGCTGACGCCCGAGGTGCTCGAGGCCGTGCTCGAGCGCGAGCGCCCGGACGCCATCCTGCCTACCGTCGGTGGCCAGACGGCGCTCAACCTCGCCGTCGAGCTGTCCAAGCGCGGCGTGCTCGACCGCCTCGGCGTGCGGCTGATCGGCGCCCAGCGCCGCGCGGTCGAGATCGGCGAGGACCGCCGGCTGTTCAAGGAGGCGATGGGCCGGATCGGGCTCGAGGTGCCGCGCTCCGGCTTCGCCAACACGCTCGAGGAGGCCCGCGCGGTGCTCGAGCAGACCGGGCTGCCGGCGGTGATCCGGCCGTCGTTCACGATGGGCGGCAGCGGCGGCGGCATCGTCTACAACGTCGCCGACTTCGAGGAGCGGGTGGCGCGCGGGCTCGACATGTCGCCCGTGCGCGAGATCCTGATCGAGGAGAGCATCATCGGCTGGAAGGAATTCGAGCTGGAGGTGATGCGCGACCACGCCGACAACTTCGTGGTCATCTGCTCGATCGAGAACTTCGACCCGATGGGCATCCACACCGGCGACTCGATCACGGTGGCCCCCGCCCAGACGCTGTCGGACAAGGAGTACCAGGTGATGCGCGACGCCGCGCGGCGCATCATCCGCGAGGTCGGCGTCGAGACCGGGGGATCCAACATCCAGTTCGCGGTCGACCCGAAGTCGGGGCGGCTGACCGTGATCGAGATGAACCCGCGGGTCTCGCGCTCGTCGGCGCTGGCCTCCAAGGCGACCGGCTTCCCGATCGCCAAGATCGCGGCGCTGCTGGCGATCGGCTACACGCTCGACGAGATCACCAACGACATCACCCGCGTCACCCCGGCCAGCTTCGAGCCGGTGCTCGACTACGTCGTGGTCAAGATCCCGCGCTGGGCGTTCGAGAAGTTCCCCGGCGCCGACCAGTCGCTCGGCACCCAGATGAAGTCGGTCGGCGAGGTGATGGCGATCGGCCGCACCTTCAAGGAGGCGCTGCAGAAGGGGCTGCGCGGGCTGGAGATGGGCGTCACCGGCTTCGGCCGCGACGACCTCGACGACGGCATCGTCTCGGAGAAGCTGCTGACCGCCGACCCCGAGCGCATCTTCTACCTGAAGCGCGCGCTGGAGCTGGGCTACTCCCACGAGCGGCTGTTCGAGATGACCGGCATCGACCCCTGGTTCCTCGACCAGTTGCAGCAGATCGTCGACATGGAGCGCACGCTCGGTCCGGTGACGACGGACGCGGAGCTGCGCGAGGCCAAGCGCTTCGGCTTCTCCGACGCCCAGCTCGCGCGCCGGTTCGGCAGCGACGAGGCCGCGGTGCGGGCGCGGCGCAAGGCGGCCGGCATCGTCCCCGTCTACAAGCGGGTCGACACCTGCGCCGCCGAGTTCGAGTCGCACACGCCGTACCTGTACTCGACCTACGAGCGCGAGTGCGAGGCGGCGCCGACTTCGAAGAAGAAGGTGGTCATCCTCGGCAGCGGCCCCAACCGCATCGGCCAGGGCCTCGAGTTCGACTACTGCTGCGTGCACGCCGCGCTGGCCTTCCGCGAGGAGGGCTTCGAGACGATCATGGTCAACTGCAACCCGGAGACGGTGTCGACCGACTACGACACGTCGGACCGCCTCTACTTCGAGCCGCTCACGTTCGAGGACGTGATGAACGTGATCGAGCTCGAAAAGCCCGACGGCGTGGTGATCCAGTTCGGCGGCCAGACCCCGCTGAAGCTGGCGCTGCCGCTGTTCCGCGCGGGAGTGCCGATCTTCGGCACCAGCCCCGACGCGATCGACCTGGCCGAGGACCGCAAGCGCTTCAGCCGGCTGCTCCAGGAACTGGGCATCCCGCAGCCGGAGGCCGGCACCGCGCGCACGCTCGAGGAGGCGCGCGAGGTCGCCCGCCGCATCGGCTACCCCGTGCTGGTGCGGCCCTCGTACGTGCTGGGCGGCCGGGCGATGGCGATCGTCTACGACGAGTCGCGGCTGACCCGCTTCGTGCGCGAGGCGGTGGCGGTGGCCGGCGAGCACCCGATCCTGATCGACCGCTTCCTCGAGGACGCGTTCGAGATCGACGTCGACGCCGTCTGCGACGGCGAGCGGGTCGTGATCGGCGGCATCATGGAGCACATCGAGGAGGCCGGCATCCACAGCGGCGACTCGGCCGCGGTGCTGCCGCCGTACAAGGTCGGCAGTCGCCACATCGCCACCATCCGCGACTACACCCGGCGCCTCGCGCTGGCGCTCGGCGTGCGCGGCCTGATGAACATCCAGTACGCGATCCACAAGGACGTGGTCCACGTGCTGGAGGTCAACCCGCGCGCCTCGCGCACCACGCCGTTCGTGTCCAAGGCCACGGGCGTGCCGCTGGCCAAGGTCGCGGCGCGGGTGATGGCGGGCCGCTCGCTGCAGGACCAGGGCCTGACCGAAGACCTCGAGGTCAAGCGCATCTTCATCAAGGAGTCGGTCTTCCCGTTCATCAAGTTCCCGGGCACCGACACCGTGCTCGGGCCGGAGATGAAGTCGACGGGCGAGGTGATGGGCGTCTCCCGCGACTTCGGCATGGCCTTCGCCAAGGCCCAGTCGGGCGCCAACGCCAAGCTGCCGCTGTCGGGCACGGTGTTCGTCAGCGTCAACGACCACGACAAGCCGCTGGCGCCGCAGATCGCCCGCGAGCTGGTGGCCGAGGGCTTCAGCCTGGTCGCCACCCGCGGCACCGCGGAACTGCTGCGCGAGCACGGCCTGCCGGTGGAACTCGTGCGCAAGGTCCACGAGGGCCGCCCCAACTGCGTCGACCTGATCAAGAGCAAGGGCATCGACCTGGTGATCAACACCCCGCTCGGCTCCGACTCGTTCTACGACGACGGCATGATCCGCAAGACCGCCACCCAGCACGGCGTCTTCGTGGTGACGACGATGACCGGAGCCGCCGCCACCGTGCAGGCGATCCGCGCGGTGCGCCAGGAGCCGATGGGCGTCGAGAGCCTGCAGGAGATCCACGGCATGGAGCCCGTGCGCGGATGAAGCCCCTGTTCCTCGCCCTCTCGGGCGGCGGCGCTCACGCCGCTTGCCACGCGGGCGTGCTGCTCGAGCTGGACCGCGCCGGCATCCCCGTCGCCGGCCTCGCCGGCGTCTCCGGCGGCGCCCTCGTCGCCGCCGCCTGGGCCGGCGGCGCCGACCTCGAGAAGCTGGTCGATCAGGCCTCGCGACTCCACCCCTGGTTCTGGGTCCGCGGCTGGGGCGGCGGCCTGCTCTCGGGCACCAAGCTCGGCGCGATGATCGACGAGTTCCTGCCCGTCGCCACCTTCGAGGACCTGCGCGTCCCCGTCGCCGTCGTCGCCACCGAAGTGGACACGGGCGAAAAGGTCGTGTTCCGCAGCGGCCCCCTGCGCGACACCGTCCGCGCCTCGTGCAGCTTCCCGGGCGTCTTCCCGCCGATGATCCTCGACGGCCGCCGCTTCTATGACGGAGGCGTCGCCGAGGTCATCCCCGTCCGCCCGGCCCGCGAACTGGCCGGCGAAACCGGCGTGGTCCTGGCGCTGGACTGCAACAGCGGCACCAAGTGGCCCGGTGCCGGCTCCTTCGTCGCGGTCGCCCTCCGCGCCGGCCTGACCCTGCTCCGCGGCCGCACCCGCGGCGAACTCCTCGGCGCCGACCTGGTGATCGCCCCGAAGATGGGCGAATCCGGCTGGATGCAACCCCGCCGCATCCCCCGCTTCTTCGAAGCCGGCCGCGAAGCCGCCCGCGACGCCCTCCCGGAGCTGAAGCAACTCCTGGAGGCCTGACCGTGCCCGGCAGGCCCTGCCCCCTGCCCGGCACCCCTTCGCACTCTATCGCCCTGCCTGATATCCCGCCTCCCGCCCCGCCCCTCGTCCCCCCTATTCCCTTCCCGCTCAACAACAACCCCAGCCACCCGCCCCACCCCAATCCCGTGCTATCAAGCATCCAGAGACTAAGTGTTCGCCGGACCTAGAGGTGAGGCAGTGAACCCTGAGAGCATCACCCTGACGTACCAGCCACTCCTTTCCGATGTTCTTCACTCGGCAAGGTTGGCCGAGGGTGCGTTGTGGAGAACAAGCAGTCGGGTAGTGGCTGCCCTGCTCGCCGTGGCGGCCGTGCTTATGTGGTACTGGGGTGCCCCTGGGTGGGCGCTCGGCTTCTTCCTCCTGAGTATTGCCGAGTGGTTCAACCTCCTTCCCCTTGCCGTGGCAGTCGCCTGGTTGGAGTTCCACCGCAACCCGAAGTACAAGCAGCAGTACTCCATCACGCTGAGGCCTCAGGGGCTTCTCTTCGTCACCGAGGCAGTCCGTTCGGAGATCGGCTGGAACTTCTACCGGAGGTTCTGGGAGAGTGATCGGGCGTTCGTGCTTTCTTACGGGCAGGGACTTCCGACCGTCATCCCGAAGTCAGCGATCAAGGGTGACGCAGACCTGGGCACTGTACGGGCCCTCCTTGCAGAGCACGTCGGCGGAGCGCTCTCGTAGCGCCGCCGGCCGGCGAACAATGCAATGAACCTGACGAACCGAGGGGTTCCCGGAATGAAGGAGCGGCGGCCCAGTGGAGAGCCCGAGCATGGCTGAGGTGGGGCCGCCGGTTATCTTGAGTCTCGGTGTCGCAGGTTATTGCAGTGTTCTCGGCCACTCGCTAGCGCTCTTGAACTTCACTCCCCGTTGCGCTCTGAGGTGGGCTGGCGCTTCGACGGCGTCGATCCAGCGCGAGCGC
>JAMPXO010000032.1 GCA_023701125.1 Vicinamibacteria bacterium | reverse complement strand
GTCTTCGGCGCTCGTGCGGGCCTGTGCCACGACACCTACTCGGGCCACCAGTGCGTCGAGCACGACGACGTCAACGTGCTGGTGATGGGCGCGCGGGTGATCGGCGCTGCCGTCGCCCAGGAAGTGCTGCGCGCCTTCCTCGACGCGCGCTACACCAACGAGGAGCGCCACGCGAAGCGGCTGGCCAAGGTGCTGGCGCTGGAGCGGGCGATGCGGGAGGGAGCATGAACGGCCTGATGCTGGGCAGGCTGTCGCCGGCCTTGCGCGCGCGCGTCGAGGGCGGGGCGGCGGCGTGGGACGCGGCGCGCGGGACCGCCCGCCTGTGGGCCCGCGACGCGAGCCTGTGGACCGGAAGCGACGAGGCGGCGTGGCTGGGCTGGCTCGACCTGCCGACCGCGCCGGGCATCGGGGCCGACGCGCTGATGGCGCTGGCCGAAGACGCGCGCGGCTTCTCGGACGTGCTGCTGCTCGGCATGGGCGGCTCCAGCCTCGGCCCCGAGGTGGTGGCGGCCACGCTGCCGACGATCGTGGGCGCGCCGCACCTGCACGTGCTCGACAGCACCGACCCTGCACAGGTCCGCCGCATCGCGGCCGGCCTCGACCCGACCCGCACGCTGGTGCTGGTGGCGAGCAAGTCCGGCAGCACGCTCGAGCCCGAGATCCTGCGCCTGCACTTCTTCGCGTGGCTGCGCTCGGCGCTCGGCGACCAGGCCGGCCGCCACTGCATGGCGGTCACGGACCCCGGCTCGAAGCTGGAGGCCGCGGCCACGGCCGACGGCTATCGGCACGTGGTCCGCGGCATCAAGAGCGTCGGCGGTCGCTTCTCGGCGCTGTCGCCGTTCGGGTTGGTGCCGGCGGCCCTGTGCGGCCACGACACGCGACTGCTGATCGCGCACGCCCAGGCGATGGCTGCGGCCTGCGCGCCAGAGCGAGCGGCGCTCGACAACCCCGGCGTGGCGCTGGGTCTGGTGCTGGGCCACGCGGCGCTGGCGGGGCAGGACAAGCTGACGCTCGTGCTGTCACCGGGGCTCCGCGCGCTGGGTGCCTGGCTCGAACAACTGGTGGCCGAGAGCACGGGCAAGCAGGGCCGGGCCATCATCCCCGTCGATGGCGAGCCGCTGGCGGCGCCGGCCCGCTACGGGGCCGACCGCCTGTTCGTCCACGTGGGGCTCGTCGGTGAGGTCGATCCCGCGACCACGGCCGTGCAGGCGCTGGCCGCGGCCGGTCTGCCTGTCTGCCGCATCGAGGTGCCCGAGTGCCAGCACCTGTTCGCGGAGTTCTTCCGATGGGAGGTCGCGACGGCCGTGGCCGGCGCGGTGATGGGCGTGCACCCGTTCGATCAGCCCGACGTCGAGGCCAGCAAGATCGAGACGCGGCGGCTGACGAACGAGTACGACGCGACCGGAGCGCTGCCCGCAGAGGCGCCGCTGTGGAGCGGGGAAGGGGTGTCCGTGTTCGCCCCCGCGGCCCACGCGTCGACGCTGGCCGGCGCCTCGGATCTGGCCGGCCTGTTGCGCGCTCACCTGGCGACCCTGCGCGCGTCCGACTACGTCGGGCTGCTCGCCTACCTGGACCGCAGTCCGGTCCACGAGCGCGTCCTGCTCGGGATGCGGACCGCGCTGCTGACGGCCACGGGGCACGCGACCTGCGTCGGTTTCGGCCCGCGCTTCCTGCACTCGACCGGCCAGGCCTACAAGGGCGGGCCGGACACCGGAGTCTTCGTGCAGATCACCTGCGACGACGCGGCCGACCTGCCCGTCCCCGGCCAGCGCGCCAGCTTCGGCGTGGTCAAGGCGGCCCAGGCCCGCGGGGACTTCGAGGTGCTCGCGGCGCGCGGTCGCCGCGCCCTGCGCGTGCACCTGCACGGGGATCCCACGGCCGGACTGGAGCGCATCAGCGCGGCGCTGACACGGGCCCTGGCCTGACCCAGGTACCCGGAGGCGTCGTTCACGCCTCGGCCTCGAGAGGAAGGATTGGTGGAGCTGGCCGGGATCGAACCGGCGACCTCGTGAATGCCATTCACGCGCGCTCCCAACTGCGCTACAGCCCCACAGACGAGGTGAGTCATTTATAGCTTCACTCGAGCCCCGCGGTCAACCGGAGCGTCGATCAGAGTGGCTCGATGGCTCCCGGTCCGAGGCGGCGGGCGATCATCTGCTCGAAGCTGCGGCGGAAGGCGACGACCTCTTCTTCGCGGTCGCCGACGATGCCGACCGTCGTGCCGGCCACTCGCAACAACTGGACGGCGCGCCGTCGCAGCACGGCCGAGCGCAGCGCGGGCGGCAGGCGCACGCCGTGGGGCACGACGAACAGCGAGACCTGGTGCTCCGCGGAGGCGTAATAGAGGTGGGGAGCGCTGGTCAGCGTGAGCAGCGGGCAGAAGCGGGCGCCGACGAGTTCGAGGCCGGCCGCCTGCCGCGGGACCACCGGCAATCGACTGCCGCGCTCCTCGAACCAGGCCGCGACGACGTCGGGGTCGTCGCTCCACACGTGGGCGGGCAGCGGGTCGTGGGCGAAACACTTGTCGTGGTCGAGGGCGAGGGCCAGCGCCACCACCGGCGCCGCGCCGCGGGCCCAGACCGCGACTACCAGCATGGCGGCGAGCGGCAGCAACGCGGCCAGCAGCGGGACCCGGCGCGGCCGCACGGCATTCCGCATCCGCAGTTCGAAGCCCGCGGGCAACTCCGGCCCGGGCAACTCGTGCAGCCGGGCGCGCAGCACGCGCTCGGCCTCCGCCTGCTCGGCACAAGCGGGGCACAGGGCGAGGTGGGCGCGCAGCACCTCCGCCTCGACGGCGTCGAGCGCGGCGTCGACCAGGGCCGTCACCTTCTCGGGCGCGCAGGTCATGCCGGGTTCCCGACGGCGAGCGCGGCGCGCAGCAGGCGGCGCCCGCGGTGGATTCGCGACATCACCGTGCCGACGGGGACGTCGAGCATGCGGGCGATCTCCTCGTAGCTGAACTCCTCGACGTCGCGCAGCAGCAGCGCTCCCCGGTAGACCTCGGGCACCTGGCCCAGCGCGGCCTCCACGTCCTCCTGGCCTCGCGCCAGCAGGTCCTGCGGGGGCGGCACCGGCGCGTCCGCCTCCTCCAGTTCCACGTTGACCGGCCGCCGCGCCTCGCGTCGCACCGTGTCGAGCCGGGCGCGGTGCAGGATCGTGAACAGCCAGGCGCGGGCGTTGGTGCCCGGCGTGTAGCCGGCGAGGCCGCGGAACGCGCGCAACAGCGTGTCCTGGACCAGGTCTTCCGCGTCGGCCGGGTTGCGGGTCAGGCGCAGGGCAGTTCCGTACATGGCGCGGAAGTGGGGACGGGCTTCTTCGAGGAACCGCTCCTCGCGGGTCACGCGGACCACGTCCTCGTGTGGGGGAACGCACGCGGGTGCCGTTCGATTCCAGGCGAACTCATGGAGGGCGATCGCCATTCTGGCACGCCCGGGGAATCGGCCCTCGGCGGACGTCGTTCTCCTTCGCAACGGAGGGTTCTGATGCGCCGTCGCGGACTTGTCGTCGTGGCCGTGGTCGTGCTGGCCGGTTGCGGGGGGAGTTCGCCGATGGCCCCGAGCCCACCTCCGATCGCCGCGTCGCCGTCACCGTCGCCCTCGCCCTCGCCGACGGCCGCGGCCACGCCGACGCCTGCCGCGA
Organism: Vicinamibacteria bacterium; assembly: GCA_023701125.1. Lineage (GTDB taxonomy): Bacteria > Acidobacteriota > Vicinamibacteria > Fen-336 > Fen-336 > WYBL01. The sequence continues at coordinate 38,988 of JAMPXO010000032.1, read as the reverse complement.
CGCCGACTCCCGACGCCGGGCCGACGGTCCTGCGCACCGCCCGCATCCGCGGCGCCGCGGGCCACGCCGCCAGCGGCACGGCCCGCATCGTCCGCGAGGGCGGGCGCTACCGGCTCGAGTTGCTCTCCGACTTCCGGATCGACAGCGACAACAACGACGTCTACCTCGCGCGCCAGGCCGAGACCGTGGGCGCGTCCGACCTGAACCTGGGTGCGATGAAGTCGACCCGCGGCGCGCAGAGCTACGACCTGCCCGACGCGGGCGGGAGCTACTCGCACGTCGTGCTGTGGTGTCGCCCGTTCCGGATCCCGATCGGCGTCGGAGAGCTGCAGTGACGCGCGGCCTGCGTGCGCTGCTGGTGCTCGCCTTGTGCGGCGCGGCCGACCCGGCCGCAGCCGGGCCGTGGGCGACCGGGCGCGGGCACTCCTACGTGAAGCTCGGCTACGGCCGGCTCGTTTCGGACACGCTCGCCAACCCGGACGGCTCGCAGGTCACGATCCCCAGGTTCGTGAAGGACGAGTGGGTCGTGTTCGCGGCCGTCGGTCTCGACGAGCGGGTGACGCTGCTGGCCGACGTGCCGCTCGTGCGTCGCTCCGACCTCGAGTACTTCGGAAGCGAGAGGGCACCCGGCGACGTCGCCTTCGGCGCGCAAGTCCAGCTCGGCACGCGTGGTCGTGGCGTGTTCGCCGGCCGTCTGATGGTGCAGGCGCCCACCGGCGACGAGACGCTGGCCGGCGGCGTGCTGCCGACGGGCAGCGGCGTGTGGGAGGGCGAGGCGGTGTTGTCCGCGGGCAGCACCAGCGCGGCGGGCCGCGTCTACTGCTTCGCGGAACTCGGCTACCGCTACCGCGACGTCCTGCGCGACGGTTTCACGTACGGGGCGCAGGTCGGCTGGAACGCGACGCCACGCCTGGTACTGGCCTGGAACCTGCGCGGTCTCGAGCCGTGGAGCGACGCCCCGCGCGAGGTCGCGCTCGGCAGCCCGGTCGGCCTCGGCGACGGCGTGGCCTACCTGGCCTTCGGCCCGACGGCGATCGTCAAGCTGGGAGCGGGGCTCGCCGTGCAACTCGACGTGGAGGGCACGGCCCGCGAGCGCAACCTGGCGGTGGGAACGACGTGGCGACTGGGCGTCTCGTGGTCGCGCTGACGCCTCGAGCCTGATCCCGGGCGGCGCGTCGCTGCAGTGCGTGCTTGTCGGAGGCCGCGTGGTCGCGAGACAATCGGGCTCCACCGTGAAATACCTCACGACGTTGCAGGCGGCGCGCGAGTTCGGGGTCAGCAAGCAGACCCTGCTCAATTGGCTGCGTGACAAGCGGGTCCCGGAGCCGACCCGTGACCGCAACGGGCACCGCCTGTGGAGCCCTGCGCGGGTGCTGCTCGTGCGCCGCCTGATCGAGCAGGGGCGGCTCCACTCGCGCACGGTCGTGCACGAGCAGGCCTCGAACGCGCCGGACGTGGTCGAGCAGTACGCGCGCGAGGTGGGCGCGTTCCTGCGCGAGGGCCGCGTCGAGCCGGAACAGTTCCTGCGCGCCCTGGCGCGCCGCCACCGGGGAGTCGCCGCGCTGTTGCGCAAGCGACCCAGCCGGAGCGGCGAGCGCCGCACCCGATAGCCGTTCCCGCATTCGATTCGATGGAGGAGCCCTCTTGAAGACCTTCAGGCTGTTTGCCGTCGCCGCGCTGGCGACGCTGCCCGCGCTGGCGGGCGAGTTGACGATCACGCAGAAGCAGACGGGCGGCGGCGGTACGAGCAGCACCGCCTGGTACGGGAACTCCGCGTTCAAGCACGCCGACGCGCAGACGGAGTCGATCTTCGAGTACGCGAGCGGCAAGCTGACGGTCGTCGAGCACGGCAAGAAGCAGTACTGGGAAGCCACGGCCGAGGACATGAAGGCCGCCGCCGACGCGATGGCGAAGAAGATGGCCGAGGTCGAGAAGCAGCTCGAGCAGGCCAAGGGCAACCCGATGATGGAGCAGATGCTCAAGAAGCTGCCCGGCATGGGCGGCCCGCTGCCGGCCGCGAAGGTCGTGAAGACCGCCGAGACCCGCAAGATCGCCGGCTACGACTGCACGAAGTACGTGGTGACGATGGGCGAGGCGATGTCGATCGAGATGTGGGCGACGACCGCGCTCAAGCCGCCCGCCGGCACCCAGGCGGCGCGCCAGGCGTTCGCGTTCGCGAACCCGATGATGCAGCGCTACGCCAAGGGGTTCGAGGAACTGGCGAAGATCGAGGGCCTGGCGCTGGCCGAGACGACGACGATCGAGATGATGGGCCGCAAGTCGACCGTCGCCAGCGAGGCGACCGAGGTCAAGGAGGGCGCGATCCCGGCCTCGGCGTTCGCTGCTCCGACCGGTTACAAGAAGGTCGAAAGCCCGCTCAAGAAGCTGGCCAAGGACCTCGGGCAGTAGCCAGATGAGCGCGCCGGTCGGGCCTCCGCTCGTCTCGACCGGCGCCCTCGCCGCCCGCCTCGGCTCGCCACGGCTGCGGGTCGTCGACGTGCGCTGGTACCTCGATCCCGCGCGCCGCGGGCGGGAGGCATACGACGCCGGGCACGTGCCCGGCGCCGCGTTCTGCGACCTCGAGCACGACCTCGCGGGACCGGGCGGCCGCCGCGGCGGTCCGCTCGGCCGCCACCCCTGGCCGGCGCCCGCGCACTTCGCGCGGGCGATGGGCCAGCTCGGCATCGACGGCGAGACCGAGGTCGTCGCCTACGACGACGCTGCCGGGGCGACGGCAGCCCGCCTGTGGTACCTGCTGCGGGCCCACGGCCACGGCCGCGTCGCCGTGCTCGACGGCGGCCTGGGCAAGTGGCTGGCCGAGGGGCGCTCGCTGGAGACGGCAGTACCCGCGATCCCGCCGACCGACTTCACGCCGCGCTTCGACCCCGCCTTCGTGGTCGACAAGGCCGAGCTGCTCGCGCGGCCGCCGGCGCTGGTGCTCGACGCGCGCGCCGCGGAGCGCTTCCGCGGCGAGGTCGAACCGATCGACCCCCGCGCCGGCCACGTTCCCGGCGCGAAGAGCGCGCCGTTCGTGGGCAACCTGACGGCGGGACCGCTGCCGGTCTTCCGCACCCCCACCGAGCTGCGCGCCCGCTACGAAGCGCTCGGCGCCGACCGCGAGCCGCCCGTCGTCTACTGCGGCTCGGGGGTCAACGCCTGCCACGACCTGCTCGCCCTCGAGCTCGCGGGGCTGAGCGGCCGGCTCTACGCGGGTTCGTGGAGCGAGTGGAGCTCGGATCCGGCCCTGCCCGTGGCGACGGGCGAGTGACCGCGCCCGTCTTCTAGCGACCGCCGTCGCGGCCGTCGAGTGCCGATGCCGCGCCGGTGCGCAGGTCGTCGAGCAGCACGGCATGCACGTCCGTCTCGGTGACGACGAGCGAGGGGTTGGTGGCGAAGAGCTCGCGGTAGCCACTCGCCAACCGGGCCTGGAAGTCGCTGGTGCCGACCTGGTAGCGGGCGGCCGGGTCGAGCGGCAGGAACCCGGCCTCCCGCCGCGCGGGGTCGGCCAGCACCTCGACCTGGACGGGGCGGCCCTCGTGCAGCCGGTAGCGCAGGCCGGTCTGCTGGCTGAAGCCGTCCGAGCCGCGGCGGGCGATCGACGCCTGCAGCAGCGCCAGCAGTTGTGTTCCCGTCAGCTCGGCGGTCGCGATTCGGTTCTTGTACGGGATCGCGCGGAAGAAGGCCTCGACCGTGACGTCGCCCGGCGGGATCGTGCCGCGGAAGCTCGACGCGGTGTTGAAGAACACGTGCGCGCCCGCGGCTCGCCGCAGCACCTCGGTCGCCCAGTTGCCGATCACCGATTCGCCCGACTGCGCGCCGTCGTCCGTCAACGCGACGGCGGCGCGGCCGACGACGGTGAAGCGCTCGGGCCGCTTGTGCTCGAGCTCGGCCTGCCAGCGCGCGACCTCTGCCGCCACCTTCCCATCCTCGGGCAGCGAAGCGTCGAGGCGGACCAGGCCACCCGTGACCTGCGCGAGCCGCGCGCCATCGAAGCGGAGCACGACCCGCGAGAGATAGGTGAGGTACTGGTACGGCGAGACGTACCACGTGGGGGTGCCGGGGATCACCTGCAACTCGCCCTTGTAATGGGAGTGGGTGCCGAGCACGAGGTCGATGCCGCTGACGGCGCGGGCCAGCGCGAAGTCGTCCTCGCGGTGTTGATGGCCGATCACGATCACGGCGTCGACCTTCTCGTCGCGGCGCAGGCGGCCGACCAGCTCGCGCACCGTCGCCACCGGGTCCGTGAAGCGCGCCCCGGCTGGCAGCCACTCCTTCTTCACGAGCCGGGCGAAGTCCGGGCCGGCGACGGCGATCAGGCCCAGCTTGCGCCCCGCCACTGCTTTCACGAGGTAGGGCTTGCCGGCATGGGTCAGCAACGGGCGCCCGTCGGCGCCGACCAGGTTGGCCGCCAGCACGGGGAACGAGACGGAAGCGCGGCAGGCGTCGAACGCGTCGGCCCCGTAGTCGTACTCGTGATTGCCGAGCGACATCGCGTCGACCAGGCCGTCGAAGAAGGCCCAGTCGCGGCAGCGGTACTCGTCGCTCCAGGTGGGCGTGCCGAGGTTCATCATGTCGCCGCCCGAGACCACGACCGTGTTCGGTGCGGTGCGGGCCTGCTTGAGGTAGGCGACCGCGCGGGCGAGCCCGCCCTGGCCGGGCTGGCCCTCGGAGTAGAACGGCACCGCGTGCGAGTGGTAGTCGGAGAACGCCAGCAGCGTGATCTCGGTGGGCGTCGCCGCGGCGCTCGCGAGCAGCAGGGCCAGCACGCCGGCGGTCACGAGCGCACCTCGCCGTCGGCGACCGCGGCCAGCAGCGCGGGCAGTTCCTTCACGAACGCACTGCGCGCCATCACCCGCTCGAGGCCCGCCTCGCGAGCGGCCACCGCGCGCGCCGCGTCGACGTGGCTGAGGAATCCGACCACGCGCACGGAGGCGAGCGCAGGCTCTGCCCGCAGCGCGGCCAGCTCGGGCAGCGCGTCGCGCCCGCGGTCGTCGAGGTCGGCGATCACCAGTCGGGCTCCGCTCTCGCGGCAGGTGTCGACGAGGCGTCCGCGGGGCGCGGCGTGGACGGCGATTCCCGCCGCGCGGGCGGCCTCGCCGATCCGGCTCTTGAACATCAGGTCCTGGACGAGAAGCACCACGTTCATGCGGGGGCAGTATCGCCCGGTCCGGCACTGGCACGTTCGCGGGCGGGCTCGGGCAGAATAGCCGGGTCATGAGCGCCTCCGAGCCGACGGTCGCGGGCCCGCTGCGCGCCTCGCTCGAGGACGCCCTGCGCCGCGAGTGCGAGGCCCACCGGCGTTTGCTTCACGTCGCCGCGGGCCTCGAGGCGGCCGGCCACGCCGAGCTGGGAGCGTTGAGCCGCGAGACGGCGCTGGCCCAGGCGGCGCACGCCGTCGAACTGCTGGATCTCCTGCGCACCACGGCCGGTGCGGGGTCACCCGTGGACGAATTGCGCCAGGCGCTGGCGGTGCAACGCGAGGAGGCAGACCGCCTCTATCCAGACCTGGCCCGGGCCGCGCGCGACGCCGGCGACGCGCCTGCAGCCGCGCTCTTCGAGCGCCTGGCGCGGGCTGAAACCGCGCTGTGCGCACGCCTGGAGCGGGCTCTCGCCGACGGGGGCCCGGACCGAGCGTGAGCCTGTCGCCTTCCGACGTGCGCCCCGAAGAACGCCGGGGCGCCGCGGCGGCCTTCTGCGCCCTGTTCGGCATCCTCGCTGCGCACACGCTGCTCGAGACGGCGCGCGACGCGTTGTTCCTCGCCCGGTTGCCGGCCTCGCAGTTGCCATGGGTCTACCTGGCGATGGCGGGGGTCGCCGTCGGGCTCTCGCAGGTCCAGGGGCGGCTGCCCGGCCTGCGCGCGGGACGCACGCTCTCGGCGCTGCTCGTCGGCTGCGCCGCCGTCACCTTCGGCTTCTGGCTGCTGGGCGGCTGGCAGCAGACGTGGGTGCTGCGCGCGCTCTACGTCTGGACCGGGATCGTCGGCACGCTGGCGGCGCTGGAGTTCTGGCTGATCCTCGGCGAGTTGTACACCGTCACCCAGGCCAAGCGGCTGTATCGCCTGATCGGCATGGGCAGCCTGCTCGGCGCGGTCTGCGGCGCGACGCTGGCGCGGGTGGTGGCCGGCCGGGCCGAGGCGCCGCAGCTGGTGCTGGCGGCCGCGCTCGTGCTGCTGGTCACGGCGCTCGGGCCCGCCCTGCTGCTGCGCCGGCCCGAGTCGGGGCGCGGCGCGGCGGGGCCACCGCTGACGCATCCCGCGCAGGCGCTGCAGTTGCTGCGGCGCGAGCCCTACGTGCGCGGCCTGCTCGGGCTGACGCTGGTGTCCACGATCGCGCTGACCCTGGCCGACTACGTGTTCAAGAGCACGGTGGCGCGCGAGGTCCCGGCGGCGCAACTGCCGGAGTTCTTCGCCAGCTTCTACGTGCTGCTCAATGGCCTCGCCTTCGCGACCCAGCTGCTGCTGCTGGGGCCGCTGATGCGGGTGATGGGCCTGCACCGCGCGCTGTGGGTGCTGCCCGCGCTGGTGGGGCTCGGCGCCACGGGCCTGGCCCTCGGCGGCGGGGTCGTGGCGGCATTGCTGCTGAAGGGCGCGGACGGGACGCTGCGCCACTCCCTGCATCGCACCACCAGCGAGCTGCTGGCGATGCCGCTGCCCGATGCGCTGCGCGGCCGCGTCAAGCCGCTGGTCGACGTCGTCGGGCAGCGCGGCGGCCAGGCCCTGGCCTCGCTGGCGATCCTCTCCGAGGTCGTGCTCGGCCGCGGCGACGTCGCGCTGGCCGGGGCGACGGCGGCGCTGTGCCTGCTGTGGATCGCGCTCGCCTCCGACCTGCGCCAGCACTACCTGGAGCTGTTCCGCACCGCCCTGCGTGGCGGCGTGCTGGGCGATCGCCGAGAGCTCTCGGAGCTGGACGCAGCGGATCTCGAGGCGCTGGTGGCGGCCTTCAACTCGAGCGACGACGCCGAGGTCGTGGGCGCCATGGACCTGCTCGCCGCCAGCGGCCGGCTGCGGGTGATCCCGGCGTTGATCCTGTACCACCCGTCGCGCACGGTGGTGCTGCGGGCGCTCGACCTGCTCGCCGACTCCGGGCGCCGCGACTTCGTCTCGGTCGCCGACCGGCTGCTCTCGAGCCCCGACCCCGAGGTGCGGGCGGCGGCGCTGCGCGCGCGCAGTGCGGCGTCGCAGGAAGAGGGGCCGCTGCGGCGGGCGACGGCCGACCCCGACCCGCTCGTGCGCGCCACGGCCATCGTCGGCCTGGTCGCGGGGGGCTGGGTCGCGGACGAGGCGCAGGCCACGCTCGACGGCCTGATGCAGGACGGAGGACGGCCGGCGCGCCTGGCGCTCGCCCGCGCGATGCGGCGTCGACCATCGCCCGCGTGCGAGCCGCTGCTGCTGACCCTCGCCCAGGGCGCGGATGCCGAGTTGCTCGTGGAAGTGGCCGGCGCGATGGCGGCCTGTCCTTCGTCCACGTTCCTGCCGCCGCTGCTGCACCTGCTGACCCAGCACGAGGCGCGGCCTGCCGCTCGCGGGGCGCTGCTGGCCCAGGGCGAGGCCGCCCTGGACTTTCTCGGCGCCGCGTTGGCCGATCACGCCCTGCCGCACGAGATCCGCCGTCACCTGCCGCGCACGATCAGCCAGTTCGAGCCGAGCGCGGCCGCGCGGGTCCTGCTCGGCCACCTGCTCGACGAGCCGGACGGGATGGTGCGCTTCAAGATCCTGCGCGGGCTCAACCGGCTCGCCGCGGACAATCCCGGCCTCGAGCTCGACCGCGCGGTGCTGGCCGAGGCGTCCCGCCGCACCGCCGCCGCCGCGCTCAAGCTGCTGTCGTGGCGAGTGACGCTGCTGCGCGGGGCCCGCGAGCAGCCGCGCCGCGCCATGCCGGGCCACGGACTGCTGGTGGAGCTGCTGCGCGACAAGGAGGCCCACGCCGTCGAGCGGCTGTTCCGGCTGCTGCAGCTGCAGCAGGCCGGCGAGGACTTCCGGCGCATCTACCGCGGCCTCGGCAGCACGTTGCCGAAGGTGCGCGCGGGCAGCCGCGAGCTGCTCGAGCACCTGGTCCCCTCGCCCGTGAAGGAGGCGCTGCTGGCACTGGTCGACGACGCCCCCGAGGAGCAGCGCCTGGGCCCGGCCGGTCCGCTGCTCGCGCCGGGCCCCGCCGGTTACGAAGAGCTGCTGGCGGCGCTGCTCGCGGAGAACTCGGAGACCGTGCGCTGCCTGGCCGCCTATCACGTGGGCGAACTCGGCCTCGAGGCGATGCGTCCGCGGCTGCTGGCGGCTCGCGCCGAGGGCCGCAGCTTCTTCCTCGATCGGGTCGTGGAGCGCGCGCTGTCGCTGATGTCGCGGCCGGCCGCCGAGCCGGTGGGCGGGACCGCGTGAGCGCCCGCGGCGGCCGCATCGGCCACGGCGAGCGCCTGCTGGCGTTGCGCCGGCTGCCGCTGGTGGCGGGCTTCTCGACCGACGACCTGGCGATGATCGTGGACCGGCTCGAGGAGCGCGAGCTGGAGCCGGGCGACGCGCTGTTGAACGCGGGCGAGCCCGTGGGTGCCCTGCACTTCCTGCTCGAAGGCCGGGTTCGCGTCCTTCGCCGCGGCACGCCGCTCGGCGACGCGTTGCCGGGCGCGATCGTCGGCGGGCTCGGCTACCTGGCGCGCGATGCCGAGGGCTTCGAGGCGGTCGCCAGCGAACCTTCGCTGTGCCTGTCGCTCGACGGCGACGACGCGAGCGAGCTGTTCGAGGACCGCTTCCCGCTGTTGCACAACGTGCTGCGGGCGACCTGCTCGCGGCTGATCGAGGTCCAGCGCCACCTGCAGCAGTGCGGACCGCCGGACCGCAAGGACGCCTGGACGGCCCCGCGCCGCGAGCTGGACTTCGTCGAACGCATCCTGATCCTGCGCCGCACGGCACCGTTCGCGCGGGCCAGCCTGAACGCGCTGGCCGAGCTGTCGCGGTCGATGCAGGAGCTGCGGGTCGAGGCCGGTCACGAGCTGTGGGCCGAGGGCAGCAGCGCCGGTTCACTGCTGCTGCTGGTCGACGGCCGCGTGCGCTGCGAGTCGGTGGCCACCGGCTACTGCTTCGAGGCCGGTCCTGGCGCCCCGCTCGGCGGGCTCGAGTCGGTCGCGGAGCGGCCGCGCTGGTTCTCGGCCCGCACGCTGACCCCGATCGTGGCGTTGCAGGGCCACGCCGAGGGCCTGATCGACGTGTTCGAGGACAACTACGACATGGCCCGCGACTACATGGCGTTCGTGGCGGCCTGGCTGCTGCGCGCGGTCGAGATCGTCGGGCCGTCCGCGTGGGCCTCCGACCTGTTCCTCGCGCCGCCTGCGGCAGACCAGGCGCCGCCGGCGCGAGCGCCGTCGTAGTCGTGCGTTCGCCTTCGGTTCCGCCGCCGGTTGGTGCTAACCTCGTCTGGCGCGGTTCGCGCAAGCCAAGGAGGCGCAAGATGCATGACGATCGCCACTCGGGAGCCTCTGGGGTACTGCTGTTCCTGCTCGGCGGCCTGACCGGCGCCGTGCTGGCGACGCTGTACGCTCCCCGCTCCGGGCGCGAGACTCGCGAGTTGCTCGGGGATCGCCTGCGCGAGGGGGCCGAGCGCGGCCGCGAGTTGCGCGAGCGGGCCGTGCGCAAGGGCCGCGAGATCATCGACGACGCCTCCGATGTCGTCGATCGCGGTCGCGACTCGATCGAGAAGCGCAAGGACCGCCTGGCCGCTGCCGTCGAGGCCGGGCGTCAGGCGTATCACGAGACCAAGGACGAAGGCTCGGTCTAGACGGGGGCAGGGGAGGGCAGGGTGGACTGGTCGACCGTATTCCTCGGCGTGATCGCGCTGGCGTCGCTCGTCCAGGCGGGCTTCCTCGTGGCGCTCGCGCTCTCGGGACGTCGCCTCGCGCAGCGCATCGACCAGCTCCAGCAGCGGCTCGACAAGGAACTGGCGCCCGCCCTGGCCAGCTTCGTGCGTGTCTCGCGCAACCTCGAGGAGGTCGCGGACCTGGCGGTGATCCAGGCCCGCCGGGTCGACGACCTGCTGGCCGACACCCTGGAGAAGGTGCAGGACACGACCACCCAGATCCAGCGCGTGGTGCTGCGCCCGCTGCGCCCGATCACCGACCTCGTCGCGTTCCTGCGCGGGATCAAGAAGGGTGTCGAGGTCTACCGGCAGTTCGGCTCGCTCGGCGACGACTCCCGTCGCGCCCGGGCTCGTCGCGCCGACGCCGAGGACGACCACCTCTTCATCTGACGAGGCGACCGCCGCGGCCGTTCAGGGCCGCGGTCGCGCGGCCTCGATGCGGCGGGCGACGGAGCGCTCCAGCGCCGCGCGGTGCTGGGGTGACAGCGCCTCGGTTTCCACCCGCAGCGCGCGCCCGTCGCCGGCCGTCACCACCAGGCCCGCGGGGTCGTTGACGATCGTCGCGACCTCGCTCCAGCGCAGCACGCGCGAGCCGAGCAGGCCCCGCTGGTAGAGCGCGTCGGCATCCGCCCGCACGGTCCACGCCGCGAGCGACGCGGTGTGCAGCAGGCCCAGCGCGACCGCGACGCCCAGGGCCCATTTCACGCGGCGGTCCGTCGCCAGCGCAGCGGCTCCCGCCAGCAGCAGTGCCGCGCCGGCCGTGCCGGCGATGCGCGCGGGGGGATAGGCGAGGCGCAAGGCGTCCGCCTCGACCGTCAGTTGGGGGGCGCGGGCGGTCGCCACCAGGGCTGCGACGGCGAGGACGAGCAGGCCGCCGATGGCGGACGCGCGGAGCATGGGCGATTGTAGTCCGCGCGGCGGTCCGATCCTTGACACCGAAAGCCCGCGCGCGGGACACTCGACCCGTGCCCCCGAAGATCGTGTCGGTCGGCGACGTCGTCGAGACGCTGCGCGGCTTCGAGCCGGAACCGTTCACCCGCGACCGCATCCTCGGCTACCTGTCCGAGGTCGAGGTCGACCGCGCCAGCCTCGAGCCCTACGCCCACTTCAGCGCCGAACGCTACACCCGCAACCTGGTCCACGTGGACGAGGTATTCGAGCTGATGGTGCTGTGCTGGCAGCCGGGGCAGCGCACGCCGATCCACTCGCACAACGGACAACTGGGCTGGATGGTGACGGTGCGTGGCGCGCTCGCGGTCGTCGAGTACAAGTACCTGGGCTGCAACGCGCCCGAGAACCAGCAGGTGTCGGGCCTCGACTGCCTGGCCGGCGCGACCGAGATCCACCTCGATCGCGGCCCGGTCCACGAGTGCGCCCCGGGCGGCCCGGTGGCGACGGTGGACAAGACGCACACGATCCACCAGGTGGTCGTGCAGGGGCGCGAGCCGGCGGTGTCGCTGCACCTCTACAGCCGCCCGATCGAGTCGTGCGTGGCCTACGACCTCAAGGCGCAGCGCTGCTGGCGGCGCGAGTTGTCCTTCCACAGCCGGTACGGACAGGTGGTGGCCGAGGTGGAGGGCCCGGCACCGTCCCGGCTCGCGGGCCGCCGGGAACTGCCGGTCCTGCGCTGAACGGCCCCGGCCCGGAGGGCGGCGTGGCCCACGTCCTCGTCGTCGACGACGATCACGACGTGCTGGCGTTCCTGGAGCGGCTGCTCGCCCTCCACGGCCTCGAGTGCACCGGCGTCACCTCGGGCGAGGCGGCGCTGGCCCGAATCGAGGCCCTTCGACCGGACCTGGTGCTGCTGGACGTGCGGCTGCCCGGCATCGACGGCATCGAGACCTGTCGCCGCATCCGCGCCCGCCACGGCCTCGCGCTGCCGGTGGTGCTGATGACCGCGGTGGCCGACGCCGACGCGCTCTCGCGCGGCTACGAGGCGGGGGCCGACGAGTTCCTGAACAAGCCGCCCGATCCGCGCGCGCTGGTGCTCAAGCTGCGCGCCTTCCTCCGCCTGCGCGAGCTGTTCGAGCGCAGCGAGCGGGCCAGCCGCGAAGCCGAGGCGCGAGCCCGCTCGCTCGCGCAGTTGCACGAGATCAGCCGCGACTGGTCGCTGATCGCGCGGCCCGAGGAGTTCGTGGGCATGGTCTGCGAGCGGCTGGCGACGCTGATCGGCGCGCCGATCTGCCTGCTCGCCCTGTACGACGCCGAGACGCGGACGCTGGCGGCGGCCCACCCCGCTCACGGCCTGGCCGCGGACGTGGTGCGACGGATCCACCTGCAACTTCGGCCGGAACACCGCGGCCTGTGGAACCTGCGCGCGGGCCGCGCCTACGTGACCGACGACGCGCAGCGCGACCCGCGGCTCGCACCCGAGCTGGCGCAGGCGGCGGGCATCGAGCAGGCGCTGCTGGTGCCGATGCTGGCCGAGGGCCGGGTGCTGGGCGTGATCGCCGCCTGCAACAAGCCCGACGGCTTCGACGACGACGACGCGCAGGTCGTGTCGATCTTCGCCGGCCCCGCGGCGACGTTCCTGCGCAGCCGCCAGATCTTCGAGCAGCAGCGGCGGCAGGCGTCCCGCCAGGAGGTCACGGCGCGGCTGATGGGGGCGATGGCGGCCACCCACGGCCGCGGCGCGCTGGTGGAGACCGTGGTCGGCGGCCTGCGCCGCAGCCACGGCTACGCGCGGGTGGCGTTCCACGCCCTGCGCGGGGACGAGCTGGCGATCGAGCTGGAGGCGGGCTCTGCGGCCGGCGGGGGCGACGCCGAGTGGCTGCGCTGGGCGACCCATGGCCAGCGGCCGCTGCGCACGCCGCAGGCGAACCGCCACGCCGTGGCGTTGCCCGTGCGGGCGGGGACGCGCGCCCTCGGCGTGCTCGAGGTGGGGAAGGAGCAGTCCTTCGAGGAACTCGAGGTCGACCTGCTGGGCGCGCTGGCGGACCAGCTCGCAGTCGGCCTCGAGAAGGCCGCGGGCCTGGCGGAGGCCGAGCGGCTCGCGCGCCAGATGGCGACCCTGTACGAGCTCGGGATCGAGACGGCCGCGCTGCGCGACCTGCGCTCGCTGTTCGAGCGCGCCACCGAGGAGGCCGGGCGGCTGATCGGCGCCGACCACGCCTCGGTGTTCCGGCTCGACGAGAGCGAGCTGCGGCTGTTCGCCGGCTGGGCGCGCGATCGCGTCGGCGAGACCTACGGGGACCCCCGCTTCGCGCTCGGCGAGGGCGTGGTGGGACGAGTGGCGCGCGACAGCGTGCCGGCCCTCGTCAACGACACCGGCGCCGATCCCAGCTTCGTGACGCGCGCCAACCCGGTGGCCCGGCTGTTGTGCGTGCCGATCACCTACTACGACCCCGAGGCCGGCCGCAGCACCACGTTCGGAGTGCTCAACGCGACCCGCCGCCCGGGCGCGCCGCCGTTCACCCCGGAGGACCTCGACGGCCTGATGCGCTTCGCCGGCCAGCTCCAGGTCGCGGCGGCCAACGCGTTCGCCTTCGCGGCCGAGCGACGCCGCTCCGAGCAGCTCGGCCTCGTCAACCGGGTGCTGCGCGAGATCGCCAGCAGCCTGTCGCCCGAGCGCGTGCTGGAGATCGCCGTCCAGCGCATCCAGGAGGCTTTCCGCTTCCCGGTCGTGCTGGCGATCGTGCCCGACGCGCTGTCCGGTCTCAACCGGGTCGCCTGCGCCTCGTGCGACCCGCCGCGGCCGGGCGGCTTCCCCCACTACCCGACGGCGGCCGGGCTGACGGCGCGGGTGCTGCGCGAGCGGCGCACGGTGCACGTGCCGGACGTGGCCCGCGATCCCGAGTACCTGGCCCTCGTGCCCGAGACCCGCAGCGAGCTCCTGGTGCCGGTGCTGTCGGGCGACGAGGTCGTGGCCGTGCTCGACGTCGAGAGCGACCGGCCCCACGCGTTCGACCACGGCGTCGTGTTGATGATGGAGACGCTGGCGGACGGGATCGCCATCACGCTGCGCAACGCCGAGCTGTTCCGGGCGCTGGAGGAGTCGCACGAGCGGCTGATCGAGCTCGACCGCACCAAGAGCGAGGTCGTCAACATCGTGGCCCACGACGTGCGCTCGCCGCTGTTCGGGATTCTCGGCCGCGCGGAGCTGCTGCTGGCGGCGGGGGAGCCGGGGGGAGAGGCCGCCGAGCACGCGACGGCGATCGCCGCCGCGGCCCGCCACATGGCGGCGCTGGTCGACAAGACGCTGGCGACGACGCGACTGGAGAGCGGTCACTTCCCGTTCGAGTTCGGCGTGCTCGACCTGGGCGCGGCGCTGCACGCGGTCGCCGCACGCTGGAGCCGCGACCCGCTGCGCCCGCTGGTCGTGCTGCTGCCGGAGGAGCCGTTGCCGGTGTGGGGCGATCGCGAGCGGCTCGTCGAGGTGACGGAGAACCTGCTCTCGAACGCCGTCAAGTACTCGCCGCGTGGCGGCGAGATCGTCGTCCGCGCGGGCCGCCAGGACGGCCGTGCGATGGTCGAGATCGCCGACCGCGGGATCGGCATCCCCGCCGCCGACCTCGCCCGCCTGTTCCGGCCGTTCTCCCGCCTGCGTCGGCCGGAGACGGCCGCGATCGAGGGCTCGGGGCTCGGCCTTTACATCTGCGATCGCATCCTGCGTGCCCACGGCGCCCGCCTCGCGCTCGAGGAGCGCGAGGGTGGCGGCACTCGCGTCCATTTCTCGCTGCCGCTGTTCACCGGCGTCGCCAGCGTGCGCCGGCCGGTGCTGCTGGTGGCGGCGGCGGACGCCGCGACCCTGCGCGAGGTGCGCGGCGTCGCCCAGGCTCGCGGTTACGAGGTCCACGAGGCGAGCGACGGCGTCGAGGCACTGGAGGCCGTGCGCCGGCTGGTGCCCGACGTGGCGGTGCTCGACCACCTGCTGCCGCGGCTGCAGGGCGAGGAGGTGGCGGAGCGCCTCGCGGAGCATGAAGAGACGCGCCACGTGCCGCTGGTGGCGCTCGCCGAGCCGGCCGTCCTGGGTCGCCGCGGGGCGCTGTTCCGGGCCAGCGTCACCCGGCCCGTGGATCGGGAAGCGCTGGCTCGCGCCCTCGATGCCGCGACGGCCGAGCCCGAGGCGCCGGTGGCGGTCACCGCGGACGAAGCGTCGTGAGCGAGCTGAGCCGCAGCGAACGCGCGCGCTACGCGCGGCACCTGGTGCTGCCCGAGGTCGGGCCCGAGGGCCAGCAGCGGCTGCGCGCGGGGCGCGTGCTGGTCGTCGGCGCCGGTGGCCTCGGCTCGCCAGCCGCGCTGTACCTCGCTGCCGCCGGCGTGGGCCGGATCGGGATCGCGGACGGCGACCAGGTGGAGCTCAGCAACCTGCAGCGGCAGATCCTCCACACCGACGCCGACGTGGGCCGCTCCAAGACCGCTTCCGCGCGGGCGGCGCTTCAGGCGCGGAACCCGCTGGTCGAGGTCGAGGAACTCGGACGCCTGGACGCCGCCACCGTGGCCGATGCCGTCGAGCGCTTCGACGTCGTGGTCGACGGCAGCGACAACTTCACTGCCCGCTACCTGTTGAACGACGCCTGCGTCCGCGCCGGTCGCCCCTACGTGTTCGGGGCCGTGCACCGCTTCCAGGGCCAGGTCGCGGTGTTCGGGCTGGCGGGCGGGCCGTGCTACCGGTGCCTGCACCCGGAGCCCCCGCCGCCCGGCCTGGTCGCCAGTTGCGCCGAGGCTGGTGTGCTCGGCGTGCTGCCGGGCGTGATCGGCTCGCTGCAGGCAGCGGAGGCGCTCAAGCTGTTGCTCGGGCTGGGCGAGCCGCTGTCGGGGCGGATGCTGATCTTCGACGCCCTCGCCGCCGGTTTCGACGAGATCGCGCTCGCCCGTGACCCGCGCTGTCCGGCCTGCGGCGATGCGCCGCGGCCCGAGGCACGGGTCGTGCCCCTCGAAGCCTGTGCGCCGCCGCCGCCGCTCTCCGTCCACGAGCTGCGGCGCCGGCTGGCGGGCGACTCGCCGCCGGCGCTGGTCGACGTGCGCACGCCCGGGGAGCACGCCCTGGGCCACTTGCCGGGCTCGCGCTCGATTCCGCTCGACGAGCTGGAGGCGCGGTTGGAAGAACTGCGCGCCGGCGGCGCGCTGGTCGTCTACTGTCAGAGCGGAGTCCGATCGGCGCGGGCAGCCGCCCTGCTGCGCTCGGCGGGACTGGCGAGCGTGTCCGACCTCGCCGGCGGCTACCTCGCCTGGCAGGCCGCGGGTCCCGCCGCCACGCCGTGAGCGGCTGGCTCGACGCGCTGGGGGTGGGGCGCGGCGACGTGGTCGCGCTGTGCGGGGCGGGCGGCAAGTCGACGCTGGCCCGGGCGCTCTGCGCCGACGCGCGCCAGGCCGGTTGGCGGGTGGCGCTGACGGCCACGACCCACTGCGGACTGGACGTGGACCTGCCGGTCGAGTTCGAGGCGGCCGGGCTGGGGGCTGTCGTGCGCGCGCTCGACCGCGCGGGAGTGGTGCAGGTGGTGTCCGCGGTCGGTGCGCACGGCCGCGCGCGAGGGCTCTCGGCACAAGCCGCGGGGGCGCTGGCACAGGTCGCGGACCTGGTCGTGGTCGAAGCCGACGGCGCTCGTGGCCGGGTGCTGAAGGCGCCCGCTGCGCACGAGCCCGCGTTGCCGCGGCCGTGCACGTCGCTGGTGGCGGTGTGCGCGATGAACGCCCTCGGCGTCGCGCTCGACGATCGGCACGTGCACCGGCTCGAGCGCGTGCTCGCGCTGTGCGGACGGGAGGCGGGCAGCGTCGTCGACTTCGACGTGCTGGCGGCGGCCTTTGGCCCGGACGGCTACGGCTCGGCCGGCGACGGGGCTCGTCGGGTGCTGTTCCTCGCCAGCGCCGGCGCGGTCGAGGTCAGATCGCTGCGAATGCTGGCCGCGAAGCTCGCGCCGCACTACTCGCGGATCGCGTCCGGCGACGCCCGCCGCGGAGAGCTGCTCCCGCTCGCGCTATCCTCGCCGCGATGAGAGTCGTGTACGAGGCGGCGCTGGCGGCCGAGCGCGAAGGCGTTGGCGCGGCGCTCGTCACGGTGGTGGCCACGGAGGGCTCGACACCGCAGAAGGCCGGCGCCTGCATGCTGGTCCGCGAGGACGGCGTGTCGGTCGGCACCATCGGCGGCGGCTGCGTCGAGAACGAGATGGTGCGCCGGGCGCGGCTCGCGATCACCAGCCGCCGGCCGGAATTGGCGAGCTACGAGCTGACCGCCGACATGGCGGGCGAGGACGGCCTCGTGTGCGGGGGGAGGATGCAGGTGTTCGTGAACCCGCTGGAGCCGGAGCCGGTGCTGCTCGTGTTCGGCGCGGGCCACGTTGCCGTGCCGCTGTGTCGGATGGCGCACCTGGCCGGCTTCCACGTCGAGGTCACGGACGACCGCGTGCAGTTCGCCAATGCGGAACGCTTCCCGGACGCGCGGCGGATCGTGGTCGACGAAGTCGCGGCCGCAGCCGGCCAGATGGCGCTGGGGCCCGGGGCCTACGCCGTCGTGGTCACCCGCGGCCACAAGGGCGACGCCGATGCCCTGCACGCCGTGCTCGGTCGCGGCCTGCGCTACGTGGGCCTGCTCGGCAGCCGGCCCAAGATGGTGCACGTGATCGCCGACCTGCGCGAGCGCGGCGTGCCGCCGGCGGAGCTGGAGAAGGTCCACGTGCCGATGGGGCTCGCGATCGGCGCCCGCACGCCGGAGGAGATCGCGGTCTCGATCCTCGCGGAGTTGATCGCCGTGCGCCGCGGCGTTCCGCTCGATGCGGTCGGCCCGCTGAAGGCGCCGCTGCCGGGCCGGTTGCGCACCGCTCCCTGACCCGCGTTGACAGTTGCTCCCGTGGGCGGGGACAATCAACATTCAACGCATGCTCTTCCGATACGTGTCTCTTTCCCTCCTGGCGTCGATCCTCGCCGTGTCGATCCACGCCCAGACCCGCTCCCCGAACTACGAGGTCGGCCCCGAGGACCTGCTGCAGATCTCCGTCGCCGGGCAGAAGGACTTCTCCGGGGACTTCGAGGTCGAGCCCGACGGGATGGTCAACTACCCGTTGCTCGGCCGCGTCAAGGCGGCGGGGCAGACCACGGCCGAGATCGAGCGCAAGCTGACGACGCTGCTGTCGGACGGCTACCTGCGCCGACCGCAGGTCGCCGTCTGGGTCAAGGAGTTCCGCAGCCAGAAGGTCTACATGACCGGCGAGGTCAACCGGCCGGGGCCTCACGGGCTCAAGGGCGACGGCACGATCCTCACGATGCTGACCGAGCAGTCGGGCCAGGGTCCGCTGCAGGCGTCGGCGGGCCACGTCGTGTGGGTGATCCGGCCGCCCGCGACGCGACTGCAGGACGTCGAGCGCTTCGCGGGCGACCCCGCGCGGAACGCACCGCCGATCGACGTGCCCGGGCGCAACGACGTGCCCGGGGCGGACGTGCCCGGCACCGAGCTGTTTCGGGTCGTGCGCCGCGAGATCGAGATGGGCGCGATGGACAAGAACCTCGTGCTCAAGGCGGGCGACACGCTTTACGCGCCGAAGGCCGCGCAGGTCTACCTGCAGGGCCAGGTGGGGCGGCCGGGGCCGATCCGCTTCGAGGACGGCCTGACCGTCGAGAAGGCGCTGGCGCTGGGTGGCGGCGTCACAAATCGCGGCGCCGCCGGCCGCGTGAAGCTGGTGCGGATGGTGGGTGGCAAGCGACTGGAGCTGAAGCCCCGGCTCGACGAGCTGCTGCTGGCCGAGGACACGCTGGTCGTGCCCGAGCGGTTCTTCTAGCGCATGAGCAACAACGGGGCCGCTGGCGACTTCGGCCAGACGCTGGCCATTCTCCACCGCCGCCGCGGACTGATCTCCGCGGTGCTGGTCGCCTGCGTGCTGGTCGCGACGATCTACAACTACACGACCCGGCCGGTGTACCGGACCCGCGCGGTGCTGCAGATCTCGGGTGCGCCGAGCGAGGTGATCGACACCCGCGGCGTGGCCGGCGTGCGTCCGCAAGCGGCTCGCCGCCTCCAGGAGCAGGTCCGGATCCTGCGCAGCCGGCAGTTGGCGACGCGGGTGGTCGAGCGGCTCGACCTGCAAAAGCACCCCGACCTGCGGGCCGGACCCGTGCTGACCCCCTGGGAGCGGCTGCGCCGGATGCTGCCGCAGGGCACCGTGGCCGAGCCGGACGATATCGACGACGGCATGCCCGTGTCGCCGGCCGTGGCCGTGTTCCGCTCCCGAATCACCGTCGAAGCCGACGCCGAGAACGGCATCCTCACCCTCGGCTTCCGGGCGTACGAGCCGGACCTGTCCTACGCGGCGCTCAACGAGCTGATCCAGGCCTACCAGGAATCGCTGAGCACCGAGATGACCATGGCTGGAAGCGAAGCCTCATCCTGGCTGGGCGAGCGGCTCGAGGAGCAACGCAAGCGGATCGAGAAGGCCAAGGCCGCGCTCGCCGAGTACGAGGAGAAGGAGGGCCTGGCCGGCCTCCAGGACAAGATTCGCCAGGTGGAGCAGCAGCTTGCGGTGCTGAACAAGTCGCTGCTCGACGCCCAGACAGAGCGCCTCGCCCGCGAGGCCGACCTCGAGCGGGCGCGTCGGATGTCCTCGCAGGAGTCGGCGGAGCTGCCGTTCGTGCAGTCGCAGAAGGCCGTCCAGCGGCACCAGGAGCAGATCATCGACCTGCAGCGGCAGCGGGCCCGGCTCGCCGACACGCTCGGCGAGCGCCATCCCGACATGGTCCGCCTCAACGAGTCGCTCGCCGAGGCCGAGTCGGCGCTCGCCGCCGAGGTCCAGCGCGCGGTCAAGGGGCTCGACGGGGCCGTCGCCGAGGCCCAGCGCAAGGAGCAGGCGGTGGAGACGGCGATCGCCCCCGTCCAGCAGGAGCTGACCGAGCTGCGCCGGCGCACGGGGGAGCAGAGCCTGCTGAAGAGCGAGGTCGAGGCCAACGAGCAGATGTTCAACCGGCTCATGGGTCGCGCCACCGAGGCCAACGTGGCGTCCTCGCTCAAGCTCGAGAACGTCGAGGTCGTGGAGCCACCGGAGCGCCCGTCGGGGCCCGAGTCGCCTCGTCGCATGCGCAACTTGCAGATCGCGTTCCTGGGCGGGCTGCTCGGTGGGCTGTTCCTGGCCCTGCTGGTCGAGCAGCTCGACGGCACGATCAAGACCCCCGAGGACCTCAAGGCGCACTTCGACCTGGCGTTCCTGGGGATGGTCCCCGAGGTCGGCTCACCGCGCGGCACCGTCGGTCCGCCGAGCGTGCTGATCGCCAGGAACCCGCGCTCCACGCTGGCCGAGTCCTACCGCGTGATCCGTACCAACCTGCTGTTCTCGGCGCCGCACCAGGGCCAGGGCCAGGTGGTGCTGGTGAGCAGCGTGAGCCCCGCCGAGGGCAAGTCGACGACGTCGACGAACGTCGCGGCGTCGCTCGCCTTCAACGGCCACCGCGTCGCCCTGGTGGACGCGGACCTGCGACGGCCCGTGCTCCACACCCTGCTGGGCGTCGCCAGCGCGCCGGGTCTCTCCGAGTACGTGATCGGCAAGGCCACGCTCGAAGATGTCGTGCGCCCGAGCGGTATCGACAAGCTGGACCTGGTGCCGTGCGGCTACCTGCCGCCCAACCCGGCCGAGCTGCTGGGCTCGGCGCGCATGCGCGAGTTTCTCAATCGTCTGCGGGCCGAGTACGAGTGGGTGGTCGTGGATGCCCCGCCGTTCCTCGCGATGGCCGACGCCGCCGTGCTCAGCCCGGTCGTCGACGGGGTGATCCTGGTCGTGGCCTCGGAGCGCACCCCGAAGTCCGGGCTCGCGCGGGTCGTCGACCAGTTGGGTTCGGTCGGCGGCCGCATCGCGGGAGTCATCCTCAACCGGGTGGACCTGGAGCGGAACTCCTTCTACTTCGGCAAGTACTACGGCGAGTACTACCGCAGCTACTACTCGGAATCGGGCTCGCGGAGCGCGACCGGAAGCCCGGACCGGAAGGCCCCCAAGGGGCGAAACGTCTGAAGCCCGCCGCGGTCCCCCGGGCGTCGCGCAACTCCCCGTCGCATCTCTTCAAAACCCTTGACATGGCGCTGGTGCATCTTTACCATTGCACCCGGAGGACTTCCATGAAATCGAGACTGGCAGCGCTGCTTGCCGCATCGCTTGTGTTCCCACCCGGCGTATTTGCGGCGCCTTCCACCGGCATGGTGAAGGGGCAGGTCAGCCTCGACGGTCGTGCGCTTGCGGGTCTCGAGGTCACTCTCGTCGACGTCGCGACCGGGGCCATCCACACGGTGCGTACCACCGAATCGGGCACGTTCGAGTTGCGGCTCGCGCCGGGTTCCTACGTGATCGCCAGCCGCAGCCGCGGCGGTCTGTCCGTCGGCCGCGGTCCCGCTCTGGTCAACGTGGAGTCGGGCAAGGTCGCTTCCGCGAGCGTGGAGATGGTCGCGCTCGCCGCCGCCCTCCAGGAGCCCGCGGGCACGACCGGGGCCAACGTCGGCCACGAGGCCATCGGCTGTCTGGTGGCCAACGAGTTCCCGTACTTCGAGGCCAAGATCGAGCCCGCCGCGAGCGTCGTCCGCGCGCGCGTCTACTTCAAGTCGGTGCTCAGCGACGAGTGGTACTACGTCGAGATGACGCAGGCCGACGGCGTGTTCACGGGCGTGCTGCCGCGTCCGACGATGGCCGCCAGCCCGATCACGTACTACGTGCAGGCGACCACCACCGACTTCGGCGAGAGCCGGACGCCCGAGATCTCCGCCGAGGTCGTGGAAAAGCCGGAAGATTGTCCTGACGACAAGAAGGTCGCTCCGGTGGGTCCGCCTCCGGCCGGCGGCGTGACCTTGTTCTCGGCTACCACCGGCGCCGCGGCCGGCCTGCCGGCGGGCTTCGCCGCGGGCGGCGCGCTGCTCGGTACGGGCGCTCTGATCGGTCTGGGCGCTCTGGTCCTCGGCGGCGCGGCCGTTGCCGCGAGTGGTGGAACGACCACCACGACGACGACCACCACCACCACCACCGTGGCCCCGACGACCACGACGCCTCCGGTTCCGGCCTCGCTGGTCGTTGTGGCGAGTTGCTCGGTGCCGCCGACGCAGACGGGCACCGACTTCAACATCATCGGCTCGTGCACGGCTTCGGCGGTCCCGCGGACCCTCGGCTCCGGCGGCTCGGTGACGATCGACGTCACGGCTTCGCCGAACCCGGGCGCCGTCTCCAACGACAGCACCTTCCCGGGCGATGCCGCCTGGGATCCGATCGTCTGTGGCTACCGTCTCGTGACGGTTTCGGACCCGCTGGGCGTCACCGGCCAGCGGCCCGGGATCATTCCGCAGTCGCAGTGCCCGAAGGAAACCAACACCTGCGCGGCGACCAGCTTCTCGATCGGCACGCTGACCAGCAGTGGCACGGCGTCCTTCGCGTACGAAGTCCAGTTTGGCTGGAAGCTGAACTCGGCCTTCCTGGCGCTGTGCCAGGCGGACCCCTTCTGCGACGCCACGGGCCTCGCGGACACCTGCAAGACGGACTTCGGCGGCAACAACTAACCTCCACAGAAGTCCCGGCCTCCGGGCCGGCGAGTTCTCACCAGAGGCGGTGCGCTCCGGCGCACCGCCTCTCGTTCTTTGTGTGGGCGACTCGGCCGCGTGTGGGCAACTCGGCCGCGAGCGAGGCAGGCCCAGGCGTGGTGCCCTGGGGTGAGGGTGTGGGAGCCTTCAGAGCGACGGACCCACCTGCGGCCGCTTGAGCGGGCGACGACGCAGCGTGTGCGAGGCTCCGCCCGGAGCGAGGTCCGCGAGGAACGCCTGGCGGTGCGCCCGAGGTCGTCCCGCGAGCGAGCGGGCGCCGTCCGCGTCCCGTCAGCGAGCGGCGGCTACTTCCAGGTCAGGCGGTTGCGGCAGACGTCCTGCTTGGTCGTGGTGACGATCGCCTCGAGCTCCCAGGACTTCTCGTCCTTCCAGGTGCCCGTGTACTCGTAGACCAGCGCACGCGTGCCCTTCTTGACCTTGCCGACCTTGGGGGCCGGGTTCAGCGTCTGTCGCGTGCCGTTGACGATCGGCGAGAGCGTGAACACCTTGATGTCCGCGTCCTTGGTGCCCGCGTTCTCGAGGAAGATCTTGACGCTGAAGGGCTCGCCCGCCCGCGGTGCGGGAGGCGAGAACTCGAACTGGACGGAGCCCTCGAACTCGGCCGAGGACTTGACGGCCGCGTCGCCGAGGTCGAAGCCCTTCGGCCCGCCGCCCTTGGCCGCCCGCAGGCTGTCGATCCGGCTGCGGCCGGGCTGGAAGGTCCGAGTCGGGCCCGCGGGCGCCGCGACGGGAACGGCCGGGGCCGCAGCCGCGGTCGCGGGCGGGGCCGTCGGCGGAGGGGCCGCCGGGCCGGGCGCGAGCGTCGGCCGCGGGGCCGACGGCAGCGTCGCCACGGGTTGGGTTCCTGCTGCCGTCGCCGGCTCCGGGCGGGCCGACGTCCCCGGAGCAGGTGTCGTCACAGGCCGGACATCGCCGGCACGCCCGGCGGCCGGCTCGACGGGCTCGGTCGCGACGGCCTCGGCGTCCTCGACCCGCACCGACGGCGCCTTCGGCGCCGCGGACGGCACGACCACGTCCTGGACGATGGGCCCGGACGCAGCGATCGCGGCGGGGTCCGCGGGTTGCGGTGCCGGCTTCGGCCGCAGGAAGACCGCCGCGCCGATTCCGGCGGCGACCACCACGGCGGCAGCCACACCGATCATCGGGCCACGCGACGAAGCCGCCGCCGCGGGGGGCACTGGTGCTGGGGTCGCGATGGCTGGGGCAGGCTCGGGCAGGGGCTCCGTGGGGACCACGGGGGCCGACAGCGTGCGGGTCCCGCCGTCGCCGGTCTCCTTGGCCGGACGCGGCCGCGGCTGGGGCGCCGGAGCCGCAACCGGTGGCGCCGAGGGGGCGGGCGCGCTCGGGGGTTGGACGAAGGTCGCTTCGGCGGCCGGGAAGGCGGTCGTCGGAGGCGCCGGTGTCGCCGGCCGCACTTCCACCGGTCGAGCCGCGGGAGGCGCCGGGGGGCGGGCCGGGCGCGCCGGCTCGGGAGTGGTGGGCGTCGGCGCCGGCACGGGCGGAGGCGGCGCGGGCTGGCGCGCGACCGGCGGGGGCCTGCGGATCGTCGCCTCGAGTTCCTCCGGCGCCTGCGGCGGCAGGGGAGGCGGCGCGGGAGCCGTCGCCGGTCGCGGCTGCGGCGTCGTGGCGGCAGGCTGAATGGGCGGTGGCGTCGGGGCTGCCGGCCGCTGGGGCGCGGGTGTCGACCCGGCTCGCGCCTGCTGCTGGACGGGACTCATCACCTGCGGCAACGGTGTCGGCATCGCCGGGCGGGCCACGACGCCCGACGGCATGTCGGGCATGGCCGGCGCCGCGAACGGAGCGGGGGTCGCCAGGGACTCCGGGAAGGCTTCGGTGCGCGACTGCCGCAGCGCCTCGATGATGTCGCCCGCGGTCGCATAGCGGTCGGGCGGGGCCTTGGCCAGCATCTTCGCGAGCACCGGGACGACCGCGGCCGGCAGCAGGCGGGCCCGCGGACCCGTCAACGGCGGTGGCTCCTCGAGGTGCTTGAAGAGCGTGATGATCGGGGTGTCGCCGTGGAACGGCACCTGGCCGGTGAACGCCTCGAACACCACGATGCCGAGGGCGTAGAGGTCGCTGCGGTGGTCGATCGCCTTGCCGCGGACCTGCTCGGGGCTCATGTACTCGGGCGTGCCGACGAGTTGCCCGGTGCCCGTCATGCCGCTCTCGGTGTCCTGCTGCTTGGCGATGCCGAAGTCGAGCAGCTTGACGATGCCCCGCGAGTCCCGCATCAGGTTGTGGGTCTTGAGGTCGCGGTGGATGACGCCCGCCTCGTGGATCGCCTCGAGCCCCTTGGCCACCTGGATGGCGAGTTCGAACGCCTCCTGCGGCGGGAACGGCCCCTTCTCCGTCAGGATCTTCTTGAGATCGATGCCCTCGATGAACTCCATCGAGATGTAGATCAGCGACCCGTCCTGGCCGTAGTCGTGGATGGCGCAGACGTTCCGGTGGCGGATCTTGCGGGCGAGCTTGATCTCCGCCACGAACCGCTTGACCATGTCCTGGTCGTTGGCGATCTGCGGGCGCAGCGTCTTCAGCGCCACGATCTCGTCGAGCACGCGATCGTGGGCCTTGTAGATCATGCCCATGCCGCCGCGCCCGATGAAATCGAGGATCTCGTAGCGGTTGCCGACCACCGAGCCGAGGGTCAGCGTGCCCAGGCTCTTGCCGCAGGTGAAGCAGCTTTCGGCGCTGGGGTCGTTCTGTGCCTTGCAGGAAGGGCAGATCATCTCGACGAGCAGTGCCTCGGCCGCGGCGGTTGGAGGTTCAAGAGCGCTGCGATTGTAGGCGTCGCTTCCGTGGGGTTCAAGGCACGTCCGCCCGCTCCGCGCCCGCCATCAGGACGCCGCACAGTACGGCGAACGCCGCCGCGTTGGCCGGGGTCTGCAGCGAGTAGTCGACCAGCGCGTGCCCGGCCACGGACGCCACGCCCGCACCGGCGGCGACCGCGAGGATGTCGCCGCGCGCGGCGAGCATGGCCCGCAGCACCCGGTAGCCGAGCCCTGCCACCAGCCCGATGCCGAGCAGCCCGAGGTCCGTCGCGACCTGCAGAAAATCGTTGTGCGCCGCGGTGACGAGGACGCCCCGGAAGTCGATCTGGTAGGGCTGGAACGCCACCAGGAACGTGTTGAGACCGGCCCCGAAGACGGGGAAGTCGGGCAGCATCAGCAGTGCCGCCCGCCAGATGCCGCGGCGGTTGAAGCCGCGGACCTCGAAACCGCCGGTGAGCGCCGAGAAGTCCACGGTGGCGAGCACGATGCCGCCGAGAACCAGCCCGGACAGCAGCGTCAGGCGGGTGTGACCCGAGAGCGCCAGCAGCGCGCCGAGTCCCGCCGCGAGGCCCAAGAGCGCGCCCCGCGACTGCGGGGCCAGCGCCGCCACCAGCAGGAACAGCGCGAAGGCGCTCCACTGTAGCGCCGCGGGGAACGAGGGGGCGCCCAGCGCCCGGCCGAACCCGAAGCGTCTGTGCAACTGGCGGAACTCCGCGCTACCGGCGATCGCGAGCCCCAGACCCAACGGCACCGCCATCGCCACGTAACCCGCGAAGTGGTTGCGGTTGAGGTAGGGGCCCCACACCCCCCAGCCCCGCTCGATGTGGACGTCGATCATGCCGTAGAGGCGACGCGGGTCGTCGGAGGCCGCCTGGACGAGTCCCGCCATGCCGAGGGCGGCCGCGGCGATCGCCAGGGTGGCGATCGCCCGCCGGCGCCAGAGCGCGGAGCGGTACTCGCGGCAGGCGAACGCGTAGAGCGCCATCGCCCCCGCCACGGACAGGAAGCCGCGGGCCGTGGCCGCGGGGCTGACGGAAATCGGCTGCCATCCCTGGGGGGGCTGACCCAGGTGGTGGAAGGCCCAGGACCCCGGGCTGACGAGGGCCAGCAGCGCGGGCGGCAGGGGGGCGAGCTGGAGCAGGACGAGCGCGAGCAGTGCCAGCAGCAGGCGTCCGCCGGGCACGGTCGGCACGGCGCGGCCGAGCGAACGGTCGAAGCGCGCGCGCATCCACGAGGCCGCCGACATCACGCTCGCCAGCGCGTAGAGCGGGAGGTAGAAGCTGGGGCTGCCAGCCCCGAAGGCGAGCGGCGCGACGGCCACCACCGACAGGACGGCCCACTTCGCCCAGGCCGAGAGCCCGTCGTGGCGCGGGTCCCTGTTCACTTCAGGGTCTCGATCCCCTCGAGATCTCCCCGCGAGCTGTAGCGCAGGCGGCGGTCCGGGCGCCCGTCGCCATCCGTGTCCAGTTCTTCGGCCGTCAGCCGACGGCCCTCGAAGTGCTGCCAGCGGTCGATCCGGCCGTTGCGGTCGCCGTCGATCTCGATCGAGGCAGGGGCGCCCTTCTGCATCCGCTCGATCCGCTCGAAGCGACCATCCCCGTCCTCGTCGTGCTCCACCACCGTGGGCAGGCCGTCGGGACCCGGGGTCAGGTAGCGGCGCCCCTTGCCGCCGGTGCTGACCCCGACGCGGCGCAGGCCACCCGCCGCGTCCAGTTCTTCGAAGCGGTCGGGCTGGCCGTCGAAGTCGAGATCGATGTCGATCCGCTTCGGCTTGGGCTCGCCTTCGTGCCAGGCCCAGAGATCGTGCTTGCCGTCGGCGTTGGTGTCGAGCAGGACCTTGTGGATCTTGCCGTCGAGCCGGTACCACGTCACCTGCTGGTCGCGGGTGACGACTCGATAGCGGGTGCCGTCGGCCTCGGTCTCGAAGCGCCAGGCGGGCGACTCGGGCAGGCCGATCAGGCAACCGGTGCCACCGCAGGCGGTGGTCGACACGACCAGGAGGAGGAGGGCGGAGCGGAGCCGCATAGGGGCGCAAGTCTACTAGCCAATCCTCCGCGCCACAGGGCCCTTGCCGGCCGCGCGGTCACACGCTATCGTCAGGCCGCCCCGCAAGACAGAGGCCCGAGACGATCTTGAACCGCGCTGCCCGCCGCCGCCATCGCCGCCTGCCCGGGCTCGCCGGTGCCGCGCTCGTGCTGGCCGGGCTCGCCCTCGCCGCCGAGCCTCCGGACCTTGCCCTGGAGCACCGCCTGTTCAGCGGTGCCGTGTCGATGCGGACCCCCGCAGGCTGGGTCGAAGAGCCCGTCGCGGGCCGGCCCGACGCGATCGACGTGATCGGCGACGGCCTCGTGTTCCGCGTCTCGTATCACGCCTCGGAGCTGCCGCCGGACGCGTTCCACGCGCAGTGCATGCTCGAGCGCCAGGCGCCCGCGCTGCAGCTCGACGCCGAGGTGAACTACGAGTACGACTACGTCGGCGGCAAGGTGATCGGCCGCGACGCCCTCGACAGCGCCTACCGCATCCGCTACGACGAGAACGTGCGCGGCGCCCGCGAGTGGCGCCAGCGCTCGCTGAGCCTGACCGGCCAGGGCTCGTCGCTGTGCGTGGTGCAGATGGCCCCCGCCCGCGAGTGGAAGGGCAAGTCCCGCCTGCGCGACCTGGGAGCGGCCGTGCTCTCGAGCATCGGCCTGCGTTGACGACGGCCGCGCCGGCCGACCACACCACGGCCGCGGCCGTGGTCGCGGTGCCGCGCTCGCGACGCCAGATCTGGTCGCTGGGTGGCGGCAAGGGCGGGATCGGCAAGTCGCTGCTCGCCGCCTCGCTCGGCTACCAGCTCGCGCGCACCGGCCGCCGCGTCGTGCTGGTCGACGCGGACCTCGGGGGCTCCAACCTCCACACCTGCCTCGGCCTCGAGATGCCGGCGCTCACCCTCGGCGACTTCCTCCAGCGCCGCGTGGAGCAGATCGAGGACGTGCTCGTGGAGACCGGCGTGCCGGGGCTGCGACTGGTCAGCGGCGCCTCCGACTTCCTGGCCGCGGCCAACATCAAGCACGTCCAGAAGGTGCGCATCCTGAACCGGCTGCGCGCGCTCGACGTCGACGTCGTGCTGCTCGACCTCGGGGCCGGCAGCTCGTTCAACATCATCGACTTCTTCCTGATCTCGGACGTCTCGCTGCTGACCGTCATCCCCGAGCCGACGTCGATCGAGAACAGTTACCGGTTCATCAAGAGCGCGCTGTACCGCCGGCTGCGCGGGGTCGCGGGCAACGAGGCGGTGCGGCAGTTGATCGACTCTGCGCTCGACGCCAAGAACGAGGCCGGCATCCGCACGCCGATCGACCTGCTGCGGGTCGTGGCCGAGCGCCACCCGGACGCCGAGGAGGCGCTGCGACGCGAGGTGGCCGCGTTCCACCCGCGCTTCGTCGTCAACCAGGTGCGAGACGAGGCCGACCAGCGCGTGGGCCATCAACTGGTCGCGGCCTGCGCCCGTCACCTCGGGGTGCGGGCGTCCTACGCAGGCTACGTGCCGTACGAGGACGCCGTGTGGCGGGCGGTGCGCCGCCGCCGCCTCTTCATGGCGGACGCCGCCGAGTCGCGCGCGGCCGACCACATCCGCCGCCTCACCGGGGCGCTGCTCCAGGGCGAGACGCTGCCGCTGCCATGGGCCTGAGCGGGCCGCCCTCCGACCACTACGAGGCACTCGGGCTCGGCCCGGGGGCGACCCAGGACGAGATCGAGCGCGCCTTCCGCTTCCTCGAAGGCCTCTACGCCGAGGGCGCGCTCGCCACCTATTCGTTGCTCGAGCCCGACGAGGCGTCCGAGGCGCGGGCCCGGGTGCGCGCCGCGTACGAAGCGCTGGCCGACCCCGTGCGGCGCCAGGCGTACGACGCGGAGCGCAGGCCTCCCGCCGGTCCGGAAACCGCGCCCGGGCCCGACGACGTTGCCGGCGTGGCGGCCGCGGCGCCGGCGGTGGAGGATGCGCCCCAGGCCATCCCGCCCGCTCTCCCGGTGCCAGCGGGGCCTGTGGCTGGCGCTCTGCCGGAACCGCCCGTGCCACGGCCAGCCCCTGCCGCGCCCGCGGCTCCGCTTCACGTCGCGAGCCACGCCCACCCGCGCGACCGGGTCGTGCCGCTGCTGCTGCCGGAGCCGGTCACGGGGCCGACGTTGCGGCGGTTCCGCGAGGAGCGCGGCGTGACGCTGGCGGAGATCTCGACTCGCACCAAGATCGGCGTGCGCTTCCTCGAGTACCTCGAGGCGGACCGTCACTCGGACCTGCCCGCGCTCGTCTACCTGAAGGGATTCCTGGCCGAATACGCGCGCTGCCTGGGACTCGACGTCAAGCGCACCGTGGACTCGTACCTGTCCCGCGTGCGGTCCTGAGCCGACGCAGCGTCTAGTAGGAGCTCGCCTTCGGCGCGGGCGCCGGCGACGAGGGCGTCGGCGCGCCGCCGCGGCTCTCCTGCACGATCTTCACGCCGACGCTGGCGCCGATGCGGTCGGCCCCGGCCGCGATCATGGCCTGCGCCTGCGCGTAGTCGCGCACGCCGCCGGCCGCCTTGACGCCCATCGCCGGGCCGACCACGCGCCGCATCAGCGCCACGTCCTCCACGGTGGCGCCGGCCGGGCCGAAGCCGGTCGAGGTCTTCACGAAGTCCGCGCCCGCGGCGCGGCTCAGCACGCAGCCGCGCACCTTCTCCTCGTCGGTCAGCAGCGCCGTCTCCAGGATCACCTTGACGATCGCTCCGCCGCGCCGGCTGGCCTCGACGACCGCGGCGATGTCGCGCTCGACGAGGGCGTAGTCGCCCGACTTCAGCGCGCCGACGTTGACGACCATGTCGACCTCGCCGGCGCCCTCCTCGACCACTCGGGCGGCCTCGTGGGCCTTGACCTCGGGGAAGGTGGCGCCGAGCGGGAAGCCGACGACGGTGCAGACGCCCGTCTCAGAGCCGCGCAGCAGCCGGGCCGAGAGCGGCACCCAGGCCGGGTTCACGCAGACGGTCGCGAAGCCGAACTCGCGAGCCTCGCGGCACAGTTGCTCGAGTTGCGGGCGGGTCGCGTCCGCCTTGAGCAGCGTGTGGTCGATGGTGCGCGCGATCTCGCGCGGGTAGGCAGCCCCCGCGCGCAGGCCGAAGCGCGCCGCTCCGTATCC
The DNA here is from genome assembly GCA_023701125.1 of Vicinamibacteria bacterium. GTDB lineage: Bacteria > Acidobacteriota > Vicinamibacteria > Fen-336 > Fen-336 > WYBL01. The sequence continues at coordinate 8,738 of JAMPXO010000032.1, read as the reverse complement.
CACGAAGCCGTCGAGGCGCGACGGGCAACCGCCGCCAGGCGCCCCGTGACAGGCGCAGGCCGGCTCCTCGACCTGGATCTGCGCGAGGACCGCGCGGACGACGGCTTCGACGAGCTGCGCCTGGTTCATCTCTCGCTGGCTCCGCGCCGCGCAGGGCGGCGCCCGTAGGTCTCTTCGATGGTCGTGATCTTGGCGACCCGCTTCAGGTGCCGCTCCTCGCTGCAGCGCAGCGAGGTGAAGGCCTCGACGATCTCCAGCGCCTGCTCGGGCGTCAGGAAGCGGGCGCCGAGCGTCAGCACGTTGGCGTCGTTGTGCTCGCGTGCGTTGCGCGCCAGGTCGAGCGAGTTGCAGGCCGCCGCGCGGATGCCCGGCACCTTGTTGGCGGCCATCGCCGAGCCGATCCCGGCGCCGTCGATCACGACCCCGAACCGGGCCTCGCCGGCGGCGACCGCGCGGGCCACCGCCAGCGCGAGGTCGGGGTAGTCGACGGGGTCGGTCGAGTGGGTGCCGACGTCGCGCACCGCGCGACCCATGCGCTCGAGGCGGGCCTTGAGCGCTTCCTTGAGGGCGAACCCGCCGTGGTCGGCGCCCAGCGCCACCGCCGCGGCCCGCGGCCGGGTCTCGAGCGTGATGCGCACGCCGCGGGAGTCGGCGATCTCGCGCGCCCACGGCGTCACGATCGCCCCCGGCGAGGCGAACAACTCGCCACCCTCGGGCACGGAACGCACGTCATCGGCCGTGATCAGCTCTCGCGCGGCCATAATCGCAGTGAGCGCGATGCTAGCATGCCGCTCCATGTCCGAAGCTCTGGCAGCGCTCGCGTGGGTCATCCACTTCCTCGCGGACGAGGTCCTGTGGGGGGCGATCCGGATCGGCGACGTCACGCTGCCGTCGATCCTGGCGCTGCTCCTCTTCGGCAGCGGGCTGTTCCTGACCCTGCGCTTCGGGTTCGTCCAGGTCCGCTGCTTCCGCGAGGCACTGCAGGCGCTGGTGCCGAGCTCTGCGACCAGCGGCGCCGGGGCGCTGACCCCGTTCCAGGCCTTCATGACCGCGCTGGCCGCCTCGATCGGGACCGGGAACATCGCCGGCGTGGCGACCGCGATCGTCTCCGGCGGCCCGGGCGCCATCTTCTGGATCTGGTGCTACGGCTTCTTCGCCACCTCGATCAAGTTCGCCGAGGCCGTGCTCGGCATGAAGTACCGCCAGCTCGACAGCGCCAGCGGGCTCTCGGCGGGGCCGATGCACTACCTGCGCGAGGGGCTGCGCTCGCCGCGGCTGGCGATGGCCTATGCCGTGATCGCCGGCGTCGCGGCGCTGACCACGACCCCGTTCACCCAGCCCAATTCGATCGCCGACGTGTGGCGATCGCAGCTCGGGGTGCCGACGCTGTGGTCCGGGATTGCGATCGCCGTCCTCGCCTGGCTGGTGATCATCGGCGGCATCAAGGTGATCGGGCGGGCGATGGAGAAGCTGTCGCCGCTGAAGGTCTTTCTGTACCTGGCGGGCGGCCTGGTGGTGATCGTCACCCACGCGGGGCAGATCCCGGACGTGCTGGCGCTGGTCTTCCGCGAGGCCTTCTCGATCGGCGCGGTCGGCGGCGGCACGGCCGGCGTCGGGATCATGGTCGCGATGCGCTACGGCATCGCCCGCGGCATCTACGCCAACGAGGCCGGCTACGGCACGGCCGCGGTGGCCTACGGCACGGCCCAGAGCGACGACCCGCGCCGGCAGGGGCTGGCGGCCGTGATGGAGGTCTTCATCGTCTCGTTCGTCACGTCCACGATCAGCGCCTTCACGATCCTGTTGTCCGGGGTGTGGCGCGGCTCGCAGAACACGGGCGCCGCGATCGTCGCCGAGGCGTTCGACACGGCGCTGCCGTTCGGCGGGGTGGTGGTCGCGGTCTGCGTGTTCCTGTTCGGGTACACGACGCTGATCGGCTGGGCGTACTACGGCGAGCAGTTCCTCGAGTACGTGTTCGGCAAGCGGGTGGTGGTGCCGTACCGCTGGATCTACTGCGGTCTGATCGTGCTCGGCGCCGTCTCCAAGGTGGACACCGTGTGGGCGTGGGGCGACCTCATGAATGGCTTGCAGATCTTCCCGAACCTGGTCGGCGTGATCGGCCTTTCCGGCGTGGCGGCGGCCGTGCTGCGCGGAGACAAGCGGTGAGCGCCGGTTTCGCGCGCACGGGTGGCGAACTCCGCTGCGACGGCGTGTCGCTGGTGGCGGCGGCCGAGCAGTTCGGCACCCCGCTCTACGTCTATTCCGCCGCCTGGGTGGAGCAGGCCTATCGGGCCTACGACGCGGCCTTCGCGGCCGTACCCCACCGGGTCTGCTACGCGCTGAAGGCCAACTCCAACGGGGCGCTGCTGCGGCGCCTGGTGCGGCTGGGAGCGGGCGCCGACATCGTCTCGGGCGGCGAGCTGGCGGCGGCGCTGCGCGCGGGTTTCCCCGCGGAGCGGATCGTGTTCTCGGGCGTCGGCAAGACCGAGGCCGAGTTGCAGGCGGGTCTCGACGCCGGCATCGGCGAGTTCAATGCCGAGAGCGAAGAAGAGATCCGGCGCCTGTCGGCGCTGGCCGCCCGCTCGGGTCGCACCGCTCGCGTGACGTTGCGGGTCAACCCGGACATCGACCCGCGCTCCCACCCCTACATCTCGACCGGGCTGCGCGAGAACAAGTTCGGCGTCGATCTGGCGCTGGCCCCGGAGCTGTTGCGCCGCGCCCGGGCGCTGCCCGCGATCGAGGTGGCCGGCGTGCAGTGCCACATCGGCTCGCAGATGACCGACCTGGAGCCGGTCGGCGAGGCGGCGAAGGCGGTGGCGGGGCTGTCGCGGCAACTGCTGGCGGAGGGGTTCGCGCTGCGCAGCATCGACCTCGGCGGCGGTCTGGGCGTCGACTACACGGGCGAAGGCGGGCCCGACCCGCGCGCGCTGGCCGCTTGCATCCTGCCCGCGATCGCCGGGCTGCCGCGGAAGATGCTGCTGATGCTGGAGCCGGGTCGCTCGCTGGTGGCGCCGGCCGGCGTGCTGCTGGCGCGGGTGCTGTACGTCAAGGAGAACCGCGGCAAGCGCTTCGTGATCCTGGATGCCGGCATGAACGACCTGCTGCGGCCGGCGTTGTACGAGGCTTTCCACCGCATCGAGCCGGTCATCGAGCGCGGCCGGCCGCGCTCCGAGGCCGACGTGGTGGGGCCGGTGTGCGAGACGGGCGACTTCTTCGCTCGCGGCCGCCTGCTGGAGGACGTGCAGCCCGGGGACCTGGTCGCCGTGCGCGACGCGGGTGCCTACGGCTTCAGCATGGCCTCCAACTACAACCTGCGGCCGCGCGCGGCGGAGGTGCTGGTGGAGGCGGGCGAGCTGCGGCTCGCACGGCGGCGGGAGACCTTCGCAGACCTGGTGGCGGCCGAGCTCGACGCCTGAACGCCGCGCGCTCAGCGTTCGCTGATCACGCGGCCCAGGTCCGAGGAGCGGGCGAGGCGGTCGAAGGTCTCGAACACGGCCGCGGACAGCTCGCGGATGGCGGCGTCGCCGTCCGCGTCCCGGCGCAGGAACGTCGTCATCACGACGACGACGTAGGGTCGCCCCGGCAGGTCGACGAACGCGCTCACGCAGCGCACGCCCTCCAGCGCGCCGGGCTTGTCGACGACCCGCAGCGCGGCGGGCAGCGGGTCGCGAAACGCCGACTCCTTCGCCACCGCGGCGACGTCGAGCAGGTCGCGAGCGCGCGCCGGAGACAGGCCCCGCCCCTCGCGCAGGACCTCCATCAGGCGCGCCATCTCGAGCGGCGTGGAGACGTTCTCGCGGCCCTCGCGCGCGGCCCCGAGGTCCATCATCCGCCGCCGCAGCCGCGTGTTCGGGAGCCCGAGCTCGTCGAGCCGGGCGTTGACGGCCTGCATGCCGACGCGGTCGATCAGCAGATTCGTGGCCTCGTTGTCCGACCAGCCCATCATCAGCACCGCGAGGTCGTGCCACGTCAGGCTGACGCGTCCACCCAGCACCTGGAGCACGCCACCGCCGCCGGCCCGCGGGGCTGCCGGCGGGGTGGTCACGGCGTCGAGGTCGAGTCGGCCTGCGTCGGCCTGGCGCCAGGCCTCGTAGAGCACCGGCAACTTGATGCTCGACGCCTGCGGGAACGGTTCGTCGCCGCGGCGGACGATCGTCGCTCCCGACGTGAGGTCCTTGATCACCAGGCCCAGCACGCCGTCGAGCGAAGCGTCCACGCGGGCGACGCGCGCCTCGAGCTTCGCCCACAGCAGCGACTCCTTCGCGGTCGGCGGCGCAGCAGCGATCGGCAGGGCCAGCAGCAGGAGGGTGGCGCACGTTCGTCTCATGGCGTCTTCCAGGCCTCTTCGTAGCGGACCAGTCCGGCGGGCCCGAGCAGCAGACCGCTCACCGCGCTGCGATGGGCGGTGACGCCGGAGACGTGGAACAGCGGCGCCCACGGCATGTCGCGCTGGAACAGCTCCTGGGCCTCGTGGTACAGCGCGATCCGCTCCGCCGCGGGGCTGCGTCGCCGCGCCCGCAGCAGCAACGCGTCCATCTGCGGGCTGCGGTAACGCGCCCGGTTGGTGGCCGGGATCGACTCGGAGTCGAGCAGCGCCGTCAGGAAGTCGTTGGGGTCGCTGGTGTCGGCCTGCCAGCCGAACACCGCGAGCTCGAACTCGCCGCGCGAAGCGCGTCCCAGGTAGTCGGCCCAGTCGCGTACCGTCACCCGCCGGGTGCGCACGCCCGCCGCCGCCAGGTCCGCCTGCAGCCGCCGGATCAGCTCGGCGGGACGCGGCAGGTAGGGCCGCGGCACCGGCGGCTCCAGCAACTCCGCCTCGAAGCCGTCCGGAAAGCCGGCCTCGCGCAGCAGGCGGCGGGCCTGCGGCAGGTCGCGCACCAACTCGCGGGTCCGGGTCGAGTAGCCCCAGAGCCCCGGCGGCAGCGGGTTGCGGGCGGCGGCGCCGTGGCCCCCGACCACGTGCTCGACGAGGGCCGGCCGGTCGATCGCGAGGGCGAGCGCCTGTCGCACGCGGCGGTCGCCGAACGGGGTCTTTTCGTGGTTGGGCGCGAGGAACGCGAGGTTGGAGCCGACCCGGAAGTCGAGCTCGATGCCGGGCGCGTCGTGGAGCGCCTCGACCCGGTCGTGGCCGAGGGCCTGGGTCACGTCCACCTCTGCGGCCAGCAGCGCCCGCAACAGCAGGGCCTCGTCGGCGAAGCGGCGGAACTCGAGGGCGTCGAGTCGGGGCCGGCCACCCCAGTAGCGGGCGTGGGACGCGAGCCGCACCCGGCCGGGCACCGCGTCGACGAAGACGAACGGGCCGGTGCCCACCGGCCGCGGTGTGGCGAGCGCACGCGGGCTCTGGAGCGCGAAGAAGGGCTGCGACAGCGTCGACAGCAGCGCGGCGTTGGGGGCATCGAGCTCGATCGAGACGACGAGCCGGCCGCCGCGGCGCGCGCGCCCGGGGAAGGCCCGCTCGCGCCGCAGCAGCTCGATGTTGGCGACGACGGTCTCCGCATCGAACGGAGCGCCGTCATGGAAGCTGACCCCGTCGCGCAGCGTGAAGGTCCAGGTTCGGCCGTCGGCTGTCGCCCAGGAGGTGGCCAGCAGCGGCTCGAACCGCTCGCCGTCCACGCGCGGGCGGACCAGCGTCTCGCAGACGTTGAGCACGACGGCCGCCGAGACCAGGTCGCTGGCGCGGTGTGGGGCGAGCGAGACGGGATCGGCCAGCAGGCCCACCACCAGCGCCTCGGACGCCGGCGCGGCCAGCGCCGCGGCGAGCAGCAGCACGGTCGCACTCACGGCGCGATCAGCTCCGCGAGCAGCAGGCCCGCGTAGGTCCCGGTCACGTTGCCGACGACGGCCAGCAGCAGCCCCAGCGGCGCCATCGCCGGGTGATAGATCGCGGCCACGACCGGCGCTGACGAGTAGCCGCCGACGCAGGCCTGGCTCGCGGAACCGAAGAAGAACAGCGGCGCCCGCAACAGCCGCACGGCGAGCAGCAGGCAGGCCGCGTGGACGATTATGACGACGACCCCCAGCAGGATGAATTGCGGGTAGGCGACGATCTTGCCCAGGTCGCCCTGGGCGCCGATCCCGGCCAGCAGCAGGTAGAAGCCCGTGTAGCCCAGGGCGGAGGCGCCAGCGCCCTCGAGCCGCGCCAGCCGGGTCATCGACAGCCCGAGCGCGATCGTCGTCACCAGGATCACGCTCCACGAGAACGCGTTCAAGACGCGGCCGACGGGCGGCAGCAAGGTTCCGAGCCAGAGGCAGACGGCGGTCAGGCCGAGGGCCAGGCCGACCATCTGGGTGGCGTCGGCGACCGAGATCGGGTGGGCGTTTTCCGCGCGCAGCTTCTGGAGGTGGGCGCCGATCTCGTCGACCAGGCTGCGGTCGGCGCGGTTCCAGCGGTCGAAACGCTCCTGCTGCGACGCCAGCGCGATCAGCAGGCCCATCCACGAGTAGCCGACCACCGTGTCGACCAGGATCATCACGCCCTGCAGTTCCGGGGAGAGTTGCAGCGTCGTGGCGACGGTGACCAGGTTGGCGCTGCCGCCGATCCAGGTCGCGGTCAGCGCCCCCATCGCCTTCCAGGCCTCGGCCGGCAGCCAGGGCCGGAACAGCTCGAAGGCGAACAGCGCGCCCAGCATGGTGCCGAACGCGCCCGCGGCCATCACCAGCAGCGCCGTGCGGCCCAGCTTCGCGATCGCGGGCAAATCGGCGGAGAGCAGCATCAGCGCCAGCGAGCACGGCAGCAGGTAGCGGGCGAGGGCCTGGTAGACCGGGCTCTCGGCGGGGGTCAGCCCCAGCGTCGTCGACAGCATCGGCAGGAAGTAGATCCAGAAGATCGCGGGCAGCCGATCGAACACGAAAGCCAGCCGCGGCCAGCGCGCGACGCGCAGGACGGCGGCCACCAGGGCCGCGAGGTAGGCGAGAACGGCGATCGGCTCCTGGAGCACGGATGCATGATTCAACAGGGCCCCGGGGGGGTCAACCGCCGCGAGCTATGATCCGGCCGCCATGACCGCTCTCGACGTCGTCACCCGGCCGCTGGAGCTGCGGCTCCGCCACACGTTCCGGATCGCCCGCGGCGCCTCCGACTCGCGCCTCAACGTGCTGGTCGAGGTCGCGCAGGCCGGGCGGCTCGGCCGCGGCGAAGCGGCGCCGATCCTGCGCTACGGCGAGGACCAGGCCTCGGCGACCGCGGCCGTGCAGGCGATGGCGCCGCGGCTGGGCGACGCGCGCCACTTCGCGAGCGCCGCTCGCGAGGCCGCCGTCGCAGGGCAGGCTGCGGCGGAGGCCGCCGTCGACATCGCGCTCCACGACCTGGCCGCCCAGCGTTGCGGCGTGCCCCTTTACGAGATGCTCGGGCTGGACCCCGCGCGGGTGCCGGCGACCTCGTTCACGATCGGCATCGACAGCCCCGAGGTGGTCGCGGAGAAGGTCCGCGAGGCCTCCTCGTACGAGGTGCTCAAGATCAAGCTCGGCGGTCCGAACGACCGCGAGATGCTGGCCGCCGTGCGCGACACCACTCGCCAGCGCCTGCGCGTCGACGCCAACGAGGGCTGGACGCCGGAGACGGCGCTGGAGCGGCTGGAGTGGCTGGCGGGCCTGGGCGTGGAGTACGTGGAGCAGCCACTGCCGGCGGCGATGCTGGCGGAGACCCGGGAGCTGCGCAAGCGCAGTCCGCTGCCGTTCTACGCCGACGAGAGCATCCACCGCGCCGCCGACATCCCGAAGCTGGCCGGCGCCTTCGACGGCATCAACATCAAGCTGATGAAGTGCGGCGGCCTGGCCGAGGCGCTGCGCATGATCGCGGTCGCCCGCGCCCACGGCATGGGCGTGATGCTCGGCTGCATGATCGAGTCGTCGGTGGCGATCACGGCCGCCGCCCACATCTCGGCGCTCGTGGACCACGCCGACCTCGACGGCGCGCTGCTGCTCGCCGAAGATCCCTTCGTGGGTGCCGTGCTGAAGGACGGCCGGGTCGTGCCCCCCGACGTCCCCGGCCTGGGCGTCCGTCCGCGAAGCTGAGAGGCTCCGCCCTACTCGTAGCGAAGGGCGTCGATCGGGTCGAGCGAGGCCGCGCGCCGGGCGGGGTACCAGCCGAAGAACACGCCGACCGCGCCGGCGAAGCCGAAGGCCAGCGCGATCGCCTCGGTGGTGACCTTCATCGGCCAGCCCAGGCTCTGCACGATCGCCTCGGACACGCCGACCCCGAGTGCGATGCCGAGCAGCCCGCCGAACACCGACAGCGTCACCGCCTCGGCCAGGAACTGGCTCAGGATGTCGCGCGAGCGGGCACCGACGGCCAGTCGCAGTCCGATCTCGCGGGTTCGCTCGGTGACCGAGACCAGCATGATGTTCATGATCCCGATCCCGCCCACGAGCAGGCTGACGGAGGCCACGCTCATCAGCAGCGAGTTCATCGTGTTCGCCACGTCGAGTCGGGTCTGCGCCATCTCCTCGACCGTGCGCACGCTGAAGTCGTCTTCCTCGGGGTTGCTGATCCGGTGGCGCTGCCGCATCAACTGGGTGATCTCCACGGCGGCGCGCTCGACCCGGTCCTGGCTGACGGCCGAGATCGAGATCCGGTTCAGATGAGTGATGCCCAGCAGCTTCTTCTGGATCGTCGTGTAGGGCGCGATCACGATGTCGTCCTGGTCGTCGCCCATCTGGCCCTGGCCCTTGGGCGCCAGCACGCCGATCACCCGGAACGGCAGGTTGCGCACGCGCACGATCTGGCCGATCGGGTCCTC